>DATGZD010000090.1:0-52671 GCA_035297385.1 Candidatus Sulfotelmatobacter sp. | reverse complement strand
ATTGAAGAACAGAACCAAAGAAAGGCAAAAACTTGGATAGTGCGTTTCATAAAATTTAATATTATTGGAGTTATAGTTTTTCTTATAGGAACTGCTATTTTTGCAGTGGCTTTTCCATATTTTGGCGCTTGGACATGGCTTATTGCAAATGGTGCTGGAAGTGTACTACAATTTTCTCTAATTAGCTATTTCAACAAAAAGAAAAAAGGTCAAATGTTTAATGAGTGTCCAAAAGGAACTGCCTGAGAACTTCCAATTTTCACTTGACCTTAACGCAAAACATGCGTGGATAGACGGATGGAAGATAGCCAAAACAAAGGAAAAGAGGGTTTTAACGTTGCAATGTAGCTTTAACTCTTAAGAATTTAAAACCTTCGCCCTCCAGCCCGCGCGCTGCTGCAATCACCTAATGCATAAAAAAGAGGAAAAAAGCAAAGTTACTGCTGCTGTTCAGATATAAACCGAATAATCTATTATAGTAGAGTGAAGCCCTCAGTTTTGAGGAAGCAACATATTTTGAAGGATTCAACTGATAGTTTGAAGGACGGTCAGGTTGAGATTCAAACTCAAAAATCTGTTGCTTGGATTGACGCTACTATTCCTTTTAATATTTCGCTTGGTCCTGTGTCAACATTAATTCAGCTTTTAATACTCGGCCTTAATGGAACAGTAATTGATGTCGCGCTAGCCATCACCTTATTTAGTGCAGTCAGTGTTCCCGCCGCCTTAGTTTGGGGATTAGTTTCTGATCGCTTCGAGAAGCGAAGAAGTATAATTGTGGCAAGTTATTTGGCTTCTACCATAGTTCTAGTTTTATTTCTATTTGCCAACACAGAATATTGGGTTTCATTACTCTATGCCACGTTTTCATTCATTACTACTGCTTCAACGACTCCGTTGAACCTACTTGTAATGGAAACTGAACAGAAACAGAAATGGGCGACTGCATTAGCTAGATTATCAATGGTAACAAGTATTGGACAAATGATTGGCGTTATTCTTGGTGTAGCTTGGGGTATTCTTTTTCCTCTTGTTTACGCGCGCGCCTAGTGCTTCCTTTGGCTATCCTTTCAATTATCTCCGCCGCTATGGCTGTTCTCATGACTAAAGAACCCAAGGTAGTCTTCGAGCAGCAAGCGATAGTCTTAAACAAACCCAGCTTCTTTCATAGACTTCGTGCTATCCCAATCTTATTTCTAAGAGTTCCACATCTGAATGATTTTAAGAGCATCTTTAGAGGTCTAAAATATGAGCTTACAAGAGATGTGCCAATCCTGTACTTTTCCATATTTTTGTTCTATCTTGGAACTGGAGTTTTCAATACGTCAATCATTCCTTCTTTAGAAGCAAATAATGTGTCTAATTTCTTGATCTTCTTAGTCATTACCGTAGTAATGATAGTTCAGATACTTTCCTTTAGATACGCGGGACCTTACACTGAGAAGAAATCTCCTGTGACGGCATCAACCTATAGCCTTGTACTCAGGGCTTAGCATATGGCTTTCTGGGCTTGTCGCTACTAATTATCTCTGGACAATTTTACTTGATACCTGCATTAATTTTTTACCCAATCGCAGCAGGATTTGCCTACTCGATTTATTACACCGCATCAAATACCATGGTTTTTAATACACTTCATAGCGGAAGACAAGGCTCATCCTTAGGCGTTTACGGCGCACTAGTAGGAATTGCAACTATGCTTGGCTCTCTGCTTTCAGGATTCACTTCATTTTACCTAGGCTATTCTATTACATTTATTATTGCTGCTATCTTTCTGGCTGTATCTGCTAGGTTCGGATCACTATTAAATCATCACAAATCAGAAATAGCCGTAACACCATGAAAGTCGCCTTGAATATCAATTCAAGAAGAATCTATTTTCCTTTAGTGTTTTCGCAGTTTTCTGATTTTGACATTAAAACTAATTAGCAAGTTGCCTATACCTTGTTTTGGTGCTAATGGTTGCCAGCAAAAGCAATAATCCTTATGGGCTCAGAAAGAGACTTAGATTTTTCCAAAGAAATAGCGAAATACCTTAAAGCCTTTGAAGTAAGCTACGAATTTCGCATTGCTTCAGCCCATAAAACCCCTGAAAAAGTTCTTGCAATACTAAGAGAATTAGAAGAAGAAAATGTTGTTTACATTACTGTGGCAGGACGCTCCAATGCTTTGAGCGGTCTTGTCGATGCCAACACGATTAAACCCGTAGTGGCTTGTCCACCTTACTCAGAAAAATACGGAGGTGTAGATGTTTTCTCTTCGCTCCGAGTTCCAAGCGGTATAGGCTCAGTTGTAACTATAGAACCTGAGAGTGCAGCGATCGTTGTAGCAAAAATCTTTGCTCTGAATGATAAGAAATTAGCTGAAACCATAAAGGATTATCAATTGAGCAAGAAAAAAGATATTGAAAAAGCCGATGAGATAGCCAAGAAAGCGAAATGAACGACGCGCGCAGCTAAGACTAGATTCTGCCTTGGCTAAAACGATATAAATCCACAATGATATGTCATTCCAAGAATTATGGCGATAACCATGGGCAGCGTTAAAGATCTTGAAATAATTGAGAAGCCCACGATAGATTCGTTAGGAATTGGACGTTTTCATTTTTCGGATCGCTATTCAGTCTTTGACTGGGGTGAAATGCCAGATCATATTGAGGGTAAAGGTGCAGCATTATGCCTGATGGGTGCATATTGTTTTGAAAGGTTAGGAGAACAGAATATTAAAACTCATTATAGAGGTTTAGTCGATTCTTCCACTGGAAATGTTGTTAGATTCAAAGACCTACAACAACCAAGCAGTATTATGGAAGTCAACCTAGTCAATGTCTATAGGCCTAAAATACATTCAGAACAAGACAAAATAACATATGATTATAGCGTTTATACATCTAAGCTTAAGAATTGCCTCATTCCGCTGGAAATCATTTACAGAAACGGTTTACCTGAAGGTTCCTCTATTTTCAAGCGGCTAGAACAGGGAAAAACAACTCTTCAGCAGCTGGGTTTAGATCATTATCCGAAACCTAGAGAACGTCTGTCAAAACCAATATTTGATGTGAGTACAAAATTAGAGCAAACTGATCGTTACCTAACTTGGGAAGAAGCAAAAAAGATTGCTGGCTTAACAAACTTTGAATTTATCGCCGTAAAAAATATGCTCTCAAAAGTCAATGATACAATCACTGAGATGGCGTGTCATGCAAGATTACAGAATGAAGATGGAAAAATTGAGTTAGGCTTTGATGAAATACGAAAACTAATGGTTGTTGATGTCATCGGCACCTTGGATGAATGTAGGTTTACCTATGAAGGTTTTCATGTTAGCAAAGAAATTGCCCGACAATTCTATAAAAAAACAAATTGGTATAAGCAGATCGAAGAGGCAAAGAAAATAGCTGAGATAAAAGGTGCCGAAGATTGGAAGGTATTCGTTAAAACACAGCCACCGAAACTTGATGATCGACTTAAACAATTCATTAGCCAAATGTATATGGCAGCAGCCAATGAATTAACAAATCATAAGTTCTTTGACGTACCTACATTAACAAAAATAATAACTGAATATAGGCTAGATTGGTGAAAGAACATGATAAAAAACAGAATAGAAAATCTCGTCAACACATACATTACAGCAAGTATCCATATTGGTGTTTTGGGTTCACATTCAGCACTTGAAATCGCTTCAGGTGCACATCAAGAAGGTTTGAGAACTGTCGTTGTTTGTCAGAGAGGAAGAGAAAGGACCTACACAAAATATTATCCGGATCTCTTTGACCATGTCATCATGTTGGATAAATTTCATGACATCGTCAAGCCAGAACATGTTGAAGAACTAAATTCATTACAAACAATATTCGTTCCCAATCGCTCCTTCTCCGTTTATGCTGGTTACGAAAATATCGAACAAAAATTCGCAGTTCCCATGATAGGGAATAGGTTTATGCTAAGAACTGAAGAACGTGGCACGCCAAAGAATCAATTATGGCTTCTGCAACGAGCAGGCATTCTGACTCCGAAGACTTTCAAATCACCAGAAGAAATAGATCGCCTCGTTATCGTGAAGGTGGCAGAAAAGGAACGCTCCATTGAACGCGCCTTTTTCTATGCTTCATCTCCTGAAGAATACAAGAAGAAAGCTTCAGAACGTATAGAGAAGGGCATAATAACCTTAGAAGCATTGGACCAAGCCATAATAGAGGAATATGTGATCGGAGCCAAATTTAATGCTAACTTCTTTTGGTCACCATTAACGGATGAATTAGACCTATTAGGATTTGACAAACGCGTACAAACTGACCTCGATGGCATCCTTGACCTTCCAGCTCAAGAACAACTCGAGTTAAACATTCCTACGCAAAACATTGAGATTGGACACCTTGGCGTAACCATGCGCGAAAGTCAATTAGAGATGATCTTTGACGCCGGCGAGCGCTTCATACAAACATGCAAAGAAGAATATCCACCAGGCATGATCGGCTTATTTGCCTTGCAAGGGGCAGTCACAAAAGATTTGAAGTTCTATGTTTTTGATGTCAGCCCGCGTGTTCCTGGTTGTCCATGCGTGGAGCCTACATCGCCATACATGAAGTACAAATATGGCTTCGAAGTAGGACCTGGCAGACGAGTGGCTATGGAGATTAAAAGAGCCGTAACTGCAGGTAAACTGGTTGATGTTGTGACATGATAACCTGCGAAGATATGGAGAAAATACTTGCTAAATATGACGAGAGAAAACTTTCGATAGCCACATTGGGTTCACATTCTTCCTTGAACATTTTCAAAGGCGCAAAAGAAGAAGGCTTTCGTACTGTTTCTATCTGCAAAGAAAAAGACGCAATAATGTACAAGAAATTTCCCCTTGCCGATGAAATAATTATCGTAGACAATTTTACAGAACTTTTAGATAAGGGGTTACAGCAAAAACTGCGAAAACTAAACTCTATTCTTATTCCTCATGGCTCGTTCACTGCTTATCTTAGTACTGAAGAATTGCAGAATAACCTTAATGTGCCGATGTTTGGCAACCGTCAACTTCTTCGTTGGGAAGCAGACCGTAAAGAACAGGAAGAATGGTTAAGACAAGCTGGTCTAAGGTTGCCTGAGACTTTCAAATCTCCAGATGATATTGATCGTTTAATCATCGCAAAACTTCCAGGAGCCAAAGGCGGGAGAGGCTATTTCTTAGCTAATTCTCCAAAATCCTTCTACAAGAAATTTAACGAGATGGTCAAACGTGGATTACTGAAGAAAGATGATGTTGATAGAATTCATCTACAGGAATATGCTTTAGGTGTTAACGTTTATCCAAGCTATTTTAGTAGCATAATCAAAGATGACGTAGAGCTACTGGCAATGGACAGAAGATATGAGAGCGCTGTGGATGCTATTGGTAAGATACCTGCAAGCGAACAGCTGGAAGTCGGAATAAATCCGACATACACAATCGTCGGCAACTTTCCGATTGTATTGCGTGAATCATTATTGCCCGAAGTGATGCGAATGGGCGATAACGTACACAAAAAAGCTACTGAATTAGCACCACCAGGAATCATTGGTCCTTTCTGTCTTGAAACTGTAATCACTGATGACCTTAAGATTTTTACATTCGAGATTTCTGCACGTATTGTGGCTGGAACGAACGTAGGTATAGGTGTGTCGCCTTACGCTTATCTACGGTATGGCGAAAACATGTACATGGGCAGACGTATAGCGGTCGAATTGAAAGAAGCTGTCAAGGTGAATCGATTAAAAGAGGTTGTTGCATAACCCTAATAGAGGAACGTAATGAATGTTCTATGATATTTTTCTATAGACACCTTCTATAAGTAATTATCAAGACAGTTTAAAACCAGTAACATGAGATTATTCTGTTGGGAGAGAGAAGTTGGCAGAAGAAACTCTTGACTGGATATTTGTAAACAACGTTCCAATGCTAGCTGATAAAACCCGAATAGCTAAACAGCAGAAGATTGAAACATGGCTAAATCTACATCACATCCTAAAAGAACTCGGCTTAGATAAAGGAATTGCCGAATTAACTGCACCCATAAGATTTGTAGTTTAATAAAGAACTGCTTCAATGAGCCGATCTAAAACCTCACGTGTTGAGTTATTCTTGTACTCTCTCAAAGTTTCCATGATCTTCGAACGGTCTCTTTCACCGACAATTTCAACTATGGCTTTTGGAATTGGTCCAAAACTCATAATCAAATATTGACATATACCTGTTACATTGGCAGGCTTTCTCTTGTCACTTGAAGTCTCAAAATCTACAAGCCAGGGCTGCTGATAGTAATCAATAATTATGTGCTTAGGCGCTTTGCTGAGCTCTCCATGGTCTAACCCGATGGAATCGAGTCGCCATGCTTGTTCTAAGACTTCACTCAAAACTTGCCTGAGCACTGTCGGCTCGGGTTTGAATTTCAGCCAAGTAGGCAACAAATCCCCTTCAACAAGCCGCATCAAAAGAAAATTCTTGCTTACCTCTACAAATTCAGGTCCAACGTCAACCACGTTTGCTCTCTTCAACATTTCTGCTTCATGAAGTAAATCGCTGCGGTCAGCATCTACTCTTCTAATCTTTAAGGCTAAATGTTGTCCATATCTCTGTGCAACGACAACGATGCCAACATAACCTTTTCCAAGAATTGGTATGTTAAAGGCATTAGATTTTCCCATGAATTCGATATTTGATACTCCATGTAGTTCAAGCTCTTCAAGACGGTTCTGTAGTTCTACATCATCATATTTTGGGTAACACAGAATCGAAGCATAAGGTTCTTTTCTCAGCTCATTAAATGCCACCGTAACAGATTCTTTCAATGATAATGCTCCTTGCTACAGCAGAATAAATTACTTGAATAATAAATTTAATATGTACTTTTCAATCTCTAAAAGCTGTATCAGGTGAGCAAAAAAGAATGCCACGGTTCAGACAGCTTAGCAATATACTCAAGCTTATGGATGAGAAAGAGAAGATTCGCAACCTTGGCATAGTTGCTCACATTGACCATGGAAAAACAACATTAACTGACTCATTGTTAGCGAGCGCAGGTCTACTATCACCTACTATGGTTGGCACAGCTCGGGTCTTGGACTTTCTTGATGAAGAACAAAAACGAAAAATCACGATAAAGACAGCTAACATCAGCTTGCTCTATGATTCTCATTTAATTAATCTAGTAGACACTCCTGGTCACGTCGATTTTACAGGCAAAGTTATGCGTGCACTTCGTGCAATAGACGGAACGATAGTTGTTGTAGATGCAGTTGAAGAAATTATGCCGCAAACCGAAGTCGTGACACGGCAATCACTAGATGAGCGAGTGCGACCTGTTCTTTTCATTAATAAAATTGATCGCTTAATCACTGAACTGCAGTTGAACGGGGAGCAAGTCGAACAAAAACTTCAACATATAATCAATAGTTTCAACGACTTAATCGAAATCCACGGAGAAAAACCCTTTAAAGAAAAGTGGAAAGTCAATCCTGCAAATGATAGCATTGTCTTCGGTTCAGCATTACATGGCTGGGGTTTTACACTAAATACTGTACGTGAAAAGAGCATAAAATTCACTGACATTGTGAATTCATATAAAACGATGCAGCATGAAAAACTGCGCAGAAGGTTTCCAATCTACGATGCTATTTTTGAAATGGTAATCAAGAGTCTTCCGAGTCCAAAACAAGCACAAATATATCGAATGGACAAAATCTGGGATGGACACATTAACTCAAGCATTGGTCAAGCTATCTCCGAATGTAGGAATGATATGCTGACAGTAATGTGTGTTACAAATGTGCAAGCCAACAAAAATAATAACATGATTGTTACGGCAAGACTATTTTCTGGCATCGTGAAAAAAAATGACAGGCTGCACCTTGTTGAAGCTCAAACAGAAACAAGAGTTGATCACGTCTACTTGCAGATGGGTGCCTTTAGAGAAGAAGTAGAGTATGTTTCTGCGGGCAATATTGCCGTATTAGCTCTTAGCAGCATCGTTAAGACTGGCGAAACCTTAGTTGATGCTGCACATAAGGACGGTATGGTTCCTTTTGAAAGCATAAACACCGTCGCTGAACCAGTTGTTACAGTAGCCGTTGAACCCAAAAATCCGCAGGACTTATCAGTATTGTTAGAGACACTGGGAAAAATTGCGGTTGAAGATCCTGACTTAACCGTTAAGGCTGATAAAGAGACCGGCGAGTACTTGTTAAATGGCATGGGTGAGTTACACTTAGAGATTGCTTTAAAACAATTGAACAATCAAGTACAGGTTATCTCTTCATCTCCAAGAGTTGTATATAGAGAAAGCATCATAAAAAAAGGAATTGATGCGACTGCAAAAAGTCCAAACAAAGAAAACACTTTCACATTGAAAGTTGAGCCATTAATGGAAGAAACAAAACAATCCACAACTGCTGATGCGAACGTACTCTGTATTGATGAATTTCGTAATGTGCTAGCCGATTGTAGTGGAAAAACTGAATCATTAGAAGAGGAAGTCTTGGAATCAATTATCGCAGGTTTTGAGTTCGCTACTCGTGCTGGTCCTTTATGTGGCGAACCATTAAGACATACTAAAGCAAATCTGACTGATGTTGAGGTTAGTGAAAACCATGAGCTACGGAGTTCAACGGAAATCATGCGCGCTGTTGGCAAATCGATTTTTGGTTCTTTTCTAACTGCCAAGCCCATATTAATGGAGCCCATCTACAAGACTATTATTTCCGTCTCGAGCGAGTTAACCAGTGAATGTCAACGTATAGTTACTAGTAGACGTGGACGAATCTGCTTGTTTGAACAGAAGGGTTTGCTAGCAGTCATCACGGCATTCGTACCTGTAGCAGAATCATTCGGGTTATCACAAGAGTTACGGTCAGCAGCCTCTGGTAGGGCTTTCTGGCAATCCAGCTTAGAAGGATGGGAACGTGTCCCAGAAAAGCTTGCAACGAAGATTATTGGTGAAATTCGTCAACGGAAGGGATTGCCTACTGGGTTGCCGACGCCTGACCTGTTCTTGGAGGAAACAGGTTGAATTTACAGCTAACAATGCCGTTTAATCTTGATATCTCATTATGCTGCGGCCAGGTCTTTCGTTGGGAAAAGCGTGGTGATTGGTGGTTTGGCGTTGTTGGCGATCGAGTTGTAAAAATTCGGCAAATCGGCGAAACATTAGATTTTTCGGGTACTTCAGGCGTGGATGAGACGTTTATTCGACATTATTTTAGTCTGGATCATGATTTAGAACAGATTAAGTATCGAATAGGTAAAGATGAACGTATTAAAGGTGCATTGGAAGAGTTTTGGGGTTTACGCTTAATTCGCCAATCCCCGTTGGAGTGTCTTATTTCATTCATTTGTGCTACCTATAAAAATGTACCCGCCATCCAACAGATGTTGCTCCGATTATCATCAAAATTTGGAGAACGATTAACTTTCGAAGGCTACAAATTTTATGCATTTCCATTAAGCAAACGATTAGCAGGGTCATCATTAGAAGAGTTAAAGAAATGTGGCTTAGGTTATCGTGCACCATATATTCAACAAACCTCTCATATGATTTTTGAAGACGATTACAATCTAGAAAACTTGAGAATGCTATCGTATGAACAGGCAAGAGAGAAGCTTCTTGAATTTCCAGGCGTCGGCTTGAAAGTCGCAGATTGCACACTGCTTTTTTCGTTAGATAAGTTGATTGCATTCCCTGTTGATGTCTGGGTGAAACGAATCTTATTACGATATTATACTGATTGTTTTGAGCAGAGTCTAGTGAAGAAATTAATAGCACATGATAGCTTGAGTGATTCAGACTATAAACAACTTAATGGGTTTGGTAGAGCATACTTTGGCGAGTTTGCAGGTTATGCTCAAGAGTACTTGTATCACCAAGAACGATGGTTACGAAACCGCAAACTTGAAAAAGGATAAGATGAAATAGAGCAAACTAAACTACGAAAAACACGTGAGGTTAGCTCTCATGAAATTAAACAAGAATGATGAAGCGATTATTGCCGCATTAAAACCTATTGGACAAAGAGAATTAACATTAGGTGAGTTGGCTGCAGCAACTGGTTTACCAGAGAAGAAAGTCTTCAAATCATTGAAAAAAATGTTCGAATGTGAAATGGTTGATTCTAAAGCACGAAAATACAAATTGTTAACTGATAAACCACCCACAAAAAGTAAAGAAGAAACCGAAGTCCAAGAGTAAACCTGAAGTAAGAGCCTCGAGCGGGCCTTGATCCCGCGGCCTGCTGCTTACGAGGCAGCCGCTCTACCGGGCTGAGCTATCGAGGCATCGTTGCTTCTTGGATGAATAGCATTTCTATTAACAAATAAAAACTTATCACAATATTTGTTTAGAAGCAATTGAGGCTAGAACTTTAGATGTGCTCTCCGTTCTCTAGTTGTATGGGGAGTCTTTCATAATAACGTGCATATTCTTACTCCTTCTTTTGATTTAAGGGGTGCTCGCTAATTCTACAAATGCTTTTGGCATATCAGGAATTTTGTTTCAGACAGATAGAGTAATAATTAGACTTTAGAACTGCAATTACAATGATACTAACGTGCCGCATAAAAATAGAAAAAAGTTTAGGAGTGTGGGCTACCAGTTTTTAAACTTGATGTGTTTGCTCCAGTATTTGATGGTAATTCTGGAAAGTTTGCGTTGACTTTTTGCTCTGCAACTACTGCTGCTTCATTTAGAATTTTTGCAGCGTCCTCGTTTACATTCTCAAAGTTCATTGATGCTCCAGTATTCAAGCCCGATTCGAACATTAAACCACTCAACATGTTGCCAATTTCGCCAAGTTCGTTTTCTGCTTCAGGTAAAACTCCACCCATGCATGAACCCACAGATCGCAAGACACCTATTGCTGGACCCAAATTCGCCACGACATCACCCAGTTCTGTACATGTCTGTATTCTTAACAGGACTTGATCTAATGCTAATCTTGCGTTCATGACTAATTTTGCCATCTTGCGTACTTCAGCTATTTCGTTGGCATAGATATTTGCATGAGCTGTATCATGTTTTGCGTATGCGTCGACTAATTTTGCGAACATTGCTCGATCTTTTTGAGTGAAACGTTCATTGGTTTGATCTAATTTGTTTATCTGCAGTGTTAAACGTCTTACAGCAAAATCTAAACGTTGTTTCAACGGCACCTGCGGTGTAACTGTTTGACGTATTGCATCAGTAAACGATACTTGATTTCTTTGATTTTCCCATTTTTTTGCAAATCGTTCGGACAAATTAACAGTCTCCAGCATCAAAATGACTTTAAAATATACTTATCGATTGTTAACATGATTAAAACATGGGGATATACATAGTAAGCAAAGTCAGAGGCAAGATGTAGTAACTAAAAGCGTCAAAAAGTATCTCACTATATTATGCAATAGACATAAACATTGAAAACTAACGAACAATATCAGATAACTTGACCAAATATAAATGCCAACAACCCAAAAATGAACAAGAACAACACCAAATTCTTAATTCTTCTAGCTTTCTCACGACTATGGTCTACAAGTAAAAGGCCAGAACAAAAAAGCAATCCCACATCGATCACCAAGACAAATGGAATAAACCACAATGACACTAAACGAAGAATCAAAGGTACCGGGGTTAAAGCAACTGCAGAAATAAAGAAAATGACAGCAACAATGCCGGCAACCTTCTCTCCGAATCGCACTGCGAGGGTCCTAACATTTTCAGTTCTATCACCCTCAACATCCACTATACCCTTCGTAATTTCTCTGCCTGTGTTAGCCAGAAAAGCCATCGACACAAAAAACCATACATTCAACACAACAAAACCCCTGGCAATTATGCTTCCATATACGAATGGCGCCGCGACGCAAGCGCTGACTAAAAAGTTTCCAGGTAAACCACTACGTTTTCCAACAGTCATATATGCCATCATAATAGTGTAGGCAACCAAGGCTACTATCAAACAAGGAAAGCTTACTAATGCAGCAAAAACAAGTCCAATTACTGAAAGAACTACGGCCAATCCTAAAGCTTCTTGAGGACTGATTAAACCGCTTGGGATTGGGCGCGCAGGTTCATTGATTGCGTCGATCTTCCTATCATAGTAATCATTTATCGCCATAGATGCTGCGCAAAGTGTGAACCCGGTGAAAAAACCAAATACTATGTTAGACCAAAATATAGCTGAAATGTTTGCACCAGCTAAGATGACGCCAACGAATACGGCGAATCCCATGATAACACAATTTATTGGTCGCATCAGCTTTATGAATGCTCGAAGTTTACCCATTAACAGTTTAACCTTGCTCACACATAGCAGCCAACTGAGTTATAAAATTCACCGTAATCTGGCAACAAACCTAATCTGATAATGACAATATGAGCAAGCCTAATTAAACACAAATTAAAGGTATGCAATAATAAATGGGTTTAAATGATTTTCAGTTCCTGTAGGATTCTTCGGAACTCTTCTTCCTTTAGTGAAGCCCTTCTACCATTTGCATAAATTTCTTTCACTTTTTCCACGCAAGCTGCAATCTCAGTATCATCTGGAGTTCTTCCTGTTATTTCTGAAATTCTATACCTAATTATGCCTTTTCCAGATTGTTTTCCAATAGTTAATCGACGTTGGTTTCCAACTAGTTCTGGCGGATAAGGCTCATATGTCCAAGGATCATTTAGAACACCGTGTGTGTGTATTCCTGATTCATGCGCAAACCCATAATCGCCTACTATGGCTTTGTTTGGAGGTACGATATAGCCTGTAGCTTTACCTATGAAATCTGCAGTTTTCTTCAATTCATTTGTTTTTCCCTCAAATTTCTTGACATCATAATGTAAATAGAGGTTCATCAACACTTTTTCAGTCTCTGCGTTTCCTGCTCTCTCACCAATACCCAAATAGGTTGTACTTAGATAGATTCTATCCCAGATTCCAGACGCTGCTTTTACAGCAGCCATCGTATTTTCAACAGCATTGCCGAAGTCATCATGAGCGTGAACTTCAATATTTTTTATTCTTGTCTCTTTCTTGATAGCTTTAATTTTAGCTGGAATGCCAGCTGGCAATGAAGCATCCGTATCGGAGAGTCCAATTCCAACAGTATCACATATGCGGTAACACTCTGCGCCAGCCTCTGCTACTGCATTTATGAATCTCTTCTCAAAATCCCAATCAGCACGTGTGCTATCTTCCCCATGAACAAAAGTCCTTAATCCATTAGTTTTAGCTGCATATTCAACCACATCAACTACATTTGCAAGGATTTGTTCACGCGATTTTTCAGGCCATTTTGCCATAAAATGTATATCTGAAACCGGATGTGAAATCCCTACTTCTGTTAATCCACATTGTATAGCACTATCTATATCCTCTCTTACTGCTCGACACCATCCTGCCACACGCAAGTCTAAATTCAGTTTTTGAATAAGTTTAGCAGCTTTTTTATCAGGCTCTTGGTAATGAAATACTTCAATTCTCTCTGTACCGATATCACTTAAATATTGAGCTATCTTGGCAGCATCTTTCGGCTTCACCGCCAAGCCTGGCATTTGAATACCATCTCTAAGCGTAGTATCATCTATCACAGGATCTGTTTCTAGATGCAGTTTGAAGTAAAAATCTGTCATCTTCATTTTCTACTACTCAATTCGATTTTACGGAATTTGTAATTCCTTAATACGGTTCCTTAGGTATTGATAAAGATTTCTGTAATTTTACTATAAATTTGTCTAAACATATATGTAAATTGGAAAGCAATTGTCTTTACCTGTGTCAACCTATAGTTTACTTTTATTACGAATCTTATGAAAATTACTGGTTCTAATTTTCCTAATATAAACAATAATGAAATGAAAAAGGAAAAAGAAAGAAAAAGGTTGAGCTAAGACTGTGTTTATTTAGCGAGTTGTCTACGCATTTCTTCATACGTAGCTTTTATATCATCGACTGAAGCTTCATCTTCTAGTGTCGATGTGTCACCTAACGGTGCACCTAATAGCACAGCTTTGAGAAGTCTGCGCATGATTTTGCCACTCCTTGTTTTTGGTAGCTTGTTGACCATAACGATAGCATCTGGTGTCGCAATTGGACCAATAGTGGTTCTGATGTGTTTTATGAGGTCTGTTCGGAGTTCATCCGAGGGCGTGTAACCGCTTCTAAGCGTGACAAAAGCTACTGGCACTTCACCTTTGACTGGATCCTCTTTACCCATGACTGCTGCTTCCGATACTGCTGGATGTGAGACTAATGCACTTTCCAGTTCTACTGTTCCGATACGATGTCCCGCAACTTTGAGAACTTCATCTGCTCTGCCAAGAAGCCAAAAATAACCATCTGGATCTTTAACTGCATAGTCGCCCGTGTAGTAAGTGTTTGGCCATCTTCCAAAGTATGTTTGTCTGTATCTTTCTGGGTCTTTCCAGATTGTTTGAAGCATTCCTGGCCACGGTGTTCTTATTACTAGGAAGCCTTTATTTCCTGTCTGTGCGGGTTGCCCTTTTTCATCATACACTTCTGCTTGAACGCTTGGCAACGGAAGAGTAGCCGAACCAGGTTTAAGGGGTACAAGTTCAATTCCGCTCAAGGGTGCAATCATGAACCCACCTGTCTCTGTTTGCCACCATGTATCAATTATTGCAAGCTTGCCCTTGCCGATGACATTGTAGTACCATTTCCATGCTTCGGGGTTTATTGGTTCACCGACTGTGGCCAAGATTCTTAATGAGCTGAGGTCATGTTGGTTTATCCATTGTTCACCGAATTTCATAAACATTCGAACTGCGGTTGGCGTTGAATAAAGGATTGTAATGCCATGGTTTTCTACGATTTGCCACCATCTATCCTGTGCGGGATAATCAGGCGTTCCTTCGAAGATGAATGCTGTAACTCCCAGTGATAGTGGTGAATACACATTATAGGTGTGTCCTGTTATCCATCCTATGTCTGCTGTGCACCAGTAGATGTCTTGGTCAGCTGGGTTAAGAGCCCATTTAAGTGTCCAGTATGCCCACACTATGTAACCTCCGGTGCCATGTTGGACGCCTTTTGGTTTGCCTGTTGTTCCTGAAGTGTAGAGGATGAACAGTGGATCAGTTGCTTGCATGTGTTCAGGTTCAACGTATGCATTTACACCTGCTTGTGCCAGTGCGTCATTATACCAAACATCCCGTGTTGGGTTCATTGTGATTGTCTGTCCAGTACGTTTTACCACGATTACTCTCTCGATAGTTGGACAATTGGGTAATGCTTTGTCTGCATTGTCTTTGATGGCCACGGTTTTGCCTCTTCGATAACTGCCATCTGCTGTAACGAGGATTCTTGCACCTGAATCATTAATACGATCTGCTAATGCTTCAGCGCTAAAACCACTAAATACTACAGTATGAATTCCACCTATGCGTGCAGTTGCGAGTAGTGTGATCGGTAATTCTGGAATGACAGGCAAATAGACTGCAATCCTATCACCTTTCTTGATGCCACAATCCTTGAAGACTTTGGCGAGTCTATTAACTTCTTTGAAGAGTTGTAGATAAGTGTAGGTGCGAACCTCGCCCATCTCTCCTTCCCAAATGTACGCCAGTTTGTTTTTCTTGTCTGACTTTGCATGTCTATCAACGGCGTTGTAACTAACGTTAAGTGTTCCATCTGGGAACCATTTGTAAAAAGGCGCATTCGAATCATCTAGGGCTTTAGTTGGTTGTTTGAACCAGTCGATTGCTTTTGCGTGTTCAAGCCAGAATTCCTCGCGATTATTGATTGAGCGTTGCCATTCTTGTTTTAGTTTCTTTCCATCACCGACTTTTGTAGCAGTAGGACAGAATGTTTCATTAAACGGTAAGCTTGTTTCTGACATATTTTTTCAATCCGTCGAATTGTTGGGCTTAACGTTTAACAATGAGCTATAAAACTTTTCTGTATTGTGTATAAAATAACGAAATGTAATGTACAGATTTTTGGCTATTTTTTTGTCTTCCCAGTTCAGTCGACAGCATGTGCATATTTCATTTAAGCTTTCTAAGACTCTTAATTTCGTGCTCGAGCATCATTTAGTGTGGTGTTTGTTTTTACATTGCGTGTACAGTATGCTTCTGTTTTGAGACCGTTAAGAAATTGAAGAAAAAATAGATTATGTTCTTAACTAGTATCGAAAAAGAAAAGGTTGCTTTTTTCTTAGCTTACACCTATACGGGTAGAACAGTTTTTCCATAGGTTTCGTTTAATACCTCTGCTAACCCTAAATAGACTGCGCTCAAGCCACAGATTACCCCTTCTATACCCACCAATGTATTGAATGTTATTTCGTTAATCAGTATGGGATTGCCCGTTAACTCCCTTGCAACAAGCATGAAAAAAAGCAGTGCTAAGGTCGCGAAAACAAACTGTAGTGCACGATTTTTCTTCAAAGTCCCTAAAAACATGCCAAATGTGAATAGACCCCACATGAAGAAGTATGCTGCCATAGCAGTTTCTGCAGGCGTCTTGAGTCCAGAGAAGAATGTTATGCTTGGAAGAATAAGCAATGCCACAAGTGACCACCAGAAAAGTCCATACGACGTGAATGCGACTGTCCCAAATGTGTTACCCCTTCGAAATTCCATAATCCCGACCACAACTTGTGCTAGGCCACCATAAGCCAACCCCATCGCTAAAATCATTGTGTCCAGCCCAAAAAAGCCAGCATTATGTAAGTTTAGTAGAACCGTTGTAAGTCCAAAGCCTAAGAGTCCCAGAGGCGCAGGATTTGCCAATTTTTCAGTGATACTCATTTTATCACGTTTACTTAATTGAAATTGCATCCATGCTTGACTTGTTCAGTATTAAGCTTTTCCATCGATTAATTCCATTTCCAAAGTTTCTTATTCATTGTTAGTTCGGGCAGAACCAGAAGCGCCAAGGCTGAAACACCTATGACGTAAGCTAGGTCTGTTGGACTCAACGCTGTGAGGTGGAACAGTTGTTGTGTTATCGGAATGTAAGTTATGCCGAGTGTCACAACTATTGATACTATTTCGGCTATTACAAAGAATTTGTTCTTTAAAGCATCCCTGCCCATTCTCCAGACGCTTCGTGTCTCTGATCTGCAATTCCATACTACAAGTAACTCAAACATGGCAGCTTGAACGAATGCTGTAGTTGTTGCTTCTTCATAAGAAAGCAAACGATTAGCCTCACTGAATATGACTCCATTTGCCATCCATGGATGTGATGGGAAGAAATAGTACTCTAAGCTGAACACAAGTATGGTTCCAACAGATTGAAGTATGAACGACATTACTATGAATCGTCCCATACCATGAAGTATACTCTCCTTAGGCTTTCTTGGCGGTCTATCCATGACATCAATATCGGGCGGGTCCGTAGCAAGCGCAACGGCAGGAGCCCCATCTGTAGCCAAGTTGATCCACAAAATCATCGCTGGCAAGAGTGGCAGCGGGAACAACTCAGGAGAAAAAAGTCCCCCAAGGATTGCGAAGGCACCTATGACTAGCAACTCATCAAAATTACATGCTATTAAGAACCGTGCATATTTGCGAACATTGTCATAGATAACCCTACCCTGTTCCACTGCTTTAACTATAGTGGCAAAGTTGTCATCAGTGAGAATCACGTCAGAAGCTTCCTTTGTGACATCTGTTCCAGTTATACCCATGGATACGCCGACGTCCGCAGCTTTTACTGCTGGTGCATCATTGACGCCATCCCCTGTCATAGCTACAATGTGTCCTTTCTTTTTCCAGGCATTAACGATTTTTAACTTGTGTTCAGGTGATACTCGTGCGTAAACGCTTACCTTCTCAACTTCCTGCTCAAATTCTGCATCGCTAATCTTGTCTAGTTCTACACCAGTTAACACTAAATCACCTTCCTTGAAGATTCCAACTTCCTTTGCTATGGCAACAGCAGTGAGCTTGTGATCTCCAGTTATCATCACAGTCTTAATTCCTGCTTTCTGACAAGTTTTGTTTGCTTGAATTGCTTCTTCTCTTGGCGGGTCAATCATTCCTTGTAAACCTACAAACACTAACTCTTTCTCAAGCGCGTCATCTTCAAGTTTCTCTGCCGCAGAAGGCAACCGCTTGTACGACATTGCGAGAACGCGTAGGGCGTTACTAGCTAGTTGCTCGTTAGCTTGTAGAACTTTGTTGGTTTTTGCTTGAGTTAATTTTATCTCTTTTCCATTTTCTAGGATGTATGTGCATCTTTCTAGAATTGTTTCTGGAGCACCCTTTACGTACGCAACGATGTTGCTATCGGGAGTCTTATGCAGCGTAGTCATACGTTTTCTTTCAGAAGTGAAGGGTATTTCGCGAATGCGTGGGTAGACTTCGTCTAACTCTTCCTTTCCAAATCCTGCTTTTTCAGCAGCTACAATCATGGCGCCCTCAGTTGGGTCTCCAAAAATCTCCCAAGAATCCACTGCTTCTTTCTTTCGTAATTGTGCATTATTACATAATGCGCCTATTCTGATGAGGAGTTCTGCATCTCCGTCAGGCTTTACAATAGTATTGTCTAGTTTGAACTCGCCTTTGGGTGCATATCCAACACCTGTGACTTCATAAAACTTACCATCAATATACAATTGGCGTACAGTCATTTCGCCTTTTGTTATAGTTCCAGTTTTATCTGAACAGATTGTTGTGACTGCACCTAAACCTTCGGCGGATGAAAGCCTACGGACAAGAGCATTTCGTCTCGCAAATTCTCTCGCTCCTAGAGCCAACGCCACAGTGACTATTGCAGGTAATCCTTCCGGAACGGCCGAAATGGCTAGTGAAATTGAAGACATAAATGCTTGAATGAACCCTTGAATTTCAAAAATTCCAGAAACAACAACATCGAATGCTTCGAGAGCAAAAATAAGGACACAAACACCAACTACAACTTTAGCTATTTTGCCAGCAAACTTGTCTAGTTTCTTTTGTAATGGAGTTTCTTCTTCCTCCGCAGTCTGAACCATCTCAGCAATCTTACCAAACTCAGTTCCCATACCCGTTGTGGTTACTACCGCCCTTCCTCGTCCATAGACAACATGAGTTGCTGTAAACAATGTATTACGACGCTCAGAAATCGCTGCATCGCTCTTCACGGGAGTGGTGTTCTTGTTTACCGGTGCAGACTCTCCAGTTAGGACCGCTTCACTTGCTTTCAATTCTATTGCTTCAATAATCCTAGCATCTGCAGGAACTTGATCGCCAGATTCCAACACAAGAATATCTCCCGGCACGATTTCTTTAGCAGGAATTACTACTTCTTCACAATCTCTAATGACACGCGCTTTAGGCGCCGTCAACTTTTTCATAGCTTCTATAGCTTTCTCAGCACGGTATTCTTGGACAAAACCAGTTATGGCAACCAGAATGACGATTGCGCCAATGATTATTGCATCGGCCATAGATTCCATTAAGCCTTCAGCTGCACCTGTTAACACGTCATAATAGCCGATTAAAGCAGAGAAAATAGTGGCTGCAATTAAAAGGAGAATGAATATGTCCTTAAATTCTCCAAGAAACATACTAAGCGCTGATCTGCGTTTCTTGGCGATTAATTCATTATAACCATACTTTTTCAGTCTCTCCTGAGCTTCTTGCGATGTCAAACCCTCATGAGTGACATCTAAATCTAGCAAAACTTCGTCAACTCTCTTTGAATACCATGCATCGGCCATTTGTTTCCCCTCATTCCTCAATTGCGTAAGTTACCCTATTTCCTCACGTTTTCGTTATAATCTTTTCCATAATGTTCCAACAATATGCATGACGAAATGACAAAGGCTAATAAACAAGTTCAAACAGATGTCCAGAGTCAACTCAAAATTAAAATGAAAAACTAGGAATACATAAGGTGGAAAAAAATGCCGTTTGAACCATGGTACTTAGCGCCAATTGCAGCATTAATTTCAATTCTCGTTGGACTATATTTTTACCGATTCGTAGAAGAACAAGACAGTGGAACAGACAAAATGCGAGAAATCTCTGACTCCATACGGCAAGGAGCACGAGCTTTCATAAAGCGAGAGTACACCGTGCTGTTCATGTTCGTCAGTATTATTTCAGTGCTACTGTTAATCTTTTTGCCAACCCCAATATGGGCAGGCGATCCATTGAGAAACATTGGAATAACGTTATCTTATATTTTTGGTTCCTCATTCTCTGCCTTAGCAGGATTTCTAGGTTTAACTATCGCGACCAAAGCTAATGCAAAAGTTGCTAATGGAGCCCAACAAGGTTTGAACAAAGCATTTCCAATAGGTTTCCGAGGCGGAGCAGTTATGGGCATGTCAGTCGTCGGTATAGGATTACTTGGTATAAGCATAGTATATGCAGTTGTTGGATTATCGCCTGCGGAAGAAGTGCCAGCTATTTTAGCCTATAGTTTTGGCGCAAGTTCTCTTGCCCTTTTCGCTAAAGCAGGTGGGGGAATCTACACTAAGACAGCTGACATCAGCGCAGATTTGGTTGGTAAGGTTGAACTTGACTTACCTGAAGATGACCCAAGAAACCCCGCCGTAATAGCTGATAACGTAGGAGACAACGTAGGTGATGTTGCAGGAATGGGTGCAGATTTGTTTGATTCTTACGTTGCAAGTATTGTTGCCGTGATGATTCTTGGCGCAGCCATCTCGCTAAGTGGTGGTGTACAGTATATACAAATTCCCTTAGTGTTCGCTGCTGCAGGTATATTCTCCTCCATAATTGGAGCTTTAACAGTCAGAATTGGACCAAAAGGTAACCCTGGCAACGCATTAAACCTGGGCACATACATAACTTGTATTATATTTGGAGTTCTAACCGCCGCAGCTACATATTCTTTGGGTTATGATTGGCGAATCTGGGGTGCAGCTGTAATCGGTTTGGGTGCAGGAGTAATTATCGGAGTGACTACTGATTACTTTACTTCAGAAGATAAAGCACCTGTTACTAAAACTGCTGAAGCATCAAAAAGTGGTCCCGCAATCAACATAATCACTGGCTTCTCGTATGGACTCCGCAGCATAATCCTTCCATTAATTGGCATCGGAATTGCGGCTGCAGTCTCCTATCTGCTTGTGGCACCTCTAGGCGGTTCCATAAACTCTGTAGCGTTTGGAGTATTTGGGATCTCTGTGGCTTCAGTTGGCATGCTCTCTATAGTTGGTTTAACAGTCTCAAACGATGCTTATGGTCCAATTGTGGATAATGCCAAAGGAGTTGCGGAACAATCAGGACTCAGCGAAGAAGTAATAGCCATTACTGATCAGCTTGATGCTGCAGGAAACACGGCAAAAGCAATCACTAAAGGCTTCGCTATAGGTGCTGCAGGTTTAACAGTAATTTCGTTGTTGGCTGCTTTCCAAGAAATTGCATCTAAATCTGGGCCTACTCCAGTGTTTGATATTATGAACCCACTAGTTTTGCTAGGTGCACTTATTGGTGTTGGGATCCCTGCGGTCTTTTCAGCAATGCTAATGCTGGGTGTAGGTAAAAATGCGGAGCGAATGATTGCAGAAATTAGACGACAATTCAGAGAAATTCCAGGGCTAAAGGAAGGCAAGGAGGGCGTCAAGCCTGATTATGCGAAATGCGTTGACATCGCAACTGTTGGAGCCATCCGTGAATTGTTACCCGCTAGCATCATGATAATAACAGCTACATTAATTATGGGCTTTGTCGGCGGAATTCATGCTTTAGGGGGTTTCTTAGCCGGAGCAATATTTTCGAGTCTACTTCTAGCGTTGCTTATGTCGAACGCTGGTGGTCTTTGGGATAACGCAAAGAAACTTATCGAAACAGGAGCTTACGGCGGCAAAGGCTCAGAGGCTCATAAAGCTGCTGTCGTCGGTGACACAGTGGGTGACCCATTCAAGGATACTGCAGGTCCATCGCTAAATACAATGATTACTGTCATGTCATTGGTTGCTTCATTGTTTGCAGCACTAATTGTGCAGTACAATTTAGCAGGTTTACTGCACCTCTAGTTCCTTAATTCTTCTTTTCTTTAAATCTCACAATTCTATCTCGAAATTATCGTCTTTTGTTAAGCATGAAGAAACTAAAACAAAGAGTCTTTGGCCATCATTAACAAGATTCCTGAATGCATGACTTACTTTAGTTTTTCCTTACAAATCCTCGTCGAATTTGATTTATTCTTGATAGTCAAGATTCCTTAACTGATTTATTATCTTTTAGTCAAGAAACTTTTACAAAAATGCTTTAATGAAAGGCTGAAAACAGGAAATCGAGGGAAAGTAATGCATAGGACGGAATTTAGCACAAACGTTATATGGGAAAGCAATCGTAGAAATTGGCTAAAGAAGGGAGTAGAATGAAAACTAAAATCATAGCATTAGCAGTTTTAGTACTATTCATATCAGTTTCGATAATATCGATTTCCAACACATTTGCTCTTGCTGGCAACGGAGAATGGATAACAAAATACCAAATCAACGATGGAACCACAGGCAACCTGATTTATTCTAAGGACTTCGCGACTGGAGCAGTCAGCGGCAGCCCACATATAAGTAACCTACAAGAACTCAAAGTAACCGTAACTATTAATGTCGCGACAAACAATCCGTCATCAAGTTTAACATTAAGCACAGGATTGCAACATTCTTCGAGCCTTGACCACTACTGGACTCATGACGCAAGCGACGGCTACACATTAGGAGGCAGCTACAATCCGAACTCACCGAGTTTCTCATTTAGCCAAGCTGCAGGGACTCTAATCGTAACATGCACTGGCATAGCTTCAGGGCAGACCACGACGACATCCAATGGCGTGACACTTCATAAAGCGGTTCCAGTCAGCTTAGTTGCTTTGAAGGACCCGGGCAATACCTTGCTTGATGAGATCAAGCTGAACATAACTGATGCTGCAATCAACGAGTTTAACACGAAACTCGCTGCAAAAGAAGACGCACTTGCTGGTTTCCAAGGCTCAGGCGTTGACCCAACATATGTTGGATTATACGAAAGCATATTGACGGGCGCACAAGCAGTCGCTGATCAGGGCTTAACTGACAACGCAAACCGCATGCTGGACAGCTTAGATGTTGCAGGTACACCAGCATCTGGCGTTATGCAGATTCTCTTCCTACCACTCATTGCTGTCTTCGCAGTCATAGCTGTTCTGTTTGCATTCATGTTCATGAGAAATAGGGGCAAAGTAGGCTATTATCGACTTGTAATCGAGGATCAGATTAAGGATTTGGAAGGTTTAACCCTGAGAGCATCCAAGATAGATCGAACTCTGTCATCGAATCTGTCAGGCATTGAAGATAGACTGAAACGTTTAGTCGGGATGTGACAAGTACGCGAATCTACCAAAATAGCGTGCATGTAATAGGGTTAGGCTCAGCAGGAACAAATATAGTAGAAAACTTCCTCACAAGCAAGAAAACAAAAGACCTGTTAGAGAGCGACATAACTCGTCTCTCTCTTTTAGCCATTGATATAGCTGATCCTGAAATCAGAGCACTACAAGAAACCAACGAAAGAATAACTAAGGCAATGATTAAAGCAGGCATACCTAGAGAACGGATGCGTTTAATTGCTCAATCAGTAAAGTTTCCAACTGCCGAAGCAATGTTCGACTTTATCAACCAAAAATACAATGAATATCTTGTTGCAGAAGGCTGCAAGATCGAAAGATTCGTGCCATGGCTACATTCAACAATGGCTATTCCACCAATGGCTGGAGGCGCAGGCAGACGTCGAGCATTAGCCAAAGCAATCTACGCACTGAACTATTATCAGCTGGGTATCATCAGAAATTGCATCAATGCATTCAAAGAACAAGCCCTCTCGTCAATTGTAACGCCAACCATCGTTTTGGTATACGGTTTGGGCGGCGGTACCGGAAGTGGCATATTCTTTGATTTCGCTAGACACTTACGAAGAGTACTTGGTTCTGGTGTCCCAATAATCGCCTTTGTTGTAACTCCCTGTGGCGGAGATGACCCTCCTGCAAAAGGCTGCTCTGCATTTACAGCAATGAATGAACTTGAACTTCTAACAAACAAAGACTATAATGAATTCATCACGAAATCCTACGGCGAATATTACCGTAACCCTCTTAACGCATTAATCTATCTGCCATTGTTACCTGCATACACCAAAGTAGGCAACATCGTTACTGCTCGCCGAGAAATGGATGATATGGTTACTGATCTACTTTACGTGTTAATGGATTTTGATTTAGCTGATTTAATGGGTGGAATCGGCACGGAAGTTGGTTTAACGCATAATTCTGCTCACACGTTAGGCATGATTAAGATCATGTATCCAGTAGATGATTATATCGCAGCATACAAAGTAAACTGGGAAAAACTACAATTAATTCACGACCAGAGACAGGAAAAACTCGAAATCTTAGATGGTATCAATACAATCTTGAATGAATGCAACCAAGAAGTACGAAATATCTACAAGAATTACCTCATAAAAACAGGCACATATAATGAAGAGCAGTTTGATGAAAAAGTGAAAGCTGTCATCTATAGCAACCCAAGATTAGAAGACGACATGACATTACACGTAAAAGGCATCGAGATTCAAGCCAAAAACTGGATAGCTGAATTGATGAAGTTTCTCTCAACTATCCGACGCATGGGTAAGGTTGGACCAATCGAGGAAGCTGTTATCAACTTAGCTCTTCACAAGGAAGGCTCAAGAAAGATAGATAATCTTGAATCGTTGCTCATTAACCTAACAAAAACAAACCTGGAATTCTCTCAAAGAAAAGCAGAAATATTTGAACGTTTGAAACAACTAATCCCAAGCTCACAAGTCTTTACCGTTAGACAGAAAAGAATCCTTGAAGACTTCATGAATTTAGCTGAAGTCGCTGAAAAAGCTCTGAACATGCTGCACTTTTATGATCATACACGATATTTGGCAGATACATTGATGGGTTACTGTGAAGTTCTACCAGATGCTGAAGCTGATATCAAAGAACTCAAAGAAATTCAATCGGAATTAGCAACAATATACCTTTCAACACAATTGATGCTGCGAACTCCGTCTGACGAAGCAAAAATGATCGATGAACACGTCGCTTACCTCAACGAAATAGTTTCTAAACGTTTAGAGAAAAGAAACCTCGTGGATAACGAAGCCATGCGAGTACAGGAAGCTAAACGACGAAAAGAATTTGATAGGTCAAAGATGGAGGCTCAACTACGAAAAACCTTTAGCTCAAAACGGTATGCTAGGGAGCAGCTCATCGGTATTGAGCGAGAATTGAAACGAATCAATGAAGAAGAAGCTTATGCCCTTGAAAATCTTGAGAAAATGGATAAGACGATAAAGATGTACGATTCATTAGCGAAGAAGCTTGGCATAACATCTGAATATCGCAAGAGACTAAACAAGATTGTAGACTTATACAATGAATTTGAGGAAAGACTCCGCCAAATAATCGAGCCAAAGAAATACTTTGAAAGATCAACCGAGCTTACTGAAGCTGAGCAGATGCGAATAATCTTCAAGATACTGATGGAACAAGAAGAAACGTTAACTCGAGAATCAATCCTCAGAGAAATCGTTGACTTGGATCATTACAAGGATTACATGAAAAGCCTCATCAGAGTCTTCAAAACACCAAGTGTCATGGGCTTCAAACCAATCTACAAATCAGATTACATCTGGGTTACAGTACAAGCTCCACCAAGCCTATGGAATGAGGAACTAAACCAAGAATTGTACACATCTCTTGCAGGCTACGTTACTAGTGAAGTGTCTAGAACAATTACTGTTCGTGTTACTGAAACAAGAGACCCATGGATAACCAGAGTGCTTGTCGTAGGGGGCAGAGGAAGACCAGAAGATATGGAAGCTTATGATGAGATGCAATTGCTCTACAACAAATCTAACGACTTCGAAAGACAACTCTCACGTTCTATGCTCATCGAACATGGTCTAGCAGCAAAACAAGTTATTGACAGTATAAAACCTAACGGCATAAACAACAATAATAACAATGGTCTGAAGAAGTAGCTACTCTTTCATCGTTAGATTCTTAACAACAGTTTCCCACTCTTTCTCTTTTATCGAATTCTTTTTTACAATTTCATTTTTTATTCTGTTCGCTTTTTTCATAAGTGAAGTTGCCAATTGGGTTAAGTCAAAGCCTCCTGCAAAGACTACTAAGTCAACTCGATCACTTGCATCATCAATGTATATTGGTTCACTAACAAAAATGGATTTGATGTTTGGGATAACTTTTGACCACGTGGCGGTAGCTAGTTCGATTTTTGCTCTTGTCAGATCCTCCTTAAGGTTAAGTGGAACACGTGTGAGAATATACAATACTTCAGTAGTCATTAAGTCGAATTGTAGGAACGGTTTCAATGAAGCAGCAGTTAGAATACTTTCGAATGAACCGTAAACTTTGAAGCTAACTCCAGGAATAGACAAAATAGTGTACAGTTTCACATTAAAGGCACGTGAAAGTTCACCAAGTTCTTGTGGAAGTGTTTCCTTCTCTAACATCATTTCCAAAATGTAATTGATTATACGATTGCCAATCATTCTTGATCCGTTTCTGTCTACTCCCAAAAAGTCTTCAGCAAAGTCTCGACCAATGAGGACTACCGTTGCATATTCGTTAGACGTACACATTCCCAGAGAAGCTAAAGCGTTAAAATATGCATCTGCAGGCTGTGCTTTTGAAGGCAATATGGCTAGTGTTACCGAATTTGCGTTTACTGTTTTGAATTGAGATACTAAGGCAGGTAGCATACCGCTGCCAAGGCCTTCCCAAAGAGAGACAAGTATGATTGCTTCGTGAAATTTATTTGTAATCCCCTTTAATTGTGCCAGACATGCTTCGTTTTTTGAGAGATAAGCGTTCATGTTGAACCAGAAATGTACATCTGCATCAGGCTCAACGCTTAAGATGTTATGAGGTACAGTGATACTCTTTGTCAGTTTCATAATTTCTCTGCTTCGTTTTTGGATGAAGATTGGTAGAACATCGATAGTTTTCTCAGTCAACCGTTCTTTAAGAAGAATTTTTGTTGGAAAATCTCCTATACAGATTAGGGCTCTTTCTGGCATTCGCGGTTTAATTTGTGCAATATGTTTCGCTATGCTCTCAAGAACATCGAAACGTGCTCCAACAATATCGGTAGGGGTTTCCATAACAAGCTTTAAGAAGGCTTTGATAAAATAAGGTTTTAGGTACTCTGATTGAAGTCACTGAAGAAAATAGCCTTTCCACATATTCCCAAAGTATCAAGTCCTAAAGAAATTTGGAGGAAACTCAATCAGAGAGAAGCTTCTCAACGTGCACTCGAACCAAGAAGGCTTAGGGTAATCACATTCTGTTTGACATTCACGAGCATGGCTCTAGGCTTATCATTCATACCCCTTTTTCCGCAACCACTGCCTATTCTATTAGCCTTCATGGTTGGTGCAGTTACATATGGTTATCCTGAAGCTGGTATGCCCATAGGTTGCGGTATAATAGGTTTAGGCTTAATCTACCAATTATCCTCGATGAATTTTATTTCTATGGCAAGCTTTGACCCGCTTGTTCGAGAGGGATTCATTATTGTTTGGCTTATCATGTTTATTGTACCTCCTATTATTTTTCATCGCCAAAAAGCTGCCTTAGCTATAGATCTGGGAATTATTGCAGCCGTTGTCATGTTTTTTGATTCAATGTACTTCTTGGCTGTCCCTCTAGTTTTAACTGCTGCTGTGCTCTTCAAGAAGAAAGCTGCATTAACAGGAGTATATACGGCGTTGATTTTTGTTCCTTTACTCTTAATGCAATATCTGCAGACCATTCTAAAAGTTGTAAGAACAGATTGGTGGTTAGATAAAACGGCTGTTCCTGCTGTCTACACACCACTTTCAGGCGTTTTCAAAACGATTCAGAATTCTACTATGGCTCAATTCCGGCTCTATGATACAAACAAGATTGTAACAGCAATAATTGATCAGGTTTATAGCCCTGTGCCGAATGCAAAGCTGACTCTTATGGATGCATTAAAGCAGTACAGAGATTCTCTTCCAGGTATCATGCTTTTCTTTGCTATTGTTGCAGCATTGGTTTTAGCGATTTTTCTCATACTAAAAACGCTTACTGGAAGTTCTATGGAGAAAATCTTACCTGTTATTATAGCAACCAGTGCCGCTGCATTGTTCTTTGTATGTCTAAATGCGCTTCAGATTCCGTTAGCCATAAGTGGCAAAACAGATGCTGGTACTGTAGCCGGTGCTGTACTTGCAACTGTGTTATTAACTCTACCCACATCCTTGATTAGTTATTCGCCAAAGAAGAGAGCTACCGATGAAATGTTACTTGAGAAAGCGAATGAACTCTTGACTAGATTACGAACCTTTGACGAAAATTTGAAAGCAGTAAAGGATGGCATTCCAGTCGATGTTACATCTCCAGAAGGCAAGATGCTTATCGTTAAGGATAAGCTTGACGATGTTTTGATGAAAGCTTCGGCCCGTTTCTATGATGCCGCTGAATCAGACCGCAAGTATGATGAGCTAAACAAGGTCTTGAGTGTTGAAATTGAAAACCTATTCTCTGAACTAGACGTTATTCTAAGAGAATATCATACCCTTGTAAATGTCGAATACTCAACGTGGCTTACTAAGTTGAAGAGTGTAGGTCTAAAGATTGAATCTTCAGCTAAACTTGAATTCCAGAACGAAATATCAATAGAATCTAGAATCGAAGTCATCAAGAACATGCTTATCGCAGGTCGAACACTAGCAAATGAAGTAATACCTCCTATTGAACTAGTCTACGGTATTGTGCGTTCACTATACGATCCAAACCTTCCCGAACAAAGCAGAGCCATAGGATTTGCTAAAGAAAAACTTGCTGAAAGTACGGCGCCATGGGTAGCTATAGATGCACTTATAGTTGCTCTCAATAATTGGAGAAGACAGTACGGAACAAGTATTAGCACGTCAGCGAAGAACCTTCAAGAATCTTTACATTACATCATCAATCTGAAAAATCAAAGCGGAATATTATTGCAGACTTTGAAAGATGACAGCTACGCGAAAATCAATGTTCTTCTAAAAGAGGCTGAAAGCCTAAAGTTTGACGTTGACAAAGAGACGTTAAATGCTGTTGAAGTTGCAGGAATAGGTTCGGTATTCCATCCATCGTTAAATATAGCAAAGAATATGCTGGTAATCCTCAACGAAGAATTACTGAGCAAAGAGCAAACAATAGAGAGTTTACTGCCTAAGAAGAACTATCTATGGGAAAAGAATTACACATTGAAAGAACGCATGGCTATAGCAGTAGAAGCCGTTACAAACTCAGAGAAATATGGATTAAAGCAGACATTGGAGAACTTGCCCAAATTCTTATCAAACATAGATGAATGCATAACAACACTTGTTGCATACGATGAACGGAAAGAGTTGTTGCTGAATTATCCTATGGCGCAAGCTGCTATAGAAAATCAATTCGGAGACAAAAATCAAGTTCTCGCCAGCGATTTGCCATTTAACGTTAAATATTCTGAAGAGTTTTTAAGACTGTTCTATAGTCATAAATACCCAGAGTTCTCGCTCGATGAAGAGAACATGGTTCTCTCTAAGAAATTATAAGCATTTAACAATTGGAGAATGAAAAATTGTCAGCTTCACCCGAGCTACGTAGTGAATGGAACTATAGAATAGTAGCTAGTCGACAAATCATCGTGAAAGGTAAGAATTCTCAAGTTCGAAAAATTTCCGCCATTGATGTTTTGACGAAAACACCTTTTCCTCTAGAAAGCCCTAGAGATTTTCCTCTAGAAAAATTAGAAACCGAGAAGAGTTACTTTGCCACCTTCAAGGTCTATACGCTAAAAAACGCGAAAGACATTGCTGCCGACTTCGTTGAATTCTTTGAAGCAGTAGACGTTGATCAGAGTATCGAGGATTTCATTAAGGCTTACTGGTTATATCCAGACCACATAAAATTCGAACTTGCAGAGGCAGAACCACTCTAGACATTACTCAGTTTAATTTTTGTATGATTCAAATCGTCTGGTTTTCTATTGAATTGCAGCTCAGATATATACTCTCAAGAGTTGTTCATTAAATTTGGTTCATATTTAACGGCATCTAAGCGTTTTCCAATATTGTCTTCACCTTCTTTCCGGGCATTCGAGTAATTGTTAGTTTAGAACATACTTTTGCAGAGATAGTTCGTATTTTCTTTGGATTTATTGCAGTATTTTTAGGCTCAAAGTAACATTATACATCGACGTTTCCTAATTCAACTATCTCTCTGGAATATGCTTCATTTTACAGCATCCAGATAAGGGAAGAGCTAAAGTTTCTATAGGTTATTAGATCCACAATCTTATTCATCATTTAGCCTGCTCATCTAGCAAAGAGAATTCCTATTTGGAATCATTCAAACCCAAGAAGAAGTCATCACAAAAATATTCGGTTTAGCTTGCTATTTTACTCTTTTAAATCCAGTTTTCGGATTTCTTCGGATGACAGCGGATTTCAATCTAAGTGTCTGTTCTTTTAATTTTGTGTACTGTTATCATTTCAGAAAATAATACTAAAGATTTAGATGTATAAATAACGCTTATAAATTTCTGGAGTAGCAATACTGAATGATAAAATATGAATCATGAAGGCTTTATTGAATACAAACGCCGTGAATTCTGTAACGATATTAAATGTCCAGTGCAGATCAAATTAAACGAAATCCAAGACAAGTCTGAAGCTTACGAAAAACTTAGAAAAACTTGCCAAAATGACTGCTGCTACACAACTTATCATTTTCATCATTGGCTTATAGAGAAAGGTTATTTAATCGTTCGTCCAATAAAATGAAAAAAATTGACTTGCCTAGCACGTTTTCTGTTGGAGGACATCACAAATCTAACACTTCTGATTATTTTGTAGTGTTCAAATCCAAAATTTTGCATTAGATGTTACTCTTTTTTCTGAAAAAATCCCTTTCTTTTTAGTCTAAGCTATTGTTCTTCTGAAAGAATTAATGGTGTAGTTTGAACATTAATGTACACTAATTGCTTATGTTTACTTCTGTTTATCTTAGTCATTTGTTTCTTATCAGATAGCCAATAGAGACTTAATCCTACAGCAAAACAAATTGTTAAGATAGGTAATAGCAATATTGTAATGATCTTAATTCGTTTCATAATTTTTATTGAACGATGTCTTGTTTCTTCAATCTCGTCTCGATCGATTTGCTATTCCCCCTGCAGTATAGTTATAAGAACAGCATTTAAGATTTTTGAGAAAAGATGATTTTGAGGATGTGTAAGAGTGGTGGAAATTCTCTAGTCAAAGCAAAAGCTGTCAAATGAAACTTGTGCAATCATTTAAAGGAAAGATATATGGAAATCTTCTTTAATCTTAAAATCGAAAGGTAGCACGGAAACGTGATAAACATGGACTGGGGTATGAAAAATAGATTATCTCAACTTATCCAAAAAGATGGTAAAGCAGTATTCTTGCCTATCGATCATGGATATTTCCAAGGACCAACACATTGTTTGGAAAAACCAGGAGAAACTATCAAATCCATCTGGCAATACGCAGATGCTTTAATGCTAACACGTGGCGTTCTGCGAAATTGCATTGACCCAACCATACCAAAACCAATAATACTACGAGTATCTGGTGCTGTATCTGTCGTTGGCAAAGACCTCTCTAACGAGAGCCTCGTAACATCGATGAAAGAGATCCTAAGGTTAAACGCTAGCGCAGTATCGATGTCAGTTTTTGTAGGTACAGAGCATGAAAACAAAAGCTTAACTAATCTGTCTAAACTTGTCGATAAATGTGAAAGTTATGGAATACCTGTCATGGCAGTTACTTCTGTTGGCAGAGAACTTGAAAAGAGAGAAGCTCGATACCTTGCTTTGGTCGCAAGAATAAGCGCCGAAATTGGTGCGCGAGTCGTCAAAACGTACTATTGCAAAGAGAATTTTGAAAAAGTCGTGGAAGGCTGTCCGGTTCCAATTGTAATTGCAGGCGGACCAAAAACTGAAACTCAACTTGAAGTCTTCGAATTCGTATATGATGGCATGCAGAAAGGTGCTATAGGCGTAAACTTGGGTAGGAACGTTTGGCAAACCGAACATCCGCTCGCAGCTATTCGTGGCATCAGAGCCATAGTTCATGACGGTTGCACAGCAAAAGAAGCTAATGATCTATACGAGCAAGTAAGAGCAGGAAAAGCTTAACACTCTTCTTTTTTCGGTGAGGACTAACGCTCGCAGCAGTTTACTACCATAACAAAGATATTCGAATCATAGATATGCCAAAACCAGAAATTGGCGAAGAAGAATTTCTCTTAAAAGTTATGGCAAGCGGCATTTGTGGAAGCGACGTTACCGAATGGTACCGAAAACCAAAAGCACCAATAATTTTAGGCCATGAAGCAACAGGCGTTATAGAACAGGCGGGGAAGAATGTAAAGAAATATCATGTTGGGGACAGAGTTTTCGTCTCTCATCATATACCCTGCAATGTTTGTCGATACTGCCAAAAAGGTCATCATACAGCTTGCGAAACATTACATACAACGAATTATTTCCCTGGCGGTTTCGCACAATACATTCGAGTTCCAAAACTAAATGTTGAACAAGGTAGCTATAGATTGCCAAAAAACATGAGCTTCGATGAAGGTACCTTCATTGAGCCTTTAGCATGCGTCGTTAGAGGACAACGCCTCACAATTATCGACAGAGACAGTACGATTTTGATCATCGGAGCCGGCTTGGCGGGGTTATTACACGTTAAACTGGCTAAACTAAAAGGTGTATCTCGTATTGTCGCTGTAGACATAAATAAGTATAGACTAAACATGGCAAAACAATTCGGTGCTCATTACACTATAGATGCAAAAGAAGATGTTGTACAAAGATTGAAAGAAATCAACGAAGATAGGCTTGCTGATAGAATCATTGTATGTTCTGGTTCAACACAAGCAGCCATGACTTCACTTGATTGTGTGGATAAGGGTGGAACAATCCTATTTTTTGCCGTTCCAGAGCCAACGATTAAACTGCCATTACCCATTACGCAATTTTGGCGAAACGAAATTACGATAAAAACTTCGTATGGTGCGGTTCCGACAGACTTAAACGAAGCTTTCACATTATTATCAGAAAAAAGAATAACTGTTGAAGACATGATCACACATAGGTTGAGTCTTCAAGATGCAGCTGAAGGATTTCGATTGACAGCAGAAGCTGGTGACTCTTTGAAGGTCATCTTAAAACCTAACTAACCCAATTGCCAATTTTTCAATTGATATTAGTTTGTTGTTGTTTCATTGTAACAACACAGACTTAATAATGGAATATACCTAAAGCAGTATTTAGGAAGACTTCTTTAGAGCAGGTTGTTTTAGCATGAAAGCGGCAAGTAATTTAGTTGTTTTTTTGAGGACTGAAGGATATTCTGAGAGAGCAATTATAGAAATTTGTAGATGGTTTTTTTGTTCAACAGCACCTACTTCTGAATTACCTATCGAGTTAAAGAATTGAAAATCTATTTGCATTATCTTTCTAGATCCATTCTTCTAATCTATTTTCTGTTTAGTCCTGATTTTCTTTAGTAAATAAACATAACAAGAAGACCACAACCTACTTCATTCTCTACAAGTGAATCTCACATGAAATACTAAAAGGCAAATTAAGCAAAAGTTAGCGAATCAATGATGATTATAATGAATATTGCTATTATGATAGCGTAGGAAGAATGATATAGCTATCGCAAGGATTGATATTACTGCTGTAATTAGTGCCGTATAGAAAATTTCTGGACCCGCAAATACTGAATATTTTGGAGGTTCAGTCGACGGAGCAAATTGTGCACGTGTTACAATTTTACCTGAATATGGTTCCATCCAGAAACCATCAACTAAGTATTCTTTGTTTGATGGGTTAACATAGACTTTAGCCAAACTAAATTCTCTACTGTAAACATGAGTGTTTGGTATTATAGCGTATTCTGTTAAGGGTACACCTACATTTGTTTTAAAGAGGTTTTGAAGTTCTTGATTCAAAAAATATGAGCCGTAACCTAAGCTGTTTCCATCATAATAAGCTGCTAATAACATTGAAGCATAACTGTAAAGTGCATATTTTTCCTTGTCTCCATCAGGAACAGAGTTTCGTGCAGCGTTATACATGAGTGGAATAAACAATTTATTGCCTTTACTTAGAAAATTCTTGTTTACCCAAACTGCCATATCCATACTCCTTAACCACACCGTTTCATTATCCCATTCTGTACCGCTATAATTACCACTCCAACCTTCACTCATAATGCCATCTAAAGAAGAATTCAACATTAAACCTTGATACCAAACTTTACGATTAACCCAATTATTGCCGTTCCAAATGCCATTTCCCATCACATAAATATTAGGACCGAGCGTGTTCTTAACTGTGTTAATAATTGCCACAGTAGTATCAAAAAATTCTTGATCTGTCCAAACGTTACCTGTTCGTGGATTAATAGGCGCTGACGTGATTTCCCATAACATTTCTCTACTCGTGAAACAATTATCTAACCATACTCCACTAATGTTGTATTCAATAGCATAATTCTTAAACCATTGAGCCACCCAAGCGCGATAACTTGGGTTTCCTACATCAACTAAAAAGCCTGTATCTCCGCTGCGAACATAATTTCCAGTAATATCTTTTAATATCCAACCATTCCGCTTAAAGAGTTCAAATTCTTCAGCATTGTACTCGTCGGCGTGATTCTTGTTCCAAATGTCGCGTAAATTTCGATACAGGAAAATCTTCGCTTCTGGATTGTACTGCTTAACTTTTGTTCCTACATGCAAAACATTATAGTGTCCACTCCAAATATCAAGGTTTCCAGCTATTTGTTCTGATGGAATCTCTGTAGAATCATCAAAGTAGAATCGATTAAACCTAATTTCTGGCGGGTCACGCGCATAAGAAGATGGCCCCAAGAATAGAGTGCATCCTATTGCAATGACAACCGTTAAAGTGATTATTTTCTCATTGAATATGGCATTCTCACTTCCTTTGCTATTCCTAATATAGAAACCGGAACCTACTCACAGTCTTATGTTGCGACTACTTTGAAAAGTAACATCCTATTTATGAATATGTGATTGTGACTTATCAACTACAATCATGCCTTCCCATAATGACAAAAATAGAGAAAATAGAGAAATATATTAAACCATAGCGATAAATAACAACTGAATTTGTTCAATTATACATTGAATTCAGGCACGAATGAGATTAACCCGTGACTATCAAAACAATTAAGGTATAGATTAGAATAGCTCGGTATTTGATCGCTCAGCATTTCTGTTTTTATAGATATGTTTGAAATAGCAACAATGGGAAAGGTGATTATAGTCTGCAGATAACTGTTTTTCTATATAGTTGTTTATTTTCTCTTCATCTTTTAAGCCTATGATTAGAAAAGCCAGCGCTAAGAAGCGAGCAACTAACGAAACCTTACATTGAGTATAACGCAGTAAGAAGTTGCAGCTTAACGGAAATTAAGTTCAAAGCTTATTGGAACGTCCTCTCCCCACGATTGTCTAAGAGGGCAAATCTTCTGGGCCATCTCATAGACTCTTTTAGCTTTATTGCGTTCTCGCTCGTCATCTTTCTCCAGCTTTACATTCATCGAGAAGTGTATATTCGTAAAAATCAATTTTTCCATTCCTTCAATATTCATTTTCACGTTTGCTATTGTATCGAGGTTCTTAAGTTCAAGCATTGAATTCTTCGCTATCAATAGGAAGAGTGTATTCATACAAGATGCTAAGGCAGCAGCGAAAATATCTTCAGGAACGCAATAGCCTTCTATTCCTCCGAACATCGGTGGTGGACTAACAGTAGTGATATGTTTGCCCTTTACTGTTAGGTCGCATTCTGTTCCACTTTTCCAGGTTGCTGTTCCCTCAAAATTCATTTCAGGCACAAAAATACCTCAACGAATGAGATTGGCATCATGAATTTAAGGTTTGTGAAAAATTAGGGGACTTTAAATTAACTATATTTATTTGTTACGCATATCTAATTCTAGATTAACAAGCATATCCGCTTCTTGTATGATCCTGTGACTTCTTGGGACGTTAATGAACTTGATTTTCCTGAATTGTTTCTTAGTCTCTTGTACTCTTTGCCATAAATGATTTAGTTCTTGATTTTTAACTCTGTATTCACCGGAAAGTTGTTTAACAACGAGTTCACTATCCAAGTGGCATGTTAGATCTTGTGCCTTCATTGCGGCACATGCCACTAAGGCAGCTAAGAGTGCATGGTATTCAGCTTGATTGTTGGTGCAAATTCCAATATAGCGAGAATTTTTAATCATAGTGTGTCCCAATTCAGATTGAACTATAAATGCAATTGCTGCTGGCCCTGGGTTTCCTCGAGAGCCACCATCTGAGAAAGTCATTAATTGTTTGTTGATAGTAACCTTCCCCCTAGTGTTCAATTATTGAAATGTATTAGGTAATTTTCTTGTTTATGCTTTGTTGTTGTCGTTCCACAATCACATTAGTTTATCAGCACGCACAAGCAATAACGTTAAGGACAAAAAATTCTCGGTGTAAACTGTTTGACAGCACAAACTCAGCAAATGAAATTCATAATAGAATCAAAGCTAGCTAATCTTAGACAAGATAATATGAAAACTACTAGCGGGTTAAAAAGAGATAGAATTGAGATTATCACTGAAATTTTGCTCTTCTGCAATCAATACAAAGCAAAGACAAATATCATGTACAAAACTAACTTGAATTATTCACAGTTACAAAATCATCTAGCTTATCTTATTGCTTCAGGAATGCTAGCGAATGACGAGCGCAAGTACTTGACAACTGATAAGGGCTACCGCTTTTTAGAACTCTTCGCAGAGCTGCAAGATCTTATGAGCAGCCAGAAAATATAAGAAGCATAAACACAAAATTGCTACGTCCTATGGATTCTGCGCTAAAACGGTGCTATCCGTAATATGCCTAGTAACATTCATATAGCAACTTCTTATGGATGCTCTTCATTTTGTGTTTTTTCCTTATCAATTTTCGATGTGGCACAGCAAACCTTGTCCACATAACAGCTGTGGTAAAAGTCAATACCTGACTTTACAATTTAGTTAAGTTTTATCTTTGATTTCTTAGATGTAGAAGATGATGCTGAATTATAGAAAAATAGATCATAAATCTATACTTATCATACCTATTCTATATCCTTACTATTTATATAGTTCATTTTCCACCAAGTTAATAGTTTTGCCTATCTTACAGTGAGAAAGGAGAGATAAATGAGCGTTATTTAAGTTGACTGGGTGCCAAGATTCTGATCCATTCCTATCAAGGAAGGATTTAGAAGCGATGAGCTTAGACCAGAAGCAACTTGTCGATCAGTTGAAGATTCAATGGAAAGAATTATGGCAAAACAGAATTGATGACAAAATTAGAGCAGAAGGCGTCGCTACTGCTGATTACTTGACGCTGTTCATAGATAAAGGCACTATAATCTACGCCACAAGAGATTTCAAAGCATTAAACTTCAAGAAAATCCTTGAACAAAACAGAATAGAAAACGCTGAAAAATACATTCCTCCTGATCCACAAGTTGGAGGTTGGACAAAATTCGTAAAAACAAATATTACTAAGCACGTGTCAGAACGTAATAGAAGAGCTGCAACATATGTTTTTATGAAAAAGGAAAAACAACAGTTAAAAAAAGGCGGAAGAGGCTGGGTTCATCGATAGCCTAAATATATCGCCCTGAAGATGTGTTCTAAATTTTCTATTATCAATTTTATATTTAGTTAGAGATTGATCGCATGGGAAAACATAGAGATAAAGTAGATATTGTAGCGAAGGTTCTAATGGCAGCTAGCCAAAATGTTGGAAAAACCCAGATAATGTACCAAGCAAACCTTAATTATGACATGCTAATGAAGTATCTCACCGAGGCTCTTAATTTCCAGTTTGTAATGCTAGATAGTGAACGTCGCTTTTATCAGATCACTGATAAAGGACAGGAATTTCTAGAAGCCTATAGAGAATATTCAAAGGCAAACAAGAAAAAGGAAAGACAACTGCGTATTACCATAACCAAAAGAAAAGATCTAGAAAAGATGTTACCACCACAACTATCTTTTGCCCACTATGATACTTCAGAAGAGATTTAGTTCGCGTCAAGCTTGTCAAAGCCTCTTAACCTCATATCTATTATTCTAGCTTAGAAGGAACAAGTTATGCTTCAACAACAAGAAAGAAAGACTCCGTTAACCTTAGTTCTGTTGGCTGCCCTAAACGAGGAAAACGGTATAGGTATGACTATTTCTGAACTGAAACGGTATTTGCCTAGTTCTCAAATTCTTGTTGTTGATGGTAATAGCCAAGATAATACTGTGATTACTGCTAAGAGTCTGGGTGCAATAGTCCTCCAGCAAGAGGGGAAAGGCAAGGGCGATGCAATCAACTGTGGAATCCGACATTTGACGCAAGAATGCGAGTATATAGTCCTTACTGATGCGGATTACACTTATCCCGCAGAATATATTCCAGCAATGATTGACATTCTAAACAATAATCCCGAAATTGGAATGGTCTGTGGAAATAGATTCAATTCACATATTGAATTTGGAGCTATGAAAGATATGTTCAATGTCGGGAATAGACTACTAGCGTTTGCGCATAACTTGTTAAATGGAGTCGACCTACGTGATCCATTAACAGGTCTACGAGTTATACGTTCGAAAATCCTAACTGACATGAACCCAAAATCAATGGGGTTCGACATAGAAGTTGAGTTAAACCATCATGTGGAGAGGCAAGGCTTCATGATAAGAGAAATCGATATTCCATATAGAGCGCGGGTTGGAAGTAAGAAACTGAAACTAAGGCACGGTTTCACAATATTTGGACGAATACTCAAGGAAAGTTTCCGATAAACGGATAATATAAGCTTCATGGTCTGCTATGTTTCGTCAATTCATATGACTTCATTCTATAATGCAAGCATTTAAGTAAGTTAATTTGTGATTATGAAGGTGTAAATCTATTGACATCACTCTTATTAATTGTTTTAAATGAGGAAGAAAACCATGTATAAATTTGAGAGACTCTTTAGTAAGAAACCTGCCATATTGGCTTTTATTCTTTCTATTCTAATAGTAAGTTCTCTATTAAGTTTCATACCCTTAGTGGCCGAAGGTGCACCCGTATCTACTCCAGCTACTTTGAATCTTAAATTTAATGTGGCTCCTAAGAATACTGGCAGTCTGATAGGTGCATTAGCAGCAAAATTGATCCCTAATAGTGTTGGAATGCAGATAGTTGTCACTGGTGGTTCCAGCGCGAATGATGTAGACAATACTAATTCTCATGGTAGCATTACTTGTCTAAACGGAACAAACGGTAATGTAATATGGCAAGTTGATGGATACCCTGTTAGTATACATCAACCTTTTCAGATTGCAGATTTATACAATGATGGAAACTATAAAATTATAGTTTCACTTTGGGATAAGACCCTTGTCTTGAATGGCAATGACGGAAGTGTGAATTGGACTAGTATTGCACCATCGGGTAATGTATTACCAGCTATTGCCGATGTTAATGGCGACGGATATCCAGAAATCTTTGTTTCCTCTGGTAACGGTCCATATCGAAGCTCAGACTGGATTACAATGCTCAGCCATGATGGAACTATTCTACATCAAGCGTATACTTGGCATCCTTGCTATGGCGGCCTGACCATTGGAGATCCAAATGGTGACGGAAAGTTTGTTCTATTTTCTACCGACCGAAGCTATACCTATGCTGCCGATAATGACACTTACAAAGGCGGAGGACTTGGAATTCGTGCTTTTGATGCTGAAACTCTTACACCTTTGTGGGATTATCCAATAAGTACCTCGAGCAGTCATGTCCCAATTCTAGCGGATGTAAATCAGGATGGAAAATTAGATGTAATAGTCGGAAATCAAGAAAGCAACGGCATTGAAGTTCTTAATGCAGCTGATGGAACTATTTTGGGCGGTAGATCTGGCTATACAGATATGCCTGTTCATCTTCAGCCCACAGTTGGCGATTTAGACGGAGATGGTCATCTAGAGTTTTTAGCTAATAATGCTTCACAGCCCAAAATTTGGGATCTATATAGTTGGAAATCGAAAGGCGCCCTGGTTGATGAATTAGGGCAGCCGTTGATTACTGAGGAACCGCCAAAAGCTGGAAATGTAATGGGCGGGCCCCTCCCTGATATTATCGCATCCGCTTGGAGTAGTTTGTCTAATCCTTACGCCAATCAGCGTAATAAAGTGTACATTTATGAATATGACTCCGTGTCTCGCAATTATGCCATAGTCGGTGTTCTTTCAAATCTTAGTAACAGTCCTAACAATTTTAGTCTTGTAACCGATGTTGATGGTGATGGCAAGAATGAACTTGTCTTGACAGGCGGTGGTCGTGTATATGTATATGGAACAACGGTACCTGTTCCAGTAAAGCCTGCGCGTAGTAACCTGCAGTTTTACAGTGAATATAATCGCGGTATTGCTGAGTATGTTGCGCCACCAATTCCAACACAACCTGTTCTCAAACAAGAACAACCTGTTGATGACTCAATAAACCAGCCAGTATCTCCAACGCTTTCTATAAAAGTAGTAGATTATCAAAAGCAATCTCTTACTATTACTTTCAGTACAGATGTATCTGGAACTTGGAGAAATATCCAAACATTTGCCAATGTTCAGAGCGGAGTCTACAATGTTTCCAGCATGAACATAGGTATGAATGGCTATGGCACCACTTACAATTGGAGAGTAAGTGTTACAAACGGTAAGGGCGCAACGACAATAGGTAACTACAAATTCACAACATATGCTCCTTCACCTACTCAAAGTACACCAACCTTAGTGCAAAATGCAGGTGCAAGTGGGAAAGACCTGAAAGCCAGCACTACAAGCACATCAAGTAAAGGTACTACTACCAACATATACACTTGGTACAGAAATGGGAGTAACCTAGCGAACTTGCAGCTACCCTTCGACACCCGTACATCAGCCAACCCATTAGTTCTCTCCAGTTTCTTGAACGACGATTTTGAAAATAGCTTGGGAAACTGGAACCTTGCTGATGGCAATTGGCGCTTAACTACAAGTCAGGCTCATTCAGGATCGAGTTCCATACAGGCTTACAATGGCGGGTACTATCTAGCGTCGAAACCATTAGACTTGTCCAGTACAGAAAGTGTTACAATATCTTTTTGGTACAAGACCCGTGGCTCCCCAGAGGTCTATTTCACGTTATGGAACGGTGGATGGAATGATTATCTCATCAATTTAGGAAGTAGTCGCACTGATGAGTGGCAGTATTACTCTGTCCAGACCTACGATCCGCGGTATCTCAAGCCCACGTTCAAAGTAGGTTTCGACGCCGTAGGCTTCGATAAGGTCCCAATAACTGACCAGCAGAACATATGGATTGATGATTTCCAGATTTCAACTGCGACCAAAACCAAGGATTACTCTGGCAACGGCCTCAATGCAACAGTTCATGGAGCTACTTGGACTCGTCAGGGACTAGTAGGTGGCGCCTACAGCTTCAACGGTATAAACAATTGGATTAGCGTGCCTAATACTTCACTACTTGACGGAAAGGGCACATGGTCTGAAATGACAGCTGAATTTTGGATTAATCCTTCAAAGCTCCAGAACGGCGCGTCTTTACTTGCTAAGAAAGTTGCTTCAGCACGTACAGGTAGTTACATGATAGGCTTTAAGGGCTCTGGTTCTTCAAACATGTTGTACTGGGGAATAACAAGCACTGTTGATAATCAATGGCATGAATTAAGTGCTTCAGCGTTGTCAGTAAATAAATGGAGTTTTGTTGTATGCACTTATAAATCGGGTCAAGGTCTCACAGTTTACATTAATGGCGTGCAGGTTACTAATCTTCCATTAACTGGTAACATCGCACTTGGGCCAGATCCGCTCGCACCAAGCACGTCAGTTTTTGGACAGCCTTTATTCATAGGCGGCGATGGAACCTTTAACCCTAATTCTTGGTTTGCTGGATTAATCGACGAAGTTAAGATTTATCCAACGGCTCTAACAACTGCACAGGTTCTCCAACAATACAACGACGCTGCCGATGGCGCTAGCGATGATTCCATTATCTCTTCCGCACAGATTAATACTGGTGAGGTTTGGTATTCCAAAGTTACACCAAATGATAGTTTCTCAGATGGCTTGCCAAAGCTTACTAATGCTGTACGGATTGGGTATTCCTCTGCAATATTGAATCTAACAGTTAGCTCAAGCCACGGTAGTCCTAATCCAGGTGTCGGCGTAACAGCACACGATTTTGGTTCATTAATTACAGCCACTGTTGCAGGCACAGCTGTAGAGAACGGTGCAACTTGGACATGTACAGGCTGGACTGGTACTGGATCTGTTCCATCAAGCGGTACGGGCTCTAATGTAACTTTTATGATAGCTGCAGATTCAACTATAACTTGGAATTGGGTACAAGCTTCTAGTCCATCTTCACCCAATTCACCTGATACTTCCAATCCTAGTTCCGTTGTTGCTACGCCAACTTTTAGTCCGCCAGGCGGTACATATTCTTCTGCCCAATCTGTTGTCATCACCTGTAATACTAGTAGCTCTACTATTCGCTATACCACAAATGGAGAAGAACCAACATCATCTTCGACTTTGTACACTAACCCCATATCTGTAACTGATGGTACAGTGACGATTAAAGCTAAAGCATTCGCCAGTGGACTGAAAGAGAGCAGCACTGCCTCTGCAACCTATACAATAGAAAAATCCTCGCTTAAACTGACTGTCAATTCTGCTCATGGCAACCCGACCCCAAGTAACACAAGCTACAGTCCAGGTCAATTAATTACTTTGAATGTCTCTAGCCCAGTAACTGAAGATGGTTTAACTTGGACTTGTACAGGCTGGACAGGAACCGGGTCAGTTCCATCATCTGGATCAGACACGTCTGTAACATTCACAATAACTCAAGATTCAACTATAACTTGGAATTGGACTTCTTCAGCAGCCGCTGATCAAACAATGTACATATATATCGCATTAACAGTTGCAACGCTATTTATCTTGACTATAGCAGGACTACTTCTTAAAAGAAGATTCAAATAAATCATGACTCAGCTTGCTACATAAACCGTGGGCATGCCTTTTCACCTTTTTCAAAGCATGAGGTCTTAGATTGAAATTCAAGCTTAATAGTTGATAAGCATCAAAGGTTTGTTTCTCTATTTGGTAACCATCTCGAGTAAGGATGTTAAAGTTTTATTCATTCAGCCAACTTACGCAAAATACCGTAGACCTCTATTCGAAAAATTCTCTGCCAATTACAGTACAACGTTTTTTTTCCTAGCAGCTGCACCTCCTATAATACAAGATGAATATCATAGTCACTTTGAAGGATCAGGAGGGAGCAGTCCTAAACACGATCCCGATGGCAGACTCCGTCATTTTTTCTTTTTGCTGAATCGCTGTATTCACCTGATCGCTTTGCTTTCGACAAACAAATATGACGTAATTGTGACTTCAATTTCTCTGAGCCCCCCAACAATCATTTCGCTTGTTCTATCTAAGATAAAGCATAAAAAATGTGTTCTATGGATAGAAGAATGGTCACAGTCCAAATCTAAATTTCTAGTTTCCAAATTCACATTTTTTGACTTGCGTAATTTCCTGAAAAGACAGGTTTTCCAAAATGTTGACTCTATAGTGGTTGAAGGCACGGCGCAATGGAAATATGCAATAAGCCTTGGAGTCCCTGATAAGAAACTTTTCTTTTCGAATCATTGCGGTATTGACTATTCTTCAGTAAGTTTTGAAAATCTAAAACAGAAACTACGCATTGGAGAGAATCTGGTTATTCTGTACGTCGGGCGGATCTCAGAAATTAAAGGAGTAGACGTTTTAATAAAAGCTTATTCAGAAATAGAACGAGAAAGAAAAGACGTGCACCTCGTACTCATCGGCGATGGAAGCTTTCGCCCTTTTTGCGAAACGCTTGTCAAAAAATTAAAATTGGAACATGTCCTTTTCTTAGGAGATGTTGTAGGGCAGGCAGTTGCAAGTAATTACAGAATGGCCGACATTTTTGTGCTACCGTCATGTACCAGACCATTTGGCGATGGTTGGGGACTCGTAATTAACGAGGCCATGAGCGTTGGACTACCGATAGTCACAACTGACGCAGTAGGAGCAGCGGAAGATTTAGTCAAAAACGGATTTAATGGATACGTCGTAAAAAACGGTGATGTTACTGAGCTCTATTTAGCATTAAGAAAGATCTTGGAGGATGAGCTCCTGAGAAAAAGTATGGGACAAAACTCTGAGAAGCTATTCAGAGAATTTAATGATTTTGACAAGATGTTTGAAGGTTTCAAGCAATCAATCGAGTACTCTCTCATTAATTGATTCTTTGATTTGAGAAATCTCATAGAAAGAAAAACTTGGTGTAATACATGTCCTCTGCAAATTTTAGTGAAAAACTGAAAGTAGGAATTGTCGGATTAGGAAAAATGGGTCTTCTCCATGCATCTCTTCTAAGTGTTATGCCGAACATAGAGCTTACTGCATTATGCGACAAGAGTTGGATAATGCGAAAACTGGCAAAAAACACACTCAAAGTATCTTTGGTCACCGACAAATTGGACGATCTAACCGGGCAAAATTTGGACGTAGTCTACGTTACTACACCTATCCCTTCTCATTACCCTATAATAAGAGAAATCTATACCAAGAATATTGCGCCTAACGTGTTTGTAGAAAAAACATTATCCTCAAGCTACAATCACTCCAAAGAATTATGCGCGTTATCAGATGCATCAAAAGGCCAAAACATGGTCGGTTACATGAAACGCTTCTCAGTTACATTTAAAAAAGTGAAAGAGTTATTGAACGAAGGCAAATTAGGGTCATTAATTTCCTTTGATGCTTACGCTTACTCTTCTGATTTTGCTGGATTAAAAGAAAATTCTGCAACTGTAGCAAGGGGAGGTGTGCTTGAAGATTTAGGTTCTCACGTATCCGATTTAGCACTTTGGCTATTCGAAGATTTGCTTAGCTCAACTAAATTATTATCATCAACTGATCCAAGCTCTGGTTCCGTACACTTTGAAATTATGGGTTCAAACAATTTTACAGGTAAATTTGACGTTTCTTGGATTAAACAAGGTTATCGTATGCCTGAATTTGGCTTTACCATCAAAGGTGTTGAAGGTACAATAAATGTTGACGACAATATGATAGAATTAGTCTTAAATGATAAACAACCAAGAACCTTATATCGACAAGACCTTGACGATCACGTCGCATATTTACTGGGTGAATCCGAGTATTTCCGTGAAGATGAACATTTCATAAACTCAATACTTCTTAACCGGAAACCGCAATCGGATTTTCTATCAGCAACAAGAGTTGACTATCTACTTGAACAAGTGAGGCGAAAGAATTGATGAATAAGCAAAGTCTTAATCTGTTAGTCGGTGATAACGCTTTCCACGGTATTAGCCACCTTTCTCAAAAAAGAGCGCGCAATAGGTCGACAGAGAATGATTTGTCTAGTACAGAATATGCAGCTCACTTAGTGAAACTGGCTCTTCAAAATGGTGCCACTGGCTTTATGTTTTCAGTTAGTGAGACCACGCTTTCAATCTTAAAACACCTTGATGAAGAAAAGCCGGAGCTGTATGCTATTGTGCCCTATGCTTATGAATATGTTCGGCTCGCTACACAGGTCGGAGGAGTAGCTGGTTTGGCAAAACAAATTTCCAAACAAATCATGCTATCTAGAAACATATTCAATGTTGCACCAAACCTGATGGGCATTATAAGAGCTAAACCATCAGCGTTTCTAAAAACGTATCTAACTTATGAAATATCACGAATAAAATCTGCTATGAGTAAAGATGCCAATCTGAAAGCAGTGTTGCTCCATGAGACAATAACGGACATGGCGTTAGCTCTTAATTTGGATTGGTTCTTCAAATCATATATTGACTTCTTTTCAAAATCAAAGATTAAGCCCGGTCTAGAGACACGAAATTTTCCTTTTCTAATACAGAAACTCAAAGATTGGAACATTAATATGGGCAAAATAGTCATAACTGCTTCATTTAACAAAGCTGGCTTTCAGATGAATCCATCAAGAACATATTGTGAAAGAGCGTTAGAACAGGCATCTGAAGCCGAGGTAATTGCCATGAGTACTCTTGCAGCGGGATACCTTAAACCTTCAGAAGCAATACCCTACCTTAAAACCCTTCCAGGAATAACGCATGTCGTTGTTGGAGTATCGAAAGAATATCACGCAATAGAAACATTTAGCCAATTATCGCTTGCGTTAAGAACATAAGTGGATTTAAATCATGCGATAAATTTTGATTCAAGGTTTTGGAAATGAAAGTCCTTTTTATTACAAGAGAATATCCTCCCTTCGCGGTAGGAGGAGTAGCAGTTCATACCTTTAACTTGGTCAAATATCTCACCAAACTTGGCGTGTCGTGCAAAGTCTTGTCTTTTGGATCTACTGAGTTGTCTTCTGATAATACGATATTTGTCAATCCATCAAGTTCCATAATTGATCGAAATGATTCTTCAATAGCTTTGGACGCTAGAATCCCATTCGACATCATACGTTTTTCAAGAATTGCAAATACTCTAATTAAGAAAGAAAAATTTGACATAATACATGTAGAAGAGCCTTACGTTGGACCCTTTATCCGCAACGGTAAACAAGTAAAAGTCAGCACGTTTCATGATACCAGTTTTGGAGAGATATACTCTATCTTCAGCAGCTCCATCGACACTTCAAGCCTTAAAAGAACAATTTTTTATGCCTTGTTTGGTTTTTGCTTTGAATTGATGAGTATCGTTTCCAGTAAAGCGTTAATCGTACCCACCCCGCAGGTTAGAGACGAACTCTCAAAAATCTATGGTGTTCCACGGGGGAAAATCGAAATAGTCGAAAACGGCGTTGAAATTCCTGCTTTAGACAAAGTCGCAGATCGATACAAAGCCAAAGTCGAACTCGGATTTGATTCAAACACTGCTCTAATCTTCACAATCGCCCGCATGGTTAGCAGGAAAAGACTTGACTTATTGGTTAAAGCAATAAGGCTTCTGCACAATAAAGGGCTCAATAATTTTCATGTATGTATTGCAGGAGATGGACCTGACAGACAAAACATAGCTCGCCTTGTAAAACAGTATGATCTAAACAACATTATTGAACTGCCCCACTGGGTTTCGGATGAACAAAAGAGACTGTACTATCAAGCTGCAGACATCTTCGTTCTGCCATCTCAATATGAAGGCTTCCCATTGACATTATTAGAAGCGATGTCTTACGGTGTAGCAGCAATAACCTCTAAAATGGAATCTCTAAGTAACCTTCGCAACGGGGTCGATGGCTTATTATTCCCAACTGGAGATTATCATGCACTCAGTGAATGTATAAAAACGCTACTAAATAATTCTTCACTACGTGCAGAATTATCGGATTCTGGACGAAAATTTGCCACAAGGTATGATTGGCAAACTGTAGCTGAACAGACAAAAAAATTGTATGAAAGTCTCTAGCCTAATACACCTAAAATAGAATAATATTTTTTGCCTTAATCTATGCACGAAGCTGGCGCTTTAATTAACAAATTGTTAAGATTACGAAAGCAAACTCAATTGAAACCGGTTTCGTATAGCTCGGAAATACTATCATGGTAATCTCCTCATGAAAGTCTGCTTTGTCACCAATATCTATCCTCCAGCTTCAATTGGTGGTCCAGGAGAAGTTGTATATAATCTTCAAAAGTTCTTTCTTGAGCAGGGCACAGAAGCTTTCGTGTTTACGTGTGGCAAATCAAGTGAAAGATATCCACGTACTATAACAACCTATGGCGGCAAACGAACATTTCCTGTTTTGAGCCCTTTTTATTACATTAAAAACCTTAGACGAATTCAATTTGATATCATGAACTTCCATTTTGAAAGTGGAATGGGTATTGCACCCTTCTTGTTCTTTGCCCGAAAACCAAAAGTTATAACGACTTTGCACAGCGAACCCTTGACTGAGAGCAAAGCTACAAAATCCATAATCATTGACGGATCAGTAGTAAACACTCCCAGTTTAGAAGAATGGGTCGTCAAGTACCTTTTTGTTCCTATAAAACTAGTCGGCACTTACTTGGATATTGCAGTTTCCGAAAGAGTTATCGCCGTATCTAATGAAACCAAAGCGAATTATCTACGACAGAAACAAATCCCTGAAGAGAAAATATCTGTAATTCATAACGGTGTAGATAGCGAGAAATTTAGTCCCCAAATTTGTGGCAATTCAATAAGGGAAGCCTACAAGTTGGGAGATTCGCCTCTCATCTTAACAGTCGGAAGCGGCATAGTGCTAAAAGGAGTTGTATTCGTATTCTACGCACTGAGCAAAATAGTCAAGATTTTTCCGAAAGTAAAACTGATGGTTATTGGAATTGAGACAAAGTATAAAGAACGAATGCTTTCCATACTGAATAGCCTCGGAATTCGTGATAACGTTATCCTTGTAGACCGTATTCCAAATTATGAAATGCCCCGCTACTATGCCGCTTCAGACATAGTCATGCTTTCATCACTTTCAGAGAATTTTCCAATGGTTGCATTAGAGGCTATGTCAAGCGGAAAACCTCTAGTCGCCTCGAGAGTTGGCGGAATACCGGAAGTAGTAGAGGACAACAAAAACGGTATTCTGATAGATCCAGCTAACGTAGCACAGATGGTTGAAGGCTTATTACGATTACTTGAAAATTCCTCTTTGAGAAATGCTCTTGGTCATGGTGGAAGAAGAATAGTTGAAGAAAGATTTGATTGGAAAAGAATTGGCCAACTCTATCTGAGAGAATTTGAAAAATTAACATAATTTGTAGATTCCCTGGGATAGATAACAATCATAAATTTTCTCACTTGTATTTGGAATAAGATTAACAGTAAAATGAGGTATTGAATTGAGTAAAATAGTTGAAAAAGATCATATACCCAAAATAGGAATCATTGGAGGATCAGGCTATATAGGATCAACTATTGCCTGCGCCCTCAGTGAAACATCGCAAATAGTGGTCATAGACCAAGCTCCATTACGGAAAAATCCTGATGGCAGAATTACCTATCGTCGATGCGATATAACCAAGTATGATGAGGTTAAGAACGCGCTTGAGGGTCTTGATCTTGTGATTCACACTGCCATAATTCAAATACCCTTGATTAATGAAAACAGAAAATTAGGTTTTGAAGTGAATTTTATAGGAACACAAAACATATGTAGATGTATTGACCGGTCCACGACACTGAAAGGAATGTTACTTACAGGCACATGGCATGTTTTTGGAGAAAGAGGTATATGGGGAAACCTTGATGAATCTTTTGGTTTCCGACCTGATAACGTTGAAGAGAGAGCCCGGCTCTACGCACTTTCTAAAGTAGCCCAAGAAGTGGTAGTTAGATACTATGATGAAATGTCAAGCAAGATTTATGGCATAATCCGGCTTGGTACAGTGTTAGGAGAGGGGATGCCTGAAAAAACAGCCGCGAACATATTTATTTGTAATGCATTGGCAGGAAAAACCTTAACCCCTTTCAAACACAGTATGTATAGACCTATGCTCTACGTTGATGTTGCAGACGTCTGCACTGCTTTCAAAATGTATGCTAGAAAAATCATAGATGGCGAAGTTGCTGAAAACGAAAATAGTTTGGCTCATATCGTCAATTTGTATTGGCCTACTCCTATCACTGTGTTTGACCTTGCAAAAGCCGTTTCTGAAGCGACGACAAAACTAACTCAAGGTAAGATACAGCCGAAAATAGAGATAATCGACAACGGCCTCCCTGTCCTTTTTGAGGAAAACGATAAATTGAAAATGAGAGCGAACACAGACAAGATAAATCAATTCCTTGGAATAACAAGCATGACTGATCCATATACAACACTAGAGAAATTGATTGCCAAAAAGTTTCACGAAACTTGCACCTCAGCGTGCTGAGTTGCTTTTACCATCAGTTCTTAAATAATCAAACCGTTTGTCTCAATTATTGGTATAATAAAAAACCCTTTCAGGAAAGCAATGTATGCCCGGAATTATTTGTTGCATCAACCGAAAGGGAAACGACTTAACACAAGATGATGCAACTAAACTATTATCTTCTATGGAACATCATTCTTCATACTTTCATAAATGGGCCATAGATCAGAATCGATCTCTCATTGGAGTAGTTGAGCTTAATGCTTTGAAAGATAGAAACAACCCTCTTTATAATGATAATTTAGTGATGGCTGTTTCTAGAGGAAACATTTTCAACAAAAATGAATTGAGCACGAAATTTGGACTCGAACCCAGTGATTCTTGTATAAACGATACCAAGTTTATCGTTGAACTCTACAAGAAACAAGGACTTAAATTTGTTGAATATCTTAATGGCCTGTTTTCATTAGCAATATATGACAAAGAAAAAGAGAATGTCATTATAGCGAATGATAGATATGGCTACTTTCCACTATTCTATGCAGTAGGACCAAACAGAACGGCTTTTGCATCAGAAGCAAAGACGGTGGTTAAAGGTTCAGATATCTATCCCGAGATGGACGAAACCGCTATACCTGAGTTTTTTGCATTCTCCTTTTTGTTAGGTGACAAGACCTTTTTTAAGAATGTTAGAAAGATTCCTCCAGCATCCTTAGTTCTTCACGAAAGAAAAACTGACCGGCTTCAATCTTGGCGTTATTGGGATTTTAGCATAAAAGAATACGAGCCTTCAACGTCACTTACATCTTATTTGACAGAGTTCAATAACTTAATGCGACGATCCGTGGAGCGAAGGGTTAAAGATTGTGATAAGATAGGCATTTTCCTCAGTGGCGGATTAGACTCTAGAGTGATAGCTGCTTTTGCAAGCCAAACTAAAACGCCTGTGGTAACCTTCACATTTGGAGTTAGAGACTGCGAAGAAGAAAAAATAGCGATGGAAGTTGCGGAAATACTTGGGTTAGAACACCATTTCCTTGAAATTCCCTCAAGCTTCATCTCTGAATATGCTCAGGAAATCGTTCACGCTGGCGATGGTCTCATCAGAATTCGCGACAGCCATTTCGTCTCATTGCTGAAAAGCGTACAAGCAGAAGTTAGCACTGTTCTACTTGGAACTTTTGGTGGCGACTTAACTTGCCGGCCAGAGGGAAGACTATCCGAGAAACTAATCAGGTCAAAAACGAAAGAACAAGTCATCGACTTCATTCTTAATTACTATACTTCCATCGTCAGTAATGTAATCCCAATTTCGGAGCATGAAAAAGTCTTTACAAAAGAATTTTTCGAAAAGATAAAGGGTAAGGCAGAAAATGAGTTTATCCATACGTTTGACGAGATTATTTTCCAGTCACCTGCAGAGATAGGTGATTACTGGGAATATCGAAATAGGGAACCAAGATACATATTTCAAGCCTCTCAGCACATCAACTGGTTTTTGGAGACACGCCATCCTTTTATGGATAATGATTTGGTGGATTTTTTTGCGTTTAGGTTCCCAGTGTCTTTGAGGCGAAAAGAAATAATAGGCATAACTTATGAGGATACCTTTCTCCAGAGGGCATTAAATCTAGAATTCCCTTCATTATCTCGAATAAAATGGCACGGCTTTGAACCTAACGAAAACCGACTTAAAGTTTTAGCTATTGGAGGAACCCGTTACATACAAAAGAAACTGAATAAGCTTACAGAGAAGACCTTCAGACGAACGATACAAACCAAGAATCCTGACTTTAGAGGATACGGTCAATGGCTGAGAAATGATTCGAAGGCTTTTGCGTTAGCTATTTTGATGGACCCTAAGACTCTACGGAGAGGCATATTCGAGGAAGATTTCATTAAGAAAACAATAGATGATCATATGAATTACAAAACGGATAATAATCAAATAATATGTGATATGATCAACATTGAATTGATGCAAAGATTATTCTTTGACAACAAGAAAGCTGAAGATTCATTGCTTTCCGCTCATTATTAAACAAAAGGAATATTTATTAAGTCTTAAGATAATATATAAGTTTCAACTAAGAATCAAAAGAAAAAGGCAATGATTGGAACAATCTCTCTGTTTGAAACACATGGAGATTATCATTACCTTGTCGACTGGACAACGGTAAGTGAATCTTGATATGAGCACAAATCTTGATAAAACAGCTACATTGCCGAAAAAGCCAATAATATGGATTAGTTTCTTGTACCTAGATATTTTTTTCCATAAGACTTCCCGAATCGAAGTTTTGGAAAGTTTAGCTAAACGAGGTTATACAGTTACTTTTTTTGCAGCCCGATCAAAGACAAAATATGTAACAAAGAACTCCAGCGTCAAAATAGTACAAGTTCCACTTCGACAAATACCTATATTGAGTTCAATAGCATTTACAGGAATTCTAACAATTTTCTTGCCCTACTATATTCTATTAAAGAAGCCCGTTCATATAATTACTGATCCAAATATTACTATTCTTAGTTTTCTTGGTGCATCTATTCTTTGTAAATTAAGAAAAATCAAATTAATCTTAGATATTCGAAGTACACCCGTAGAAGTTACGGGGCTTGCTAGTCGTTTACATTCATTTTTCT
>DATGZD010000089.1:0-1508 GCA_035297385.1 Candidatus Sulfotelmatobacter sp. | reverse complement strand
AATGAGGAAGGTGAGCAGGGTGGCGAGGTAGGGATTCATGTTAGCTCCGTAGATTTTCTGATCTATTAAACCCCAAACAATTAAATTGGAAACTACAGGAAGAAAACTTACCTTATCTCACCCCATAAGTTCAGACATGATAACGCTGTCTATTCTTTGAAGAACGCCAAAGATGTCTCTGCATTGAAGGCAGTTAGCCAAAATCTTATGCACGCAAATTTGAGTATCACCGATGGCATCTATGCAATATTATCTGAGATTGATGTGAAAAATCAAATTGTTGGATTGGAAACAATAGAAAGAGAAGATGAATTACTAGAGACTTGCTGAACGTATTTCGGATCTGGAGAAATTGGTTCATAAGAATTAGCTATAAGTGGATCAACATTATTGTTGATACAACTATTTTGTTAAGAACTGGATTATTGCAGCAAGAACAGCTAATCCCCCACAACACATGCTGAGTACGGCGACGCTCAATGAGATAACGGTTGTGGTTTTATTCCAATTAATATTTTTGTCATCTTCCAATTTCTCTAGTCGTTGCTGAATAGATGATATTTGGCTTTCAAAACCACTAATTTTTCCTTCGACTGAGATTAAGTTTATAAAGTAATTTCTATTTTCTTCTATAAACCCCCCCAGTCGTTTTAAGGATTCGATAGTCTCTCCAACTTGGCGTTGAGTAGACTCTAATTGGATTTGTATCGGTTTAATGTTTTCAGTCAACTTTTTGTCGATATTTGACTCGATAAATGAAAAAGCATTAGTCTCAACAGCTTGTAATGTCTTCTGTAGATTATCTAATGCAGTTATAGTTCCACCTATCTTTTCATCTGAATCACTGAAAATATTTTGAGGGGATTGGTAAGTTGGTAGATTCGGGGTAAATACTCCCGCTGGTGGTATGGTTACTTCAACAGGTTCGTGTTCCATAAAGGGACTAGCGTCGGAAGTAACAAGCGGACCAGTTTCGGGATCAGAAGACTGTTTTTTAGGGTTGGTTTCATCCCCTTCTTTTTTTTCTGCCATACAGCCTCCATGACAATTTATGAACATCTATCCAAATAATGTTTATTTATTGAGTTGTAGGTATTCACCGCATCTTAAAAGAAGTATCAAAGGTGGGCCCAGGAGGATTCGAACCTCCGACCAAGCGATTATGAGTCGCCTGCGCTAACCACTGCGCCATGGGCCCGTTCTTACAGTAGACAGTGACCAGTAATCAGTGAGCCAGTAACTGTTTCACTGGATACTGATTACTGGTCACTGACAAAGAGCGGGAGACGGGATTCGAACCCGCGGATATCAGCTTGGAAGGCTGACGCCTTACCACTTGGCGACTCCCGCGTGCGGTCGAAATTTTACCACAATCATGCTTAATGTCATTGCCAGGAGGAGTGACCAAGTACAATGTGCTTGGAGGTGCATATGCAAACTGATCAACAACCTAATCAAAACATTGACCCACAGCTTGCTACACTGGAGCAGATCGCAAAGCTTATGGC
>DATGZD010000088.1:0-5379 GCA_035297385.1 Candidatus Sulfotelmatobacter sp. | reverse complement strand
GGTAATGATAAAAGAAAATAGCTACAAAACATTTAGAAACAGTGCGAGGATCATGAAGCTTCTGTCTCTGATTAAGGATGAAGCAGAAGAGACATCAACATACTATGTGCTGGATAAACTTAGCGCTAAGTTAGGGTTACCTGCACCATCGGTTGCTTCAATCCTTAGGATGTTGAAGGATAAAGGTTTTGACGCCGTTCAGACTCATTTTAATACTAGAGGAATCAGAACGAATGTCACTGCTCTTGTTATGCAAGACCTAACAAAAGCCTCCCAGGCTAAAGGTAGATAGTGTTTTAAGAGTCAAAACTGTTACACTTAAGGAAGGGATTATTGATGAGTGAAATTATTACACCTCTTGTATATCAACTCGGGTTGGGTGGTATTGGCGGCTTTGTAGCTGGTTTCGCAGTTAAGAAAATCACAAAACTCTTCATCATAATCGTCGGCTTATTCGTGGCTGCATTGCTTTACTTGAGCGTTAAAGGTATCATAAACATTAACTATACTGCATTATGGAATACTATCGCAAATGGATTAGGAGTTGCAGGCGCAGCAGCAGGATGGATAGTCAGTATAGTTTCCCTTATTCCGTTTGCAGGCAGTTTTGGAGTCGGATTTTTGCTTGGGTTCAAAGTTGGATAGAAATTAAACTTTAATCAACCAACCAAACCTTTGCTTTGCAGGTTTTTCAGAATACGATGTCATTAAACTTAGATTCCTTTTGTAGCAAAATCTGCAAGTATGCAGAAAGAGAAATTATATGTTGAAGGATAGACAAATGTCTTTTTTGGTCGCATAAAAAAGAGAAAAGAAGATGCAGTGACTTCTGTCTTTTTACTGTAGCGTTTAAATTCGTGAAGTCCAATAACCCTTCATCACCTTTACAATTGGCGGAGTGCTTTAAAATTGCAGAGTTTCCCGGCTGAAGAATATGCGCTTCCCTTCTTCAAACAAGAAGGCTTTGTTAGAAAACATTGCTCAAAATGTGGAGAACACTACTGGACACAAAATGAGCAACAAGAAACCTGTGGTGAATCTACTTCTGATGAATGCGGCTGCTATACATTTCTTGGTAACCCACCTACTAAGCGAGCGTTTACTCTTTCTGAGATGCGGGAAACCTTTCTTTCCTTCTTTGAGAAGCATGGTCATACAAGAATTTCACCCTATCCCGTCGTGGCAAGATGGAGGAACGACATCTACCTTACACATGCAAGCATCATCGATTTTCAACCTTACGTAACCGACGGTATCTCACCACCCCCAGCAAACCCATTGGTGATCTCACAACCTTCCATACGTTTAACAGATATCTCAAACACTGGACCCACTTTTGGACGACATTTAACAATTTTTGAGATGGGGGGCGCTCATGCCTTCAATTATCCAGACAAAGAAGTCTACTGGAAAGATCAGACCGTACGTTATCATCATGAATTTGCCACTCAAGCACTCGGTATACCCTCTGAAGAAGTAATCTACAAGGAGGGTGTCTGGGTTGGCGGCGGTAACGCAGGACCTGACGTAGAATGCATCGTTCGCGGCTTGGAAGTTGGTACCTTAGTTTTCATGCAGTACAAAGTCGTAGGGGAAGATTTTGTAGAGTTACCCATTCGTACCGTTGACACAGGCTATGGAATAGACCGATTTACCTGGATAAGTCAAGGAACCCCAAGTCTATTCGAAGCAACTTATGGAGACTTAGTTGACAAAGTCCTCGATATGGCGGGCATAAAAAAACCAGACGATGAGTTTCTTAAGAAAATCGCAAGATACTCAGGCTTAGTCAGCGTAGACAAAATGGCAAACAGGATGGTTACAAGAAAACGAGTCTCTGAATTATCAGGCATAGCTCTCCAGACTATGGAAAGAATTCTCATACCAATCGAGAACGCTTGGGCTGTCACAGACCACACCAAAACTCTAAGCTTCATACTTTCGGAAGGCGTTGTTCCATCAAATATTCATGAAGGCTACTTAGCACGGTTACTATTCAGAAGAGTTTATCGTCTAATGAGAACTTTGAACATGAATCCAGGTCAACTTTACGATATTGTGAACATGCAAATCGATTATTGGGGTCGTGATTTTCCGCATCTGCAAACCATGCGGAATGAAATTCTTGAAATGTTAAAGGTTGAGGAAGAAAAATTTGCTGACACCATAAAACGTGGCGAAGGTATGGTCAAGCGTATAGCAGATGAATTAAAGGCAAAGCATCAAAAAATACTATCTCAAGACAAATTATCCGAGCTTTATGATTCACATGGTTTACCCCCCGAGATTGTAAAACAAGCAGCAGAGGCTGAAGGCATACAAGTAGACGTTCCAGAAAACTTCTACGCATTAATCGCAAAACGACATATGCAAGCATCCAAAGCTACTGAGGAACAAGAGAGCAAAGCTGAACAATCTTTAGAAGAAATAGTTAAAGGGTTGCCAGCTACAGAACAGAAGTACTATACTGAGCCTTACGCTAAAGAATTTGATGCTACCGTCCTAAAAGTAACAGATGATGGCTATGTTGCTTTAGATAAAACTTGCTTCTACCCTGAAGGTGGCGGACAACCGGCCGACCATGGTTTCCTTATGTTCTATGAACTGACAGCAGAAGTCACGAATGTCATGAAAATCGGCAGAGTCATCATTCATAAGGTTATAGGTTCATTACCACGTGAAGGCTCAGTCGTCAGAGGTATTCTTGATTGGAACCGACGGTATGCACTCATGAAGGCACATACAGCCACTCACTTGGTCAACGGTGCAGCACGACGCGTCTTAGGTGAACACGTCTGGCAGCATGGTACACAGAAAGGTGTGCAAGTTACGCGTTTAGATATTTCTCATTATCGACGGTTAACGCCTGATGAGATACACAAGATAGAAACATTAGCTAATGAAGCAATAATGATGAACATGCATGTTGAGACAACTTGGATGACACGAAACGAGGCAGAAGGACGTTATGGCTTCAGACTCTATCAAGGCGGCGCTGTCCCAGGAAAAGACATTCGTGTTGTCAAGACTGGAGATTGGGATGTTGAAGCCTGTGCAGGAACACACCTAAAAAACACAGGAGAAGTTGGATTCCTCAAAATCGTATACACAGAACGCGTTCAAGATGGAGTCGAACGATTAGCTTACGCAGTCGGATTTGAAGCATTGAAAGCTGTACAGCAAGAAGAACTGCTGATGTGGAAGATATCAGAGACTTTGAATGCCCCCATAGAAAAACTGGATAAAACTGCCCAAAAACTCGTCAATGAGCTTAAAGAAGCGAATATTGAAAAACGTCGGTTGATCAAAGAATTAGCCACTAAAGAAAGCGTCGCCAGCACACAACAAACTGCAGGAACAACTGAAGAATTCAACGGAATCAAACTCATTAGACGTGATTTTCAAGAATTCATCGATATCCCACGAATGGTACAGACTGCGTCTGAAATGATAAAACGAGATCATAACACGGTTGTATTGTCTTACGGTTCAGATGGAAAGACTGCACGAATTCTCGTCATGGCAGGTAAGGGTGCTGTAGAGAAGGGAGCTAACGCAGGAGAAGTTGTTAAGCAAGTCTCACCATTAATCGGTGGCGGAGGTGGCGGACGAAAAGACTTTGCTCAAGGCGGCGGGACCAACTCTCAAGGTCTACAGAAAGCTACCGAAGTTGCTGGAGAAATCATTCATCAACAGTTGCAGGGTTAAGGTCTCCGAACTCATCAACTTCTCCTTTCGATTCTCTGAAGAAACCCCTTGCTGATCTATGAACGATAATTATTAGTAGAATAGAAGCTATGCCAATTAAAACGCCTACAACTATGTTGAATACTAATGCATCATAACCTATGCTTGGATTGATAAGAATATTTGCAGTTGCTACTAAAATCCAGCGAGACCATGCAACAGATATAATTAGTGCAGAGTTTCGCAGTATCCTTGAGTCTCGTTCAAAATAAAAGCGTATGCTTCTTCCAAAGAATATTGCTCCGATACCAACTACCATTAAATCAACCGTGCCTTGGATAAAGTACCCAGTATATTGAGGTAGAGCAGCAACCCAACCCGGAAAATCTGGCGGAAGAACCTCTACTGAAGCTGTAACAAAAGCGACTCCTAAATAAATGCTGACTAGCATGCAAAGGACGCCTGCTACAGCCACATAGTTGGAGATTTGGACGGGGATTGGTGGAGGCGAGTATTCTCGTATCCATCGGTAAACATCTTTGGTTGATTTGTCGATTCCAAATCCTTTGACTAACATTAAGCCTCCAAGAATTACGGCTATAGTTAGAAAGTAATATTGTATTTGGAAGTTAGGGATAAGATAAAGAATACCAAAGAGTAGAACCAGCAGTCCAGGTATGCCTAAGGCTAATCGAGAGTAACGTGGATCATCAAATAACATCCGAAAATACCTTGTGAAGACTGCTGCAGTTTCTTCAATGGATTCACTTTGTTTTATGACCACTCGTCTAATTGATGAAACAGGAACTCGAGATTGAACTATAGGCAGTATTGCTTCGTCTGTGAAGCCATCGGTTACGAGAATAACTTCGGTTGCACTAAACGAGTCTATCGTTGCGTTTAGTTCATCAACTAATTTTCTGTCTGCATTTACTCCACCCAATTCTGAACCTGAAATCGTAGCGACCTCAAATGTCTCTTCAGGCTTCTTATCAATTTGTAGGCGATCAATGAGCCTGACTGCTTCAAACATCGTGTTAGCGTCTGCTTCTTCTGGATCCTTCAACGCAAGTGAAACTGCTGCATCAAGATTTGCTGTTCTTCCTTGGATCGGTGTTTTTATGCCTGTTTTAGTCGTTATATCGGAATCTCTGTCAACACAAAGAATTAGGATTCTTTTTTGTACGCGTTGCTCTGTTTCCTGTTTCTCTTTCATTTCTTTATTCTCTTGCCTTTGTCTAAGGCAGTATAGTTTACTTTAATCTTGTGTTTCTGGCTCATCTTCTGCCGCAAGGAGCTGAAATTCATCCCAGCTCAACTTTTCACCACGTTCTAACTTTTCTCGAGCTTGAGTTTCAAGTTTGGCTCTTAGTTCTTTCTCATTTGTCTTCTGTGCTTCTGCATCTTGCTGACGTTGTGTTTCATAGGCTCGTCGTTCGATTTCGCGGATTCTTCTCTTTTCGCTTTCTATTCTTTGCCTTTGTTCTTCTAGTTGCCGGACTTTTTCGCGAGTCAATAGATAGTTGTTGTGTGTCGTGTCAGCTTCTTCTTTGATTTTTCTTGCTTCGTCGATTTTAGCAAGCATCTGTTGATGTAGTTCTTGGCTTTTTTGAGCGAGGCTTGAGAGTTCTGTGTGAAGCTTGTCACCTGTTTCGCCAACCGCTTTGAGTCCATGCTGGAGTTTATTGATTT
>DATGZD010000087.1:0-18857 GCA_035297385.1 Candidatus Sulfotelmatobacter sp. | reverse complement strand
GCAAATACGGAAACTGAAACCCGAGCACGTATGGGAGGCCTTGCCATTTTAATGATTGGTGTTGGGTCCTTTTTTTTGCCTAGATTAGGCGGTACAGATGCAATTACAACCTCATTTCTTCTTGGACTATGGCGCACTACTTGTTTAGTTGTCCTATTTTTCATAAAGCCGACAGAGAGAAAAATTGAGCAAAAAGACTTCTTATCGTACCGACCACTAGTTTTGAATCGGTCTTTCTTACTATACTTCATTCCTTGGATCATGTTTACGTTAGTAAACGATCTAACATATCCCGTTACTTTGAAAGCATTTCCTTCACTAGTTGAAAACGGAACTATAATAGAAAGCATCCTTGCAGGGGTATTTAGCGTGGTGTATGGGTTTGCTGCTGACAGGATTGGACGAAAACGCGTAATCTTATTGGCCTTTGCCCTTTTGGGGGTAGGGTATGGTGCTTTAGGATTTGGCTCAGGAAATGAAGGAGCTTTTTGGTTTTACACAGCTGTTGATGGTATTGCATGGGGTGCATTGTCTATGATATTTATCATGACAGTATGGGGTGACCTTGCACAAACAAAAGGCAGTGAAAAGTTCTATGTCTTGGGGAGTTTACCATACTTACTTTCCAACTTAAGCCGTCTTACTATTGGCAATTATTTGGCTGACACAGTTCCTGGGGCTGCGGTCTTCTCATTCGCTGGTTTCTTTCTTTTTGCTGCTGTCTTACCACTTTTCCTCGCTCCCGAAACTTTGCCTGAAAAAATCATTAAAGACAACGAAATGAAAACCTATCTTGAGAAGGCTCAAAAAATAGTGATGAAAACTCAGAATGAGGATGGAAAGAAACCGCTAAAAGGGTACGAAGAAATTAAGTTAGAGATCGAAATAAGGCAGGAAGAATTCGAGAAATCTGAAGAGCTTGCAGAAGAATGCTATTAAACATGTTTATTGTTTACGTTGACCTATGTTCTTTCACGTCATCATCACTACCGAATGCAACTTGCAGTGTAGATACTGTTTTGGCGAGACTATGGAGGATTTTGATGAGGATTTTCGTGAATTCAATTTAGATTATTGTTTACCCAAGAGAGTCAACTATAATTGGAATGCTTTGGCTGATTTTTGTCATCAAGATAAAGATTGTGTGGTTACATTCTACGGGGGAGAACCATTGTTGTGCGCGAATGAGATAAAACAGGTTATGGATATCGTTAAGCCAAAGTATTTTATGATTCAAACTAATGGTCAATTACTTGGTCGTTTAGATTCTAAATATGTTAATCATTTTCACACAATTCTGGTTTCAATAGATGGGAATGAAGAATTAACTGATTACTATCGTGGAAAGGGTACTTTTCGAAAACTCATTAACAACCTGAAACTTATCAAGAAAAATGGGTTTAATGGTGAGCTAATTGCTAGGATGACTGTGATGGAACAAACCGATATTTATGACCAAGTGAAGTGGCTTTTGAATAATGATGAGTTTTCATTTTCGTCTGTTCATTGGCAGTTGAATGCAGGGTTTTGGGGAAACGATTATGCAAGACGAAATTTCAAAGGTTGGACCGAGAATAATTATATACCAAGTTTAGCGAGGTTAGCGAAGTTTTGGGTCGATGAAATGGAACAAAAAAGTGTTGTCTACAAGCTTTATCCTTTTTTGGGAATCATTGATTCTTTACTTTTTGATGATAGGCCATGTCGTCTTCGATGTGGCGGTGGATGGATAAATTATGCAATCCAAACTGACGGTTACATTATTCCATGTCCAACTATGTGGGGCATGAAAGATTACTATCTCGGTCACATATCATCTACGCAACCTTCACAATTGAAGGATATCTTTGTGGCTTCACAATGTGCTGAATGTGATATTCTAAGTATATGCGGTGGGCGATGTCTGTATGCAAATATAACTCGCCGATGGACTAAGGAAGCGTATACAGAAGTTTGTAGGACTGTAAGAGCGTTGATAATGGCTATAGAAGGGCAGATTCCACATATCAAAGAGTTAATTAGTAATGGAAAAGTGAGTAGGAAAAATTTTGAGTTTTTAAAATATAATGGCTGTGAAATTATACCTTAAGTTTAGGATTATACATTTTATTTCCATTTCTTTAAGATCTTACCGCTATCAGCATATTCACCGTCACATAGTCAAACTAACCTCAGCTAGTTTACATGTCTCTTTTGCATGTTATTGAAGATTGCATAAGAAGACCTGGAAGTGATATACAATAAATTTAGCTAATCGCTAATGTTTCTTAATTTTCTGTGATGTACTCCTGCCACAGCTATGGTTAAACACTGCCTGCTGCTTTATTTTCTTTAGCTTTAAGTTTTGACTTGATCAGCAAAATCAACTCTTCTGGGCTTACTGGCTTACGCAAATATGCATCAACGCCTTTATCCATCGCTTGTATACTTGAAACTAAAGAATGATATCCAGTAAGCATTATCTTAACTGCGTTTGATAGATTAGCTTTTGATAAAATTTCAATGCCATCCATATCAGGAAGTTTGAGATCAATTAAGGCGACGTCGTAGGTACGCTCTTTTGCTTTAGCAATGGCTTCTTGGCCTGTTTCAGCTGGATCTGCTTCATACCCGTTACTCTCAAGAACCTTAATCGTGCATCTAAGTATTGATAAATCATCGTCTACCACTAACACACGTTTCTTTTGGCTTGGAAAAGATACATTGTCTTTTAGGTTAATTCTATCACTTCTCCTTACTGTAGGCTAAAACTAACTCTAACGTGTGTTGCGAAGAAAGATTTAAGCAATAGGAGAAGAGGTAAAAGTAACTTACTTGTTGCATGTTATATCTATTCTTTTTGATTGTTGAGCTATTAGCCTTAATGCTTTTTTTCAGTCTCTCCGACTAATCAATTTCTAAAACATTGCTAAATAGATTTGTGATTGTACGTAGCCCATCACAATTCTCTATGTTGTTTTACAATTCAAATATAATCTAACATTGCTTATCTATTCATTGTGCCATCTTTAACATTAATGTTCTCAACACATAGACTCTTATTGCTCTCAAAGACTTCAAAGTACAAAGGTTCTAAACCTTAATTTGAGGTATTTTTGTGGGTTAAAGAGGTTAAGACATACTTCTATTGGAATAATAGATTGATTTGTACTAAGTCAATTATCATTGGTATATATCAAATTGGATAAAAAATCGATCATATTTTGAGGATTGTAGAAAGTATTTCCTTTTATAGGCGTTATAGTTCCATCCTCTACTTTTTTTCTATTTTTGTGTGCTGTTCTTAACAAAAAGATAAATTCGTATGAGCTTAACAGAAACTGATCTTAGAACTTATGTTCATTCACCATTAAATATTACTGTTGGTGAGCAAAAGGAAAAGGGAGGGAGTTAGATGTATTGTTTGACTTTAGTCTTTTTTGTGACTATGAAGTCAAGGCAATGTCTGCCGTTCCGTGCATCACTACTGCCCATGAAGAAGTAAAAACGTCGTCTTGATGGTGCCCTGAAGTCGCTGTTGAGTCAAGAGTTAATTTTGCCTCAGCATGTTTCGATGCGCCATCGATTAAAGCTGTTAAACCATGCATTGTATTTACTGTCAAGGGTTTGTTACTTGTTGGTCCATTAGTCTGCCACGTTATGCTAATATTATGTGAACCAGTTCTACCAGGAGAAGATCCCGGGATTACTACAGCAAAGGTTATGACCGCTTCCACGGTTACGTGATTCATGCTCCAAGTAATGTTAGCTGGTCCGCTGCCTGCTGAAACTCCTCTGCTTGGATGAGATATGCTGACATATATTTCCGGATTCTTTTCAGAATTGGTCATGTCAATAATAGCGTTAATTGGATGAGGTCCTGTAGGTGTATCGATTATCCATTGAGCTATTGCACCCTTACCTTCAAAATGTTTGCTTGTTAACGTTACAGCTGAAACAGTAGAAAACATTGCAGTTGTCATCAGACCGATAATAGCTAAAGTTAATAGAGCCAAAAGTCTTGTTTTAGTTATTGATGCTTTCATTTTTCATCTCTTCAAGTAAATATAACGGCGATATATTTCGAGTATAAAAATGATATCTAATTTGCAGTGCGAAGCACTGAAAAGACACGAAGAGCAGTTTTGGAGGAATTTCTGCTCTTGCCGGATTACATTCCTCAATGTGAATATGTTTACATTTACAAAATACGCTTTAGCAAGTGCGTGCTTTTATGACAAATGAAATTAGAGGGGGTTTTCTTTACTTAAAAGTGGTTGATGAAAGCAATGTCAAAACGTTTTCTCAATCTATCCAAAATGTTCAGAGTTCCTAAGGGGATTCCTAAAGAAGACAAAGCAGAGTATAGGCGATTCTTTTTTAGCTCAGATATTGCCCAATCTAAAGTCGTTCTAGCTCTATTGGCAATCGCTATAGCTGCATTTGGTGTAAGCGATTATGAGCTTTTGGGTCTATCTCTTCAATTCTATCTTGTCGAAATTCTCAGATTTCTGTTAGTCATTTATTCCATAATAATCATATTGACATTAAAGAACAGAAAGAGTTTTCATTCTTATGACAGCACCCTTTTTCTGTACTTGCTTACGTTTGTAGCTTTTAGTTTGTTTGTAAACACTTCAAGACCTGAAGGTTTTGCTGTTCAAGCGGTTATTTTAGGAATCAGTGTTTTTGTAATCTATTTGGCTCTTCCCACTAGATTTCTCAACCAATTTATTCTATCATCAGTTTATACAGTTGGTGAATCAATTCTGTTGTTCTTTATCATGCCGACATTAGATCAGCCTCAGTTTATTCCGATCCTTGCTACGTTGTTGTTTGCCAATATGATTGCGGCTTTAGCGACTTGGGAATTTAATTACTATCGTTGGCTTGTCTTTAAAGATTTGAGTCGGCTCAGGAAAAGTGAAAGGTTTGCTGTCATCGGTCAAACTGCAGGTATGGTTGGACATGATCTACGTAACCCATTGCAGGCTATCACCAATGATCTATTTTTGGTGCAAGAGGAGTTGAATCGTAATGCCAGCTGCAAAAGTGAAGATATTGCAGAGAGCATTAATTCGATTAATGAGAACATTGGCTATATTAACAAAATAGTGAGTGATTTACAGGATTACACAGGAAAACTAACTTTAAACATTACTACAGTAAAAATCAAGAGTGTCTTCTTGGGTATGTTGGATAATATTCCTAAAGCAATAAAAACTACAGTGGTTGTTGATGAAGATTCTGCTCTTAAGACTGATGCAACATACCTTAAACGCATATTTTCTAACTTGATAATTAACGCAATACAAGCTATGCCCAATGGGGGTGAATTAATGTTGGAAGCAAAAACTTTTGACAACAAAGCTATAATTAGCGTTAAGGATACGGGTTTAGGAATTCCGTCTGAAGTAAGATCTAATTTGTTTACACCGCTGTTTACCACTAAAGCAAAAGGACAAGGCTTAGGGTTGGCCGTAGTAAAGAGATTAGTTGTTGCATTGAATGGCACGATAACTTTTGAAAGTAAAGAGGGAAAAGGAACAACCTTCATAATAGAATTACCTCTGGAATTGGAGGGTAAGCCAAAAGATTAGTGGCAACTATAAGCAGACCATATTGCCGGTGTAAATTAATAGAGAAAGGCAAGAGACAATCATTTTCCGCATTTTCAACGAATCTAAGAATTGAGTTTTCAACATTGCCTAAGGAATTAGCAAAACGGACATAGCCAATTAGACAACTGTTAGAGCCTGCAATATTAGATATTGCGGGACATGTTATCGATGTATCAATAAACACAATTGATTTTCCAAATTTTTCAGTATGTCCTTTTGTTACCATAACCTAGAGTAGTTACCAGCATCCAAAGACTAGTTGACTTGTTCGAAGCATTATTAACCAAAAGGATCTCAGGGATTGCTATTGGAAATTGATTACATCGATCGTGCTATCATAATAGAAAGACAAGTAAGTACTTACAAGTTCAGATTCTATATTGGACCATTCTTATTCATTAAGTCACAGATATCCAATCGCGTCCTCTAAGAAGAAATGTAGTTTTCCTAAACACAAGGAAGATAAATTAAAGGAGATACTTCGAGTTGCAATTATATTTTCTTGCCTGACTTTTCATAAGCGAATCTTACATAGTTTGGTTTTTTCTAAAATGACCATGCCTCATGACTGAGACCAGTAAGGCAATACATACCGTAATACCTGCAACTACACCAACTTCAACTGTAGTTTGTAGTGAACTGGAAGGTTGAGGTTTGAGCTCAGGATTGGAATTCTGAGTGTTTTGCAGAGGTTTCGAATCAGTGGAATTGTTAATCCCCAGAGTAGACGATGGAACTTCTGTTTTTGTTGTCTGAGTCGAATTTGGTATTGTCTGCATAGCTCTATTGTTAACTGAGCTCTGACCAGTTTGTGAACCCACTGATGCCTCTTCATCTGAGTATCCTTGACTCTCATATGTGCCTTTGAAATCAAAATCAACGAGTGATATTTCTGTTAGTCGACTAATCCATTTGTAGCCCCACTTCCCTGGAACTACCAGACGCAAAGTTTCACTAAGAGGTAACCCATCTTTTTCATATGCAACGATTACATTTCCATTCATAGCCGTGGTCACATCAAGATCAGTTGTATACCCATCAGTCGCAAAGAATGCAACCTTGACTGCAGAAGGCTCAACGCCTACCTGCGTAAGCAAATCGGATAAGCTAATACCTCTCCAGATACCCGTTGTCACAATTTGATCTGGGAAACTGACACAATATATCGTTGCTTCTTCTGTCGTTTGTGGCATAGCTTTGAGGTCGTCAAGGGTAAGGTTAAGTGGATAGCTTACTAATCCAGTAACCGTTAACCTCCAATCTAACCCCGAGGATGTTAACGCGTTGACTTTGATATCGGCTGTAGCTGCTAAGAAGCTGATGAGAAGGAACACGACTAGTGTAATTGTTTTGATAGCAAATGTATGTTTCATTTGTATTTCACTCTCACCTTATTACATTATAACAATAGTAATATTTAAGGATGGATATACAACTGCCCCCAAAAGAACCTTAATACACAGTAATTTCCTAAACCTCAAACTCAATATCATTGTCATAAACAAAGGGAAGTTAACGGTTTATATCAAGCTGCATGACTATGTTGGCTGGTCATCATCAATATATTATCTTTGAATTTCTTCTGGTCAATCTTATCTTTTTTGAACGCTTACCACTTTTACGGAATTCTTAAATCTGAGCACTCATTGAAATTTTTTGGCAGGAAAAGGAGATAAAGAGAAGAATGAAGCTATTTTCAATCAAAACAACAATGTTATTGGCGTTGCTTTTGATGATTTCAATGAGTACTTCAACCATGTTTATGTCTGCTGCAGCTCAGGAAGACGTACCTCATGGAGGAACACCAGATACTTTGAGTGTTTGGAGCACTACGATTCCAGCTAATCCAGGCTTCTACATAACAATCAGTCCGACCGCTTACCTTAGCTTCTCACCAAACCCAATAGGAGTCGGCCAAACCTTACTCGTCAATATGTGGACAACGTCACCACCAGCAGCAAATCGGTACCTCGCTGGATTCACAGTCACATTCACAAAACCCGATGGAACCAATAAGACAGTTGGTCCATTCCACTCATATGCGGCGGACGGCACATGCTGGTTTGAGTATGTTGTCGATCAAGTTGGAACTTGGAAAGTTAAATTTGACTTCCCTGGACAGTGGTTGCCAGCGGGCAAATACGTTGGCGGAGTCCTAAACAATGCATCAACTGCATCCGGAGCTAACTACTATCCAAATGAGTATTATGAACCTGCTTCTACACAGGAACAGACGTTAGTAGTGCAATCAGAACAAGTAATGTCGTGGTATTCACCATTACCAACTGATTACTGGACACGTCCCATATCGCTAAATAATAGGGATTGGGCTACAATTGCTGGTAACTATCCATGGTTCTACCAATCGAACGGAGCAAGTATGAACGCTGCACCAAGATGGCTTGGGCCATTCATCAAATCTTCGGACACTGCTCACATCATGTGGAAAAGACAAACTGGCTTTCCAGCTGGTATAATCGGAGGAGAAGCCGGAAATTACGGCAATAAAGCTGCAGCCACAAACCCAACTGTCATTTTTGAAGGACGCTGTTACGCAACTCAAATAGTTCAATGGTACAACGGCTCATATCTTAACTGTGCAGTCAGCTATGACCTAAGAACAGGCCAGATGTACTATATGATTCCAATTGCAGCACCATTCAACGGAATAACACCAACATTCATTGAATACACTGCAGGAACTCCGAGCGTAGTAGTTCCGGGGGCGAGCGCTGATCAGACCTTTACAGCTAACCTCAAGACCCTTTCAGGAACTCAACTGTACACAATCAACCCATACACGGGTGCAATAGTAAGCAACATAACTTGCATGGCAGGCCTCTATCATGCTGGCTGGGTCCTAAGCAGTCAGATAATCAATGCTTCAAGAGGAGATTATCGTTTAATAAACTGGACCACTACTGGCACAAGCACAAACTTCACGTCAAGAATTGTATACAACGTATCCTCCGCGTTCAACCCATCGTACTTGACTGCAGGCTACCTAACCTATCAATATCCCGCAAATCTTGATATAAACAATGCAACCATGATGAGTCAACCTTATTACGTCACATATCAAACTGACTTAGAAGCTGGCGTATGTATATACCAAGGCCGATTCATAAATGGTAACGTTAACGGCGGCCGAATAATGGCATATAGCCTGACGACTGGGCAACTGATGTGGAACATAACCACTACCGAAACACCATTCAATCCAGGCACAGCTGTTCCCGACCAAGGAATATACAGCTGCGTTATGGAAAACGGAATTATTGAAGGATTCGATGAATATAGTGGCACTCTGCTTTGGAAGACTCAAATAGAGGGCGCGTGGGGTGAATTCTGGGGATACGTACAAGCCTCAGCTTACGGAGTTTTCATGTACTTCGGCTACGATGGTATCTACGCACTTAATTGGACAACGGGTAACGTAGTCTGGCACTTCTATGCGCCAGCACCACCATTTGAAACACCATACCAGTACAATGGTACTAGCGTTTACTCGTTCACGGGCTCTCCACTTGTGGCTGATGGTAAACTGTACATAGAAAACAACGAACATACACCCTCAGCACCATACACGAGAGGCTGGTCATTTTACTGCATCAACGTGACTGACGGTTCTCTTATATGGAAAGTGAACGAACCCATGGTTGCAGGACCTATGGCTGATGGCTACACAACAGCAGCTGACGGCTACGACGGCTACATATATGTCTTCGGGAAAGGAACAAGCGCCACCACAGTCACTGCACCTGATATTGGCGTTTCATTAGGCACGGGCATTACAATAAAAGGAACAATTTTAGACACAACTCAAGCACAAGCAAACACTCCATGTGTAGCTGAAGCCTCGATGGGGGCATACATGAGCTATATTCACCTACAATCGCCTCTACCAACAAACCTAACCGGAGTCCCGGTGACGCTTACTGCTATAGATTCAAACAATAACGTCATTAACATCGGAACAACTACAACTAATGGCTACTATGGCACATTCAGTTATGCTTGGACTCCACCAAAAGAAGGACTCTACACAATTACCGCTTCGTTTACGGGGTCTCCAGCGTACAGCAGTTCTTCAGCAGCCACAGCCGTAAACGTTGGACCAGCACCGCAAACGCCAAGGACACCAGAAGTTGCTGCCACAGATTTGACACCATTATACTATGGTATAGCTGCAGCAGCGATAGCGATAATCATAGCAATCGCGATCGTCGGAGCCCTCATACTCAGGAAGAAGTAATAAGCAGACTATCAGCCACAATATATTTCCTCCTTTCTTTTGTTAAACTAGGTACTAACGCCCAAGAAGGATCGCAAGTTTTTCATCATGAGAGTTACGTTTATAGAGACAGAAATGAGACTATTGCAATAAAAATTATACAAAGGTTAGTTCACAAAAGTAGAAAGAGAACAGCTTAACTGTTTGTTCAAAAAAATGTTAATGTATCTATCTGGTGTGTTATTTGGAAGGATTACTAAGCGACGTCTGCTTGGCGTACTAAAATAGCAGTGCAGGAATTGTTTGCTGAAGAAAAAACCTGCCTGAAAATCTAAAGTAAGCTGCAAACATCACTTCGCTCACCCTTCCAACAATATAATATTATTCGTCGCACTTAAACTTTGTATTCTTATAACGGTAATAAGTTAATTGTTGATGTAATTGATTTCTGTTAAGTGTGCTCTATAGCAGTGATACTAATGTGATTTCCATATGATTTATTTAGCCAACCTACATTATTCACTGAGGGGGACCCAGAATTTGAATGAGAGTTTACCTTTGGTTCTATTTCTTATTACTGTTATACCCGTAACAGGTCTTATTATCTTACAAAAAATTATGGTGCTAAGGCGTGAGAAGCATCCAATAAAAAGAGAGAAGAGAAAGTAATTTAGTCTGCTCATGAGCTAAGTTGGAAATTCATTATAAGCGCGCGTATAGCTGATATGCTCCGTCCTCATGATACTTGGGTGTAAAAAAAGAATATTCATCCGGTCAATTGTTTTCAATTATGAATGAATTTGATTTTCTATTAGGAATGCGTTTGCACTCCTTAATCTTTGCAGCATTGCAGGCAGTCCCATTTGTGGCGTTACCGTATGCTCCAAAAGTTGGTGGCTTTCTTGAGAAATTGCAGATTCCGATGTTTCCATTAGAGCATTTTAACGCAGGTCTTATCAATGCATATGTTGACAAGGCATGGGATGAAAAGAACAAGATTATCCATAATGTTAGACAACTTTTACCAGAACTCAAAAAACGTGCTCTTGAAAACAACAAGATAGCAGTTAATTCACTTAATGAAAAAGATTGAATGAGAAAAAAAGAATGCCTAAATATTTTTGTAGGAAGATTTTATGCTATCGTTAAACGTTCTGTAAGCACTATTACTCTTCCTTCACGCACAGGACAACTGATTGAACCGACTGATGTCCTAGTAGTCGGCGGAGGTCCCGCTGGATTAGGTGCAGCAATTGGTGCAGCTAATGCTGGAGCAAAAGTAATACTTGCTGAGCAATATGGGTTCTTAGGGGGACATGCAACAGCTGCTCTACTATTGACGTTCGCATCATACTATGCTTCTTCAACTTTCATTAAGGAGCAACGTGAGTTTGAGCTTTTTCCAACAGACCATGGCGTGGGTCCAAGTATAGTTGGAGGAGTTTTAGAAAGATTAATCGAGCGCTTGGTAAAAGCAGGTGGAGCTATTCCGCCCTCTTCTGAGACAGGTTATGTAGTACCTTTCGATCCTAAAATCTTCAAACTTGTAATTCTCGATATGGTAAACGAAGCCGGTGCAGAATTATTGTTCCATGCTTTAGCTAGTGGTGTGATTAACCATGAAGGTTTAAGGGGTGTTGTGTTTGAAACTAAATCGGGTCCCATAGTAATAAAAGCAAAAAACATCATCGATTGCACTGGAGATGGGGATGTTGCAGCTTTTGCAGGAGCTTCCTATGAGGTTGGAAGGGAAGAAGATGGATACACTCAACCGATGACGTTGCTTTTTGTGATGGAAGGGTTCCAAAAAAAACTATTCCAGAAATACGTTGAACAACATCCTGATGAATGGAGTGGCGTTCAAGGATTACGAACTCTTATGGAAGAAGCCAGAAAGAGAAGGGAATTAGATATTCCTCGTGGAGACATACTCTTTTTTGGAACTATGCACGAAGATAAAGTAAATGTTAACAGTGTCCGGATAACACGTGTTTCTGGTATAGATGTTTTGGATTTAACTTATGCCGAGGTTGAAGGTCGAAGGCAGATAAAGCAAATCGCCAATTTCCTGCGCAAGTATGTGCCTGGTTTTGAGAAGGCATACGTTGCTCAGAGTGGTACAACCGTTGGCGTGAGAGAGACGCGACGAATTATAGGTGAGTACAAGTTAACTTCTGAAGATATTGTTGAAGCACGTAAATTTGAAGGGGCCATAGCTCATTCCGCATACCCTATTGATATTCATAATCCAACAGGTAAAGGAAGCACATTCAAGAGGTTAACTCCTAGAGAATGGTATGATATTCCGCTTCGATGTTTGATACCCTTAGAGATTGAGAATCTGCTTGTAGCTGGAAGATGCATATCTGGAACCAATGAAGCAAGTGCTTCGTATCGAGTGATGGCTACTTGTATGGCAACTGGACAAGCAGCAGGAGTTTGGGCAGCTCTTGCATCCAGAAGTGATCAAACACCAAGGAATGTTGCTTACTTGGAGGTTAAGAAAGAATTAATCCGACAAGGCAGTGTTTCCTAAGCTTAGTGAAATATTAAAAAACAAAAAAAGAAAGGGAAATTTGTCTAATTTGTTTGCATTTATTGCCGTTTTCTTAGCAATAATGCCCCAACTATAGCGATTGCAATGATTATTGCTATAGTTGCAACGGTGAAGTAAAGTTCAATTGGCGGTAATTTTACAGTCTGTTGTTCTGGAACAGTTGTTGGTTCTGATGCTGGACCAACTGTAATTGCTGTGGCTGCATCTGAGCTACCGTACGAATCATCAGCTGCAAACGAAGCGATAATTGTGTATGTTCCTTCAGCGGGTGGTGTCCAAGCTTTACTAAAGGTACCATAGTAACCGTTTGTTGTAACAGTGCCAATGTTGATTATACTACCGTCTGAACCCATTGCATTCAAGGTTACTGGAACGCCAGTTATGGTTTCATTGTGGTATATCCCGTCAAGTGGTTGCGCTATATGTAAGTGCTCCATCTGTAACGTCATCGACTGTTTAGAGACTGCTGGTGTACCTGATTGTGCAGGTGATTGATCAAGCACTGTGCCTTCAATGAGTACCGCGTTGCCTTTAGCACTTGTTTTTGGTGAGGCCGTAACGGTTGTTGCGCTTTTACCTTTGCCAACAACGTACATCGTAGTCGTGTAAGCATCAGAATATGCAAGGTATCCATCGGCTATTGCACCTTGGAACACTCTTGATCCATCAGTTGATCCACTTTGTCCCATTACTAGACTCCAGATTTTTTCGCCAGTAGTTGCATTTATAGCATGCATTCTCCAGCCTCGTTTAATTGGCATATCAGCTGAATGTTCTGCATTCGTGGTATAGTAAACTCCGTCTGCGATCATTTGGCTTGTGTGCCAAGGATTAACTGTCAGGTTATTGTACGTGTAAGGACTCTCAAATGGGGATCCAGCAGGATCAACATATGTCCACACTATTTTTCCAGTAGTCCAATTTAATGTCGTAATGGAATCAAAGTTGTTTGAGAAGATCATTCCACCGTATGAAGCAGAGCCGTAAGTGCCAAAGGTGCCCCAAGGCCAACTTGAAAGTTCACTCTCCCATATATGTGCGCCTGTTCTTACATCCCAAGCGTGCCAGTGTCCGTCGTTGTAACGCTGCGCAAATTTTCCATGATCAGCCAGTGCCGGTGTTCCTTCAGTAGCAAATTCTATTCCCGTGCTTATGTTTGCTATGAGTTCTCCAGTTCTAATATTGTATGACAATATTCGCGATGAAGATGCACTAACAGCAATCTCTGCTTCGAAATCAGTTGTGACAGGTAGGCTGCTTAAGGGCCAACTTATGTTGCTGATTATCCTCGTACCTGCGGATGTAGTTAAGTTTGCAAGAGTGCCACTTACTGTCCAATTAATTAAACGGTAGCGTCCACCAGGACCGCTAGTTGCGTTTGTTCCGAGGTCTTGCACGCTTAGAACATATGGATCAGCATAGAAGGTGCCAGTTGTCAAAGGAGCAATTGAATAATTGCCCATAACGGCTCCTGTCCATGGATCATACTTCAATAAACGTCCGCCGCCTATGTATCCAAAAACAGGCTTAGCGAGATGTGGTTCTGCCTCGGAAATTTCTGAGGTACCATAGTCATAAATAATGAACGTCGGTATCTGTGAAACAGGGTATCGATTCCAATACACTTCGCCTGTACGTAGATCATAAGATTGCCAAACAGTGGTTGGTTGTCCATCTATTACAATTGTAGTTTGCCAATAAGCTCTGCCAGAATAGATTATGCTTGGATGACCGTAAATCACAGTTGAGCTTTCCCAAATAGTTGTCTGTCCCATAGTACCTCCAATCAAACCGCCCACGTTAAATTGTCGCTTCCAGAGTATATGTGAGGATTTTGGTCCTTGAACATAAGGGAGATAGCTAAGAGTGTCAAACACATTTGCGTATTTGTTCGTATCTGCTGGCCAATTAGGTCCACCACCAACTATACCAGTCATTGGGAAGTTTCCCAGAATTGGCCACCATTCTCTATTCCAAGGAGACACTGGACGTGTCCAATAATCTGTTGGTAAGGGTGCTGGAGGCCATGAGGCAACCATATCTGATTGAACGTATAGGTTGTATGGACCATCAGAGCTAGGCTGGTAATATGTTGAATTGACAAATGTTGGTGCTCCGAATTGACCTGCCGAGTAAGATCCAATTGCTGCAATACTAGGGTAGTTTATTCCTTCGAAATAATAACCTGCTGGGAAGTATTGTCCAAGATAATCAAATTTGATGCTCCATGTACCGACCTGATCAACCGTTTTCTCAAACCAGGTTGTTGCATCGGCAACGTAGGAATCCATTGTTACGACGTCTTTGGTTCCGTCTGGTTTAGTTATTGTAACTTGGTATGCTTTGTAATGCTTATAATTAGCAACGAGCACAACGGATTGAATCCACGCGTTAAATAGAACATTCTGACCGAGTCCAACAATTCTAGGTCTAAAACTTAAGTGAGCTATAGTTTCTGCTGTCCTACTAGGGGTAACTCCAGTAGGTATTGCAACTGTCGGTTGTTCAACTGAAGGCTGAGCTTGCACTGTTTCACTCACAAAACTTGTCATTACTATAATACTAGTCATTAATAGAATCAAACTGATTGCAATTGTCTTTTCATTCTTTTTTGAAAGCTGCATCTTTTTCTACTTTTCCTTTAAGTTTGTGAAGCAGGCATAATGTTTCTTACCTTTTTAAGCCTTACCAGTTTACTCAAATCTATAGGAGAAAATGAGGAAGAGCAGAATTTGTTCCCAGATTGATCTAGAAAATACATTGGTCAACTCCAAACAAAACTTAAATTATTTCTTTCGAGAAAAGAGATTAACATAGAACACAAGATTAGGAATCTCAATGTCCAAACCACAGTTAAGAATATGTTTGATCTCTTGTAGTGTTCTTGAGAAGGAGCTTAAACAACTTGCAAAACAGAGAAATCTGGATGTTGATCTAGTCTTCGTGAGCAAATACTTTCATGTAGAATACGAATTGTTAGAAAGAAATTTGAGACGTGTTCTCGAAAAAACAAAACAACATCACAAAGGAAAAATCGTCCTAATCTATGGTGACCTCTGTCTAGGACCAAATGGCGAAATGAAGCAACTTGCAGAAGAATACAAAATAGTCAAAGTTGATGCCGTGAATTGTATTGATTGCATGCTAGGCGGAAAAGGCAAGTTCCTTGAAGCTGACCCTGAACATGATTTATTTTTTCTGGGACCAGGCATGACTGAATTCTTCAAACACATGAAGAAAAAAATGTTGAACAAAAACATGAATGTAAAAGACATAAGAAGTATGTTTAATGGCTTAAGAGGAATCATCTACATAGACACACTTGGAGTTGGAGATAAAACAAAACTTGACATATCTGCACTTGATATGGGATTGCCAATTTTAGAAACAAGAAATATTGGACTTGAACCCTTCAAACAACTTGTTTGTGAGACTATAGCAAAAGCTAATAATTCAAAAGATTAAAGGATTTGAGTTAACGTTTTTGCGCGGCTTCACAAGCTACGAAGTGACCTCCGCCCATATCGATAAGGTCTGATGTGGAATGTACACATTTATGATCTTTTGCAAAAATACATCGTGGCTCGAACCTGCAACCTGATGGAGGATTAATGGGACTGGGAACTTCGCCAGGTAATACTATTCTTCTGGTCTTAATATCGGGGTCAGGAACAGGAATCGATGAAAGCAGTGCCTGTGTGTAAGGATGCATAGGAGATTCAAACAAGTCGTCAGTTTCAGCTATCTCTACGAATTTTCCAAGATACATCACAGCAACTCTATGACATATATGCCGAACTGTACTCAGGTCATGGCTGATGTAAAGGTAAGTGATTTTGAATTTTTTCTGCAGTTCTTGAAGCAGGTTTAGGATTTGTGCTCGAACAGATACATCCAATGATGCTACGGGCTCATCTGCAATAAGTAAGTCTGGTTCTACAGCTAATGCACGGGCAATGCAGATTCTTTGTCTTTGTCCACCACTAAATTCATGTGGATATCGTTCAGCATGGTATTCTTCTAATCCAACGAGTTTAAGCAGTTCATACAATCTATCTTGCCATTTAGTCTTAGGTATATGTCCATGAATTACTAAGGGTTCTGTAATAATATCCGCTACAGTCATTCGTGGATCAAGCGAGGCGTATGGATTCTGGAAGACGTACTGCATTTTTTGTCGAAGATGAAGGACTGCCAGTTTATCTTTCGATTTGAAGACTTCGCCAACTTCTCTTCCTTCAAAATAGATCTCTCCACTCGTAGGAGGATCTAAGTATAGTACGGCTCTAGCTGTTGTTGTTTTGCCGCATCCACTCTCACCCACTAAACCAAAAGTCTCACCTTTGTTAACAGAGAAGCTTATGTTATCGACTGCATGGACAACGCCAACTTGTTTTTTCAGAAATACGCCTCTGCTTGTAAGAGGAAAATGCTTAACGAGATTTTTAACGTCTAAGATCGGCAACGTACTCATTTGTTCTCCTTCCTAAATGGCGATGTGGCTTCAATTTCTCTTGCGCGAACACACGCTACGTAATGATCTGGTTCTAATTCCTCTAAATCCGGAACTTTCAGAGTACAAACGCCTTCCTTAGCGAATTCGCAGCGTGGATTAAATCTACACCCTGAAGGAGGTTCAATTAAGTTAGGGATTGCCCCAGGGATTACTTTCAGTTTTTCTCTTCTAAGTGCTAGACTTGGGACAGCTTCTAAAAGTGCACGCGTGTACGGATGTAGGGGATTATAGAAGATAGTTCTTGTGGTTGCAGATTCACAAACACGTCCGGCATAAAGAACAGTTATTCTATCGGCAACTCCTGCAACTACACCCATGTCATGTGTTATTAGAATCATAGCCATACCAAGTTTTTGCTTCAAATTCTTTAGCAAATTAAGAATCTGAGCTTGAATAGTAACATCTAAGGCAGTCGTAGGCTCATCTGCGAGTAGAAGTTTTGGCTGGCAAGAAAGTGCTCGCGCCACCGCCATACGCTGCTTCATCCCACCACTAAGTTGATGGGGATAATTGTGAATTTTAACTTCAGCATCTGGAATTTCGACTAATTTGAATAATTCAATTGCTTTTTGTAGGGCCTCTTCTTTTGTGACATTCTGATGTCGTCTTATGACTTCGACAAGTTGACTAGCAATAGTAAATACGGGATTAAGGGAGGTTGCAGGGTCCTGAAAAACATAAGCTATTTCTTTACCCCTAATTTTCTGCATAGCCTCTTCATTTCTTTCTAAGAGGTTTTCCCCTCTATAGAAGATTTTTCCATCAATTATCTTCCCAGGTTTGGGTACGATCCCAAGGATTGATAATGCAGTGACAGATTTGCCTGAGCCAGATTCACCTACCAACCCAAGTGTTTCACCCTCATTTACTTTGAGGCTTACGCCATCAACAGCTTTGACTATTCCTGCCCACGTATAGAAGTAAGTTTTCAGGTTTTCAATTCTTAATAGTTCTTTTGCCATTCCCCTTACCTTTCATCATTCTCTGAGTCTTGGGTCCAGTGCATCTCTTAATCCATTGCCTAAAAGGCTGAAGCCAAGCACAAGCCAAGTAATAAAGAACCCTGGAAAGATGCCTTCCCACCATGCTTCTTTTACTGCCGAGTTCGCATTCTGAAGCTGTTGCCCCCACGTGATTGAATTGGGATCACCAAAACCTAGGAAGCTTACGGCAGCTTCAGTTAAGATTGCAGCGGCTATTTGAAGAGTAGTTAATACAATTATGACATGAAGCACATTGGGAAGAATATGATGGAATATTATTCGCGTATTGCTTGCTCCTAGAGATTTGGAAGCTTCTATGTATTCGTATTGCTTAACCCGCAAGACTTCCCCTCGGATAATTCTTGCATTAAATGCCCAAGAAAACAGACCTATCATCAAAGTGACTACTGAAAGCCCTCCAACACCTGAAGGTATGAGTGTAATACTAACTCTCAGAAAAACAAGAAGAATAAGTAAAAAGGGAATAACGAGGAATATTTCTGTTATTCTCATCAAGATATTGTCAACAAGCCCACCATAATAGCCTGATACAAGCCCGATTAAGATAGCTAGACCCATTGCAATTGCAGCAGCTCCAAAGCCAACATAAAGCGCTGAGCTAGCACCGTAGACAACTTGACTAAAAACGTCGTGACCAATTAGATCTGTACCGAAGAAGTAGGTTAGGGACGGAGGCGACCTTGTTTGCCCCATACTAAATCCTGGTAACGCATTTGGAGGATAACGTGCAATAATCGGGCTGAAAATTGCCATAACAATAACTACCCCTACAAGAATAAGACCGGCTAAGGCGGCTCTGTTTTTTTTGAACCTGCGCCACGCAATACTCCACTGGCTTACGCCTCTAGCCCGTTTGGCAACTGTTAAGGTCTTTGCGGGTTTATTCTTTGATTCAGTACTCGTGTTCATTCTACCATATTTCCATTAATGTCATTCAAGTCTAATC
>DATGZD010000086.1:0-3898 GCA_035297385.1 Candidatus Sulfotelmatobacter sp. | reverse complement strand
TATGTTACCTTCAAGCCATTCTGCAGGTGCTTTCCAATCAGTGTTGTAGAGTAATGTTCCCATATCAGAATTCTTTAGACTTATAGCCCATAGTTGAACATCAGTTTGATTCACATTTTGTCCAATTAATTTATCACCAACAAAAGCCATCGTAGCACTTCCAGGAAGAACAGTACCAGGATTTAAACCTGTAATTGAAATATTCCTGTCGTAGCCTTTTTCAGTTGCATTGTAAGTGACGCCAAGAACTTGACTGCCCCAACTCTCAGCCATGCCAGCTTTACCGTTTTGTACAACCCAGCTTGAATTCCATTGAAGTAGACGATAGTTTGGATAACTACTGTTGCCAACATTCTGAACAGAGTATTTTAGGATTTCACCAGCTGGACCAAAATAGTTGGTACCTCCAGGAACACTTGTCATGTTAAATTGCCAATTGCCAGTTTTTGCATCGAAATAGCAGTAAGTTGAGCCACTAGAAGCTATTAGATAGCTGAAGCTAGCACGGTTGTTTCTGGAATCCCACCAAATTGTTTGACCTTGAGTTATTCTTAGATTGTTTAAGAGTGTTTTAGACCATAATGTTTTACCAGTATGTAGATCAACTGCGACAACTTCTTGCTGTGGATTGCCAGAGATGTACTTGTTGTAATAGAGTACTCCACTAATAATTACAGATCCTGCAAATTTACCTTCATAAGCATCACCAATCTCATAGCCATGCATACCGGTACCTCCGGCTACTAACCCGCCTTCATCAAAGCCACCGCCGACCAAGCCTCCCATCATATCACCAACGGGTTGTGACCAAAGAATATGTGCAGTTTCTGGACCATCATTGTAGGCTGAATATAGGTTTAGTGGTTTATTGATTAACCAGCTTCCCATTATTGTATACCAATCTCTAAGTTGTGAATCTACAGGCCGTGTCCAGTATTCTGATGGAATTGGCTGCCAAGGATAAGATGGTGATGCATTCTCCTGTACAACGAGTGCGATTTTTTCGCTCTGGCTTGCTTGATAGAGACTTGAGATTACTCTTCCTTGTGATGTATAGTTATACCATTGTTGTGGAAAATTTGTTTGCAGATAGTATGTACCAATCTTATCGGGTACAAACGTTACACCAGCTGTTCCTGTTGACCAAGTTTTTGGTGGAGTTAATGTTTCAGTTGTACCATCAGGTTTCGTGATTGTAATAGTTACGTTCCAACCATCGTTTTCAGCTTGTAAAAAGTTTAATGCACCATAATTAATGAGTACTGTTTGTCCAACACCTGCTGGATTTGGAACTGCATCAATGAATGGATAAGATTTGATTGTTGATTGTGCATTAACAGTTGGTAATGCAAGCATTGTTATAGTCATAGAAATGATTAGAAATATTGCAGTAGTAGAAGACATAATTTTCTTTAGTGTTTTCACTCTAATTTTTCCTCCCAATTTTTTACTATAGGTATGTTAAACCATATAAAACTTATTCCAATTTTGAATGCGCTTACCTATTTTCAATCGATAATTTTCGTTGTTTCGAAAAAATTTCTGCATGTCTCACAAAGAGGGGATTGGATAACTTACTGGAGTAAATGAAACAAAACACGTTATTAACTTACGTTAAGTGAACATAGTTTTGGTTTTGCCTTAACACGCACTCAGCATGGATAAATTAGCTACTGAAGAGCAAAGTCAAACAGCAGTGATTACTACCTTGTTTTATCTGCATTTTCTTTTTTTCTAGTTTAGCACAAAACGTTGAAACAATTCTGTAAAGATTATGTATTGGAACTGAAGAGAATAATAGTTTGCCAAACTAACTTAAGCTTAGCTTTGGTAGAAGTCAGTTGGCCTTTTTTGGAAAGGCATTTGACCTAAAACCAATCATGATCTTTCTTTAAGAAAGTAAGTGCAGAGTCTTATCCAAATGTAAGTAGTTTATCGGACCATACGACAATATCAAGCAAATCTTTCATAGTTACGATTGGATAGAAATCACTACTTTTATTCTTGCTTTCATACAGGTTCGCACACGACAAGCTAGGGATTCACCTTTATTCTCTAAAAATAAACTAAGCTGCTCTTTAACTAGAAATCTATCCCTCTTAATATCCTATACTTCAACTCCTTTATCCACTAAAAAAACTCTTACAGCATAATTTCTTTTAAGGCAACATTTTCAAATCGAAGTGAATTCCAAGCTTCTTCTGGATCTTTGGTCTTAACACATTGTCGATTTTCATCCATGCCAACACTATCTTTTACAACATACTAATTTTTCTTTTTTGTACTAAAATTCACGCCGTTTGCACTATCCTTGCCGACGCAAAGACTTTTAAACTGCCAAAACGAAAAATTAAAACAGTAAATAAAGAGAAGGTAAAGAGATATGGGTTTTGCAGGTTTCATTGGTGGTGCGCTACTAGGTATATTCGCAGTTCTATTAGCCATTTTTGGAATTGCTATTCTATTAGGATTTTTTGGCTTCTTATTCGAAGCATTCCTTGTTATACCATTAGGAATAATTATCTTAATAGTTGCATTAATCTTGTTTGCATATGGATGGTACTTATATAAATCCTCAAAACCAAAAGGGACAGTAAACGTCCACAACGACTGAAGATAGCACATATTATCCTCTCCTTATTTCTAAGTAAATTTGACAAAAAACCACTGGAGTTATCGGGCGCTATATTTGTAGGATGATTCAAAGTCCTATGTTTTTCCTATTCTCGACCAAAAAGAAAGCTGTAAACATTCTTTCATTCAGGATATTATGAACAAGCTGAGTGCAATGACCTTTGAAAAATTGAATTTGCCATTTATCTAGAAGGATTTCTCAAGAAACCTTAAACTTCTGAAACCATCTATAAGTAGATTGTGAGCGAAGAATGAATCGAGAAAGTAGACACCCAACTTTCGCTCATCACGAAAAAGAAAATAGGGCAGACGCTGTTGCCATCTTACAAGAAATACTTGATGTTTGGCGAGAATCAGTTCTTGTAAGCAGTGCGTCTATTGATACTCAATTACCTAATGGTTTTGAAATAAGAATGAAATGTAATTTAGATGATAATTCACGTAACAATATTGAAGCTATACTTGAAAAACACAAACTGAGCTTAAAAGAAGAAAATGGCATTCTAATCTTGCACTCTCAAATACACGAAACGTCTTAGATACTGTTCCTTCTAATTTTCTTTAACAAATCTGAATAATTTTAACTTTTCACTGTTTGTCAGTATGAAGCAATAGCAAACATATAGCCAAACATATGACAAAAAGACGTTGCGATTAAAGAAGGACAAGAAAGCAAAATTGTTTCGACATTGACTCTGATTTTGGAATAATAGACGAGGAATTACTGAACAAAAACTTCTTTAGATAATGTTACAAAGAAAACAGTGAGCCAACTAAAGGAAGTGTAGGATCAATGACTAAAAGCAGTATGCCTTTCCTTCAAATAATAATTTCAATAGCTGCCTTCATCTTCTGGTCAATTTTTATGCTACTATATGTTCTATTCTGGTCATCCAATTTTAATTGGTTACAAAGCTTAGCTGTAGTTCTATTCTCCTTACTGATAACCGCCGGTCTTGTTGGACTTATGTGGGTTTACTGGGGTTTCAAACACAGATAACAGACAGGACATAATTGAACACAGATAAATTCTAATTCTCTATTTTTATTCTTTTAATAACTCAGCCGAGTTAGGTAGCCTGCTCCTTGCCAGTAAAATTTTCTTCCAGCACCTTCAAAAGCCTTTACCAAGTACAATTTGCTGCAAAATGAATTCTTAAAATAGTGTTAAGAACTTTATAGCTAACGTTAAAACTATTTTCCGAAAAGAAGGGCATGTAACTGTAAATGTACAGCCACAAATCATTATATCCGTTAATTATTC
>DATGZD010000085.1:0-8303 GCA_035297385.1 Candidatus Sulfotelmatobacter sp. | reverse complement strand
CCCCGCCTGGTTTGTTTTGCCTCTCAAAGATTCGAGTTCTATATCCATTCATTTGCCCGTAGCAGCCAGTAGACAACCCTGCTAACCCAGCACCAATAATAATTATCGAACTATCTGGCATACGTTTCACGTTTACTTTTTTATGCCCTATGGTTAAAAAAATATTCCGATTTGAGTCAACTTGTTTGTCCAATTCTAGTTTTATCGCATTTGATAATCACCTGTTGAATACGTTAGCACAACAAATAGTCTCCAAGTAAGTAGGCTTCTCTCCGACAACTGGGAAAGAGAGGAATGTGCTACAAAGAAATATAGGTAACGAATTGGCCTCAAGTAATATGATCCAAATCTCTTCTCTAGCTCAATTAACGTATCTTTGGGTTAAATCTCCAGAAAGCTGTAATTTGGACCTGCTGAAGGGTTTGTCCTTCTCATAATCGTAAACATATCTGTGATTACAGCTTTCATGGCAATCGGGATTAAGTTTGCTTTCAAAAGTTAGCAGGATACTCCTTGATGTGAATTACGTTGAAGAGTTCCTTGGTCTTTTCAAACAATTTCTTGTCTGCTGTGATCAACTGCGCTCCTATTTTTTCACAAAGGAAAGGGTAGGCTGCATCATAAATTGCAACGTCAATTTTACAGGCAATCGCTAGGCTCTGAGAAACATCTGTCCAATTCAATTCGTACAGCCTCAAGTGTATATTCTATAAGAATTTGCGTGCATCTTGAGCGTCGATTTGCTCTATTGTTTTTTGTTTAACTGCTGTCCACAAAGCGTTCGCTGTTTCCTGTGTAATGAACGAAGGCGCAAACAGTTGCATTTCACCATTAAGAACGCTGTGTTTTAGTTTATCTGCCCACAGGTATGCAGCTTCCATCCTAACCTTATGGAGTTCTTCCGAAACTCATCAATCCGACAAGCTGAGGTAAAGGGGGATGTTTCAAAAGAAAAAAAGGAGAATTTATTTTCTACTGCGTTTAGAGTAGGCATATGCTCCAAATAAGACCAGAATCACTATAACCACTATGATTAATCCAATTATAACGATAGTTTCCGTTGAAAAACCGCCGGTGGCGCCGTTACCACCATTACCTCCGTTGCCGCCGTTGCCCCCTGTGCCGGTTGGAGTGAATACTGGTTGAAGATCGTATGAGTAGCCCAAACCATGACTTAGGGTGAGGGGGTTATCTGTGGGGGTTAGAGCAGATGTGTGTCCACCTTGTCCAGTCAAATCGCGTCCAGTAATACTCCAGTGGTCGAATTTCCACCCACTCTCTGGAACCGCTGTCAGCACCAGTTGAGATTGGTTGTTCAAGTAGTATACTCCTGCAGAGGGGGTCACATTTCCTCCCACCGCTTGCAAGATAACGAAACGCGCTGACACGGAAGCAGGAATAGAAGTTATCGGCGGTATCGTTCCGATAGTAGGTATGAAGAATATTGCGGTAATCGTGTATGTGACATCAGCTGCGACAGTGAGCGTGAATGGATTAGTGGTTTCGGTGTCGTTGCTTATACCTGTTGAAATTAGCCACTGTGAAAACACAAGACTGTTAGCTTGATCAGGAGTAGCTGTAAACGTAACACTCGCTCCGTTTGCGTAACTGTAAGTTCCTGGCAGAGGATCTGTAGATCCCCCGAATGATTCCGTAACGATAACAGTAGCTTGCCCCTGACCTTTCACACCTGTAATGTATGGAATAGCTATCGCGGAGATTGCTGCTATTAGGAGTAGAACAATTATTGCTGAGCCCTTGGTTTGATTTAACAATTCTTTTCACTTTCAATTTATAATTACACGAAATGTGTTCTACTGCTATGGTCAAATTGTTTAGGTATATTTGGCTATGTGACTGGCTGGGCACAGCAACAACCGAATCTGGTAATTAGATCCAAAATGGAGGGAAGTTTAATCAACAGTGTCTCGAGTCACTTGAACCTTTGTCTTGACTCGAGTACTATCGTTAAAAGATATTTAGCGCGCCGTACATGAATTGGATTATTACGAGTATCCTTATGGTCTGTAATCTTCGTAGTAAAGTTTGAAGCTTAGATTTCTTAGGCAAGACTTTTGGAAAAAAATATCTTTGAATATTGTTTGTATAGGAAGTAAACGGAACGATGCTTACTATTTTAGATGTAGTAGTACACTATTATTTTTAATCTCGGACTACTAATTTTATTTTCTTCTTGCTTAGTTGTCGCTGTAAAAGAATGTTAACAAGACTCTATCTATGAAAGAAGCAGCAGCAAACAATCTTTCATAAATAAATTCAATTCTTATCCTATTAATTCTTCAATCCTGTGCCATTGTTCAGGAGTCAAGCGAAAATTTGTTCCCTGCGGCTTCGCAAAAACTTGCATCTCCGACAGTACATTATCCTCTCTACATTCTTCTTGAAGAAGAGGGTTTTCTAGGCGCACTTTATTGTGTTTTACATAAGCACTAAAATTCTCTTGAAACTTCACTACGTCACTTTTATTAAGAAAATATTTCTCTTGATTAAGATTAAGAAAACTTTTAGCTGGGATACTCACTATTTGACCCAACGCGTAGATGCCAGCTTGCTTCCCCGAACACCAAACTGCAACTAAATCGTCTTTGTGAATTAGTTTAACGTATTGGTTTATCAGCCATTGTTCAGGATCATTTGTTTCTTTTATCCTGTCAAACCATTTGTATATTGAAGGGTTAAACTGGAAAAGCCAATGTTTTGGTTGTGGTTTAATGCCAAGTACTGTTAGGCAATCTGGACAGTAATTGATCTTACTGGATTGTTCTAGGCTTACTGTCTTTTCACATTTTCTGCATTCATATTCTATCTTTACCAATATGATTGCCTCTGCAATGACAAAAAGTAAATCAGGTTCATACCATTTAACGATTGAGTATCCTGCATCTCTATTCTAATTCAGTAATTATTTCATGTTAAGATACCTAAAAGAAACAATGCTGAACGACCACTGAGACAAACAAAAGCTGTATTTCCGCCCTATGAAGGTTAAGGGTAAACCGGCTTATTTGTTGAGGTTTATGAGTTTTATTTTGACTTGACCTATGCTTATACTCTTTCTTAAAGTAAACAAAGCGCGCGCTTTACTCAATAGTTTATCTTAATAACTTTTGACAAAATAGCCTCTACAAATTGCTACAAATGATATTGCATCTATGTTGTATCAAAATCTTGAGTTAGGTTCTAAAGCTAATCTTATATCTGTATTCTTCAATTACTTCTGTTGGGTTGCAAAATGGAAAAGATTGCTGAAGGCGACAGTGACTTCGGTGATTTTAAGGCGACGTTGTTTAAGACTGCTGATGGACGCCATTTCATACGGTTTGAACCTCTAGAACCTACAGAGAAATCCTATACTGAGTGGCTCCCTGGAAATCAACATTTAGAATGGCTCAGATGCTTAGCATATAATCAACATTGTTAACACATCAAACAAAAAATTCTGTATGCGTCTATTGCGTCATGTAATTGATATCATCCCAAGGATGCCTATACAACCCTTGTTTGAGTCGTTTTTGATCAAGGAAATGTGCTGTCATACCGATTGTTCTGCCCAACACGAAAAGACCGTTTAAGGCGCCTATTCGAATGTATTCATCAGCTTCTTCTTTAGACATTTCATTCCTTAGCATGTCGACAAAGCAGATTCCAATGCAGCCATCAACGTTTAGGATGAGGTTATCTTTCTTCGCTGTCGTAACTTTCTCTACTTCAAGTGCATAATCTAAAAGAGGAGTAGTCTTGAAGTTTTGTTTAGCGTATTCTTTCATAATTGTAACACGCATATCAGGGTTATTGATGTTCTTGATCAAGTGTCCTATGCCTTGAATGTTTTCGCCCTTCTTCTTCATCTCTTCAACAAATTGAATTGGTGTTAAGCCTCTATCGTAGGCATCAGAAAACACTTGAGCTGCACCATCGATTGCACCACCAAACCTTGGACCAATCGTTAGCAAACCACTTGCAACTGAAGAAACCAAATCTTTACCCGCTCTAGCTGCAACGATGGCATTATGTGCTCCTGACACTGCAGGTCCATGATCAGCTGTTACCATGATGGCCATTTCTATGAATTTAGTGGCATAAGCTGGAAATTGTCGTTTAAACCAGAGGATACTTAGTACTCCACCTATTCCTATGTCCTTCTTGAAGACTTCAGAAATAGGCATCTTACCGTAAAGTAATTCTTCTCCTCGGTCATCTGAAATTGTACAAATGAAATTCGCAGGTTTTCTTATGATTCCTTCTTTCAAGGCTTTAGCATAATCCATCGGAATCTTTGGCACTGGAGGTTCAGGCTTTGGCTCAATAATTCCCTCCTTAACCAAACACTCATACGTAGTCCTTATCTTTTGATCATAATCATCATAGGAATTAGGAACAATAGCTCCCGCTTTCCTAAGAGCATAATTTTTTGCATCCGCTGTCTCCTCTTCACAGCCAGCCTTTGCACCGGCATGACCGAATTGAACTTCAGTCTTGAAGGCTTTCGTACACGTTCCAGTAACCCATACCACAATTGGCTTAGTTATTCTCTTATTCCTGAGCGCCTCTGCAATCTGGTATTCATCAGAGCCTCCTACTTCACCTAAGCAAACAAGCATTTTGATTTCAGGAATCTGTTCAAACCTAAGAAGATGGTCCAATAATGTAGAACCGGGATATGTGTCTCCACCGATAGCTATACCCTCGTACAAGCCATCGGTGTTTCTAGCGATGATATTGTAGGCTTCATTGCTTAGTCCACCCGATTTAGATACGAAGCCAACCGAGCCAGGTCTATGAAGCTTCGATTCGACGATATTCTCAATCGTACCCCCAGCGTTACCAATCTTAAAGCAGCCTGCCTTTATTCCCCCAACGGTTGCGGGGCCGATTATCATCTTACCAAGCGCTTTCGCCTTCGCAGTAACTAGTTTCATTCGTCTCTCTGGTACGCCTTCTGCAATTATCACAACAGTCCTTATCTGTGGTATGTCCAGCGCCTCCTCAGTCGATGGCGCAGCTGACCTGAAAGATGCAAAGTTTATCATCACATCAACACTTGGGTGCATCCGTGCAGCTTTCTGCAGACTCTTATAGACGGGTATTAGAATCTCATGTTTACCGAAGAACAGCTTTGCAAAACTGTCTGCGCCTGTTGGGTTGATTATCGCTGCAACCGACGGTATTTCACGACGTGAAACGTAATCAAAATCTAACATCCTTTGAGCTGCGTTAATCTGATTGTTGTAGATAAATGCCTGAGTCCATTTAGTGAATAATTCAATTGGTGCTTTCTTGATAGATTCTGTGTTTGACATGCTATTTCTTTTCCTTCAAAGCCATTGAAACAATCTTAGTCATATGAGTTTCTGGTCCGTACACCTCGATTGGTACACCTAATTCTTCACCGAGTTGTCTCATTTGACATAAGCCTTCTTGGTAGTTTGGTCCACCTCTGCGAACAAAAATTTTGACCTTATTCTCTTGAAGCTCTTTTTGATATTCTTTGAGGGCTTTTGTTATACCTTTAAACGTGTTAGCTACATCAGTGAAGTTCGCTATGCCACCGCCTATAAGTAAGAATTTTCCTTGAGGATTTTTGTTTCTTGTCATTAGGTCTAGTATTGTTTTAGCGTAATGGTACGTGAATTCCTCGCTTGGGTCTCCAGAATATTCTCCGTAATTGGCTAATTCATTCATGTAGCCAAGGTCCGTGATTGTATCTGCGTATATGACTGATGCGCCACCTCCTGCAACCATCGTCCAGACTTTTCCACTCGAGTTAAGAACTGTCAGTTTGAGAGAAGCCCCAGTTTGAGAATCCAACTCTTCAATGTATGCTTCTTCTTTTGTGAGTATTCGCCCAAACGGTGCAGGAAACTCTATTTTACCCCATTTCTGACCACTCTCAAACTCCGCCGTACTATCCAATTTAGCGGCAAGGTCTAGTGGTATAATTGAATCGTTTGTAACCACGATTGGGTTTATTTCAAGGTAAGTGAAATTCAAGTCCGCATAGAATTTGAATAATGCTTCGAGGAATCCAGCGATGCATTTCTTGCGGTTAGTAGGAACTTTTTGCAGTAGTTTCTTTTCAATTTCTGCAGAACTAGGAAACGAACCTATGGGTACTTCTAAGCGTGTTGCTTTGGCATCCACATCTCCAATGTTTATTCCACCCTCATGGTAGAATAGGATAGTATCTCCGTCTTTAGTTGATGTTATAGCAACGTAATATTCATCTGAGTCCTTATGAGGATACATCGGTTCAATTATGAAGTGAGTCAGTTGCCCAACTGTTCCCTTGTCAACAGGTTTTCCTTTTGCATCAAACTTACCATAGACTGTTATAAGGTCTCTTGATTTCTCTTCTATCCAATCTAGAACTTGATCGTAGTCTGCGTTAAGTAGGACAAGATTGTTCTTCCCTCTACGTTTTATCAATTGATCGGGTTTAACCACCAACTTTTCTGTAGTTAACCAACTATACTGTTGAGGCAACTTTGCGATATCAGTGTCTGGTCCAACACTAACAATCTTATCCGAAACACTGTACTCTCCACCAGAATACTCCTTAAACAGACGGGCAAGCATACGTTTGCCATCTGCCTCCCTAATCGCTTTATGTGCCATACAGACCACTTTTAATCAAGCTTTTTCATTAGACGTTTAGCTACTTCATCTATGAATTCATCAGTTGAAACTTGCCTATTCTTTGAGTCTGGTGTGGCAACTAGCATCAAATCGCCCGTCATAGTCCCACTCTCAACTGTCTCAAGAGCTGCTTCCTCCAGTTTCTTGGCAAAATCAACAACATCTGGCGTGTTATCCAACTCGCCCCTCTTCTTAAGGCAGCCTGTCCAAGCAAATATCAATGCCATAGAATTACTTGATGTCTTCTCACCCTTCAAATGTTTATAGTAATGTTTCTGAACCGTACCATGAGAGGCTTCAAACTCATAGTATCCTTGCGGACTAACAAGAACAGAGGTCATCATCGCTAAACTGCCATAGGCTGACCCTAACATGTCACTCATAACGTCTCCGTCATAATTCTTACATGCCCAGAGCATACCGCCCTCAGCCTTTATTATCCTGGCAACAGCATCATCGATTAACGTAAAGAAGTATTTGAGTCCAGCCTCATCATACTTTATCTTCCAATTCTTCTCATACTCTTCTTCGAATATCTTGCGAAATTGTGCATCATACGTCTTGGAGATTGTATCCTTAGCACCCAACCATACATCCAATTTCTGATCATAAGCGTACGTGAAGCAGGCTTTTGCGAAGCTGGATATGGATTTATCAGTGTTATGAATACCTTGAATGATTCCTGGACCCTTGAAATCTTGAATCGTTCCACGAAACAGTTCTTTACCTGCTGTATTAGTGAATGTAATCTCTGCTTTTCCTGCTTCTGGAACCCTATACTCGCAATTCTTGTACACATCACCGTAAGCATGTCTTCCGATATGAATCGGCTTCTTCCAAGACCTCACTGCAGGCAGAATATTCTTCACCAAAATAGGTGCTCTGAACACTGTTCCATCCAACGCTGCTCTGATAGTCCCATTTGGACTTGGCCATTCTTTCTTCAGGTTGTATTCCTTAACGCGATCCTTGTTTGGCGTAATAGTCGCACATTTTACACCAACACCATGCTTCTTTATTGCTTCAGCAGCCTCTAAAGTTATTTTGTCATCCGTCTCGTCTCTCTTCTTCAATTGAAGATCATAGTACTCAAGGTCCACATCCAAATACGGCAAAAGGAGTTTATCTTTGACCATCTTCCACATTATTCGGGTCATTTCATCCCCGTCGATTTCAACGATTGTACTCTTTACTTTGATTTTCTGCATCAAACGCCCGCTCCATGTTATTGTTTAACGGTGTATGAGAGTAAACCGCCCTCATAGAGAATGTTCTTCTGCCTCTCAGAAAGATTGTAGCCTAGCTCGATTTGCAGGTTCTTTGTCTTGTCTACTAGAATTATTGGTTCATTGTTTTCAAGTTTCTTCTTGATGTCTGGGATTTCAATTTCATCGCCTTGCTCTAACTTATCGTAGTCCGCCATGTTCTTGAAAGATAATGAAATTATGCCGAAATTAACTAGGTTAGCTGCATGAATTCGCTCCACGGATTTAGCCACTATTGCCTTAACACCAAGGTACATTGGACACAACGCTGCATGCTCTCGAGAGCTTCCTTGACCGTAGGATTCGCCAGCAACAATAATTGTAGCTAGCCCGTTCTTCTTATCCGCCATGGCTCTTTTGGGAAACCCAGGATCGATGAGT
>DATGZD010000084.1:0-5587 GCA_035297385.1 Candidatus Sulfotelmatobacter sp. | reverse complement strand
TTGCATACGACCTATTTCTAAAATGGCAAGGGTCAAACTGGCAACGACCAAGATACATAGCCGTAAGACAATTACCATTCATTCCAAAAGAAAGAGAAATTGACGATGTAATCGCAGGATGCAACAACGAAATCGCTTTATTCCTACAGATTGGCAAAGACACTGGCGCAAGAGCTGGCGAAATCTATAGTCTTCAATGGATACAGATTGACTTTGAGAGCAGAACAATAAACATAACAGCTGAAAAAGGAAGCAATCCAAGAATCTTTAGAATATCAAACAAACTCTTTGATATACTTAGTCAATTCCCCAAGAAAGATCAACAGATATTCAAACGTTATCTCACCTTAAACAATCTGAGAAGAAGCTACGAAAGACAAAGAAACAGAATGGGTCATAAACTTGGAAATCCACGACTACAAAGAGTAACCTTCCATACTCTAAGACATTGGAAAGGAACAATGGAATACCACAAAACCAAAGATATCCTACACGTCATGCAAGTATTAGGTCACAAGAACATCAAAAACACTTTGTTGTATGTTCAATTAGAAAAAGCACTCTTTGACGAAGAAACAGAGTACATATCAAAAGTTGCAAAAGCACCGCACGAAATCCAATCATTAATAGAACAAGGCTTTGAATTTGTTTGCTCCTCAGAAGATTTAAAGTTCTTTAGAAAAAGAAAATAATAGTGTCGCTGGTTTATTCCAAAATAATGTTGATGTGCCGAGGGCAGGGTTTGAACCTGCGACGACTCGGTCTTCAGCCGAGCGCTCTCCCAGGCTGAGCTACCTCGGCACCTTTTTCCATGCTTTTTGGAATACCTCGGCATCTTTTTGATGGTGAGGTATTCTTGAAGAGCTTGTTCATTTACGTTTCCTCAGGAATATTAACTTATCTTTCTGGCAAACATACTCGAATCCAACTTCAAGCAGCGTACTGATTTCTTGGGGTGTCTGAGCAATCTTAACTGTGAACTCATCGTTTCCGTATTCTCCGAACATTGTTCTTTCAACCTTTGCATATTTTTCAGTGTTCTTCATGCTCTTATGACCTAAGAAGTCTCTAACATAGAAGGGGTCTTTGGTTTTATGGTATAGCATTGTTGCTTTCCAATGTCTAAGTGTGTGGAATCCTATTTGGAGTAGTCTTGGGTTTTGAAGTTTAACTGCTTGTTTCTTTCTTAGTTTCAGAAACTGTGATTTTAGCGTATCCATTCTGCAGTCACCGAATATTTTTGTGCTGGTCTTGGGTAAAGCGTTCAGTTGTGCTATTAGTTGCGGAGTGACTTTCCATATTCTTGGGTTTGAATGTTGTTCAGGTTCATTAAGGGTAACTGCGCGCGCAGCCAAAGCAATCACAGCGACGACAGCCACAAAAACAGCGGCGATAGGCAACCATGGCAGAGCGTTCTGAGAAGCATGCTCCAAGGTATCGATGGAGTTATGGTTTGGGCTAGGCGAATTATAGGCAGACCCAGCTTCCCCTGGTCCCAAAATGAAAGTATAGGGAGCAGATGCACCTTTGTTTCCACATAAGTCTGCTGCATACACAACAATTGTATACTTTCCATATGCGAAATGGAGTGTTTCGTTTCCTTCAATGGTTTGATTGGCGCCTCCGTTTATGCTACAACCTGTCCAAGAAGTTGGTTCGTTAACATGGAAAACTAGATGCCAATATGTCATGTTCTTATAATCGGAGGGCAAAAACTGTCTATCATAACTCATCTTCTCAACATCAAGGGTAACAATGGGAGGGCTTTTACCGTTAATAGAGAAAACAACAGAATTAGAAGCGTAAACGTTTCCGCTACCATCAGTTCCATAGACTCTTAATGAATGAACACCATTTTGTAGGTAAGTTATATTTGCGCCATCAAGACAATCAACGATCATTTTCTGGTCTAAACTGTATCCTGCCCAAACTAATGACTTAGAGCTTTTGAACTTTAAAGAAACTGTGATAGAATTGTAGGTTGTCTGTTGAGGAGAAATTACTTCGATTGTTGGTGAAACCGCCTCAACAACAAAATAGATAGTTCTGTTAAAACTTATCTCTGAAGTGGAATTTCCAATATGGAAATCGGTATGCCCATGAATAAACAGTTTATGTGCACCTTTTGAGAAACCTAAAAGTGTTGCATTTGCGTACCCATCTACACCATAACCACGCGGGTTCAATTCATTCTTTATGGACGCATTGTTTTCGGGCTGTCCATCAACATTGTATCTAACTTCAGCTAATTCTTCCGAACTAGATGGGAATCCACTGGGATGTATTTCCACTTTAACAATTAAAGGAATGTTGGAGTCATAATCGTATATCATGTCTGTAAGTGGAGAAACTACCGTAACGGTTGGATTGCTGTATTTAAAATTGGCAAAGGCTAACTGGCTTAGCATCCCAAATAGTATCATTGCTGACAGCAGCAAAGCAAGCACTATAGACGTCTTCGTAACTACACCCCTATTCTAACATGCATATCTTAAGGGATTAAAGAGTTCTTGTCAAACAATCTTGACTAACTCTTAGTCAAAATTTCTTGACCACGTCTCATAGTAGGGGATCTGCGTTTCTTGAAGCACATTAACAGGCTAAGAGTCACAAAAATGACAACGACAACAGAAACAACGACGAGCAAAATAAATGGAGACTCTACATTATCGAACCCATCCTCCTTAGAAACTTCAGAATTGCCGCCAACCACACTAAATCTGACAGTATTAGAGGCTTCAATAAGACCTATAGTATCTTGAGCATAAACCGCCAACGTATGTGAACCGTAGGACAACACAGGGAGAGTAGCATTCCCCGATATTGTTACGTTCTCTTGCCCATCTATACTAAACGCCATCCAAGTTACTGGCTTGCCTACTGTAAAGTTCAAGGATAAATTCTGATTGTTATAGGTTATATTCTGAATCGACTGAACTGTAAGGTTCAATGGAATAGTGTCAACAGCAAAGTTAGAAAAATGAATTGTCTCTGAAGCTCCATTATTGTATTCTGAATCAGCTGCATACACAGTTATATTGTGCCATCCATCAAGAAGTGTGATAGTTGTGTTTCCTGATACCGTTACATTGCGACCCTTATCAATTTGATAGGCAATCCAAACAGTAGGCTTATTGATAACACAGATTAATGGCACATCATGCGAAATGTAGATCTTGTTTTCAGGAGACAACACCGTTATTTTTGGCGGCGTTATGTCTGCTACACTTTTCAATGAAATGCTGATTAATTGACCATCAAGTCCAGTCAATATCTGCCCATAACTCTGTTGTGTTCCAGCCATCACAAACTGATTTGGGCTAGGCTCAGCGATACAATATGTTCTTGTAAAATGCAAGTTATCTTCGGAAAGACTATCATAGTTTCGGTTCCATTCAATCTGTCCTGACGAATTAGTTATAATCAAGAATGCACGATCACCAGTCAAAGCATAGCCCCCACTGCTTGTTTGAATTAAAGCGTATGCACCAAGTCCAGCATACATTTTGTCCCACTGCATGTTTCCAGAGGAATCTGTCTTTATCAATCGTGCCGAGGTTGAAGATTCAGTGGCATTTACCCATCCTGCTAATGCATAGCCTCCATCGCTTGTTTGAATTACAGCTTCTGCAGCCGAATTAGATGATACAGGATAAATTTGAGTCCACTGCACTTGACCATATGAATCTAGTTTGACAAGTTCAAAACCATCAGTGCATCTTGTTGCCAACACGTATCCTCCATCACTTGTGCTTCTTATCGAATTTACCTCAAGCCCAGGAACAGTTTGCTCCCACTGCATCTGTCCAGACCAAGCTATTTTCACAAGCCACGCGCTTTGGGTTTGGACATTAGAGTTGGTGTAACCTGCAAGAACATAACCTCCATCATTGGCTTGAACTATACAGTTTGCACCATCATTTTGAGAACCACCGTATGTCCAGTTATATTGGAGATCGCCGTTTGAGTCAACTTTGATAAGATACATATCTGAGCCACCTTTTCCATAAGAGTTTGTGTAGCCAGCTAACAGGTAGCTTCCGTCGCTGGCATGTATCATACTTTTAATGCCATCGTCTTGTGGTCCACCATAGGTTTTTCTCCAGTCCACTGCATCTCTGTAATACCATGGTTGTCCGTTGAGATAGTTTAGCTTGGTAGACAATTTGATTAGCCAAGCGTCAGAGCCTCCTGCTCCAAAAGATTTTGTGTAACCAGCTACAAGTGTAACGTTTTGATTATCTTTAGGTACCATTGTAAATGGAACATCATCTCTTGCCCAACTCACACCGAATTCGGCGCTTAAATTCAAAGTGCCTGATGATACTGGTTTATAATCCGCTCTGACGGGTAAACTGAAAAAATAAGAAAAAATCAATAAAAGTAATAGGACATTTAGAACAACTGTTTTGAGGAACCTTGGGCGCACATGATTAGAACAGAATGCTAAGTTGGGTTTGTTCGTGATTATCCCTTACTCCACAATAATGAGCTGGCGATTAAAGGATTTTTGTCAAACATTCTTGACTAACTACGAGTCAAGGATTCTTGACCCAGCCTCGAAGTTCGAAAGCTATGTAGGTTGATCAACAGTTTATTGTTCTAACATCTCAAGCATCTGGTTTACCGTTACTATTTTTGTTCTCTTGAACCGATTTAGAGCTAAAAGATGCTTATCGCCTGTGACCAAATAAACTGCTTTTCCCTCATAAGCCACATTAAGAACCACATCATCGTCTGGGTCTTCTATAACAACCTTGAAACGAGGCTGATCTTTAACTATCTCGCAGGCACTTACCATGAAAGCTAGATATCGGTCAATTTGTGAGTTGGAAATTTTGAATTTATCTCTTGCAAGCACATCTGCAAGTTCAGCTAACATTTGACTCGACAGAACAAGCGTGTGCGCTTTCAACATCTTAACTATGAGTGTTCTAGACTTTCCACTACTCATTAGAGCTGAAACTAAGACATTGGTGTCAACGACGACACGAACCATTCTACATGCCTTGTTTTGCTCGCTTCAAGCGTCTGTAAGCTTGGATCTCTTCCAGAATTTCTTCCTCGGTAACTGCTCCTTTTTTATTCTGCTGATCTATTTCCCTGAATATTTCTTCTAGTTTCTCCAATGGGGGAACATTGAGTTTTGCAAGGATAAGTTTGTCATCTTTTCGGTAGAGAACAACTTTTGTTTTGGGCGTTATCTTCAACTGTTTTCTGAATCGTTGCGGTATAACAATCTGGCCTTTTGTTCCCACAACTGCAACTGATGTTTCATCCTGCACCATTATTTGTCACAGTATAACTTTCATACTTGATGCCAAATAAAGCTTTTGACACAACGTTTCTCAAGTGTGCTTAAGGATTCAATCTTCTCCCACAAAAGCTGGTTTCCTTGTCAATTGGAAACTCGATTAAATCCAGTCAAGAATTCTTTACCACGTCAGCGTTGGATGATTTGCGTTTCTTCAGGTATACCACAACAGCAATGGTAACGAACATAACTGTGACAAAAACAGCACTGAGAATCGCAGGAAATGTTACTGGTTCCCGAATTGATTGAACAGTGGGCAAAACCGACCCAAAA
>DATGZD010000083.1:0-3529 GCA_035297385.1 Candidatus Sulfotelmatobacter sp. | reverse complement strand
ATATTCTATCTTACGGGACTCTTTGCAATACTTAGTCCACTGTTTCCGTTTTGGGTTACACGGTTTGTTGCTCGTGGCAAGGAGGGGGCGATAAAAACTGGTGTCTCAGCCAATTTTATCGTTGCTTTAATTGCAACTGTTACATACATTTTGATTATTCCTCTAATTCTAGATATATTCAATGTAACCAGTATAGCTCTGTTGATTTTTCTCATTGCTGCAGTACAGATAGTCAACCTTTATCTCAACGCAATATTTGAGGCATGTCTGCGTGTGGTGAAGCCTCAGGCAACAGGTTATGGTTTATTAATTGAGGAAGTTGTCAAGGTTGGGTTAGCTTTTTCAATATTCTTTGGATTACATCAGCTTTTCTTGGGGGCGATTATCGGCATAATTGTAGGTGCTTTGACGCAGGCAATTTTCTATCTATGGCTTCTGAGAAATTATCTTCATCAAGCTATACATTGGGGATATCTACGAGAGTGGTTAAAGGGATCAACCGCACTTGTTTACAATATTATTGGAGGTCAACTTGTTGGATTCATACTGTATCTTCTTGTCTATTTCGGCGGTGAATCAGCCTTGGGCTATTATTCTGCAGCGATTACTTTCTCTACTATTATCGGTTATGCATTTTCTTTGACTTTTGCCTTATATCCAAAAATGTTAGCAGAGGAATGTCCAGAAGATATAATCATCTCCTTCAAAAACATGCTAATGTTTGCCTTGCCCATGGCAACTATTACTTTAACGATGTCTACCTCGCTTCTAACTATACTTAATGTGTCATATAATGTAGCTTCGCCTGTTCTGATCTTGCTTGCCGTCGATGCTTTAATTGTTCTAGTATTGCAGTTTTATACACAGTGTCTGACTGGTGTGGAAACCTTGGATGTGGAAGGAAGAATCTCTATCCGAGAACTTATGCGAAGCAAAATCTTCAAGGTTTTTACGCTTCAATATGTACAAGCGGCAATAGCTTTACCAGCAGTTTACTTTGTTCTAACAAAAGCAGCTTTATCTGGACCCGTACAGGCAGCCATGTCTGTTGTGATAATTAACATATTTGCTCATGTAGTAACGTTTGCAGCTATTTACTTATTGATGCACCATGAGTTTAGGTTGATTGTGCCATGGTTAAGCGTAATAAAATACGTTCTCGCCGCTATAGTCTTAGGGCTTGTGTTGCTGTTTAGTCCTCAAACCACGACCTTAACGGCTACTTTCGTCAAGGTACTTTTGGGCGCAGCGTTGTATGCAATGCTATTGTTTGCAATCGATGCTGATTCGCGAAAATTAGCAAAACGAATAATTGAAGAAATTGGTGTAATGTTCCACTAAACATTTTTGTTAGATGCAAATATGGACTATTTTGTGTATTGTGCGGTCTGCTAACAAAGCATATTACATGTGATTAATATAGCATAGTGATTCTTCTTTTTCTCTGTATTCTAGTTTTTCTTCATGTAATCCTGATATGTTTTGGAGAATAGAGAAACCAGTTAGGTGAATGAAACTCTCACATTTATTACATTGAATTATAATCTCTACTAAGCCTTGTTCATTGACTTTGGGTTCCATAATGGTGTAAGCTTTCTCGGTGGTATCGTCTGGTGATATTTCGTTTCCGCAACGGGGACATGGAAAATCGCCGCTTCCAGTAATCATAGTTAAGTCAATTTTGTACACTCGTATCTGCTTCATTTCTTATTCCTTTCCACATTCTAAGCCTGTTTTGAGAAGGTTGGTTATGAGTATATTAATTGTTTTTTCCAATTTTTACCCAAATCTTATCCAAATTAATGATAAAAAAGCTTAGAATGTCTTTTTATGCAGCAGAAAGCGTGCTAATGAGGGGTGTGGTTTCATTGTTTCTGTCTTAGACAAAGTTCAATATAATCTGTCCATATTGCTATGGGTGATTCGAGTTTTTGTAATGTCGTTTTAGTGTCGAGTCTGTGTTGTTCAGGGTTATGCAAGATTTGTTTTGCAGTTGCGAGTATTCTGTTGACGTTTCTTATGATTTGGATAGGGAAGCCCCTTTTGAATAGATATCGCGCTTGTACATCCCAGAAATGGAAGTTGATTGTGGGTATTCCCATGAGAGCCGTCTCTCGGCAGGCTGTGCCGCCACTGCCCACCATTAAATCTACATAAGGAATTAATTGAGCTGTTAGCACGGGTCGTGGTGGTATCCAAATATTGTCCATATTTTTGAGCTTTTGTTTTTCTTCTTCATATCGTGGAAGATAAACAACTGTGGCTAGTTTAGCGAGTTTTTCAAGAAGTCGTGCTGAGTCTATTCTGATGTTTTTGCAGTAGCTTGCACTGTATTCTACGTCTCTGAAAAGAATTATAGGACGTTTGTCTGATAATTCCTCGAGAAACTCAGGTTTCTCAAATTGTGTACCCTTCAACCACGCCATTTCTTCAAGTCCATCGTAAAGTACAATTCGCGACTTTGGGATGCCAAATTTGCTCCAAGATTTACCGAAGCTTACAGGGGCAATGAGCCAGTCAACTAAGGGTGCTGCGAGTTTAGCTACATGATAAGCGAAGACTGTATCATTAGCATAAATGATGGGTATGTTTAGTCCAAAGGCAGTTCTTATAGCGGATACGTCGCCATGTGTCCAAAGAACTTTAGGGTAGCCAATCCTGTCAAAGAGTTTGATGAATTCAATGTTTCGTTGAGCTTCAACTTCAAGTTTTTCCTTAAGCGTCCTACCATACTCACCAATCGTATAGTAAGGTACTTTAAGAGTGTCAAGAAGGTCAGTTGTTTGAGTTTGTTTCTTGGCAGTAACTAATGTTGAATAACCTTTTCCTTCTAAAACGGGAAGCAGACTATGAATTACTATTGAGATTTTTGGCGTGACTGTATCTAACCAGACGTCAGGCATATGCTCCCCTTAATTTAATCTGAAGGGAGAAGCTCGTTGTTATAAGTTTTGTCTATGATTATTTTCATGACTAGAAGAATAATTAAAGATAAGTTTACAGCCAAGTTGATTTTTATCTTTTTGAAGAGAAGGAATTAACTCTATTAAAGTTAGAAGAATAGAGAAAAGCTAGATTTTACTTTGTTTGTTTAACCAATCTCGATATTTCTTGTCTACATTAATGGCACTTTCTAATATTTCGCTTGGCGCAACGGATGTTACATACCTGATATCTTTTGGTAAGCAGTGTCCTCCTATACCTAATCGTGCTTCAGGTAAATCTACGTTCCATTTAGTGTTCATTGCATCTCTTAATTCATCAAAATTCAAGCCAATTCTTTCACAGATGAGTTTAAGTTCTTCTGCGAAAGCAATCTGTAAGTATCGGTGTGCGTTCTCAGTTATCTTACACATCTCCGCAACTTCAGCGGATGAAACAGGATGCATTGGAATTTCAAGTTTATTCTGGTAGAAGTCTAACCCTTTCCTGAGGCTTTCTTCGTTTACGGCTCCTATGACTCTAGGTTGATTGACGCCATGCTTTTCAGGCTGAGCTGGCCAGTACCTATGAGGAGCATGTACGAGGT
>DATGZD010000082.1:0-3165 GCA_035297385.1 Candidatus Sulfotelmatobacter sp. | reverse complement strand
AGTGCTCTTAGCTGGTTGTTACCGTCTTTGATGGTTATAGTTCCTACTTTCAGTTTGCCAAAGTTGGAATTAAGAATTAGAGCCGCATAAAACCCTGAGAAGAAGAGAACTGCAAAAAGAATCGCTGCAAGAACATACTTCAAGGATTTTCGCATGAACCGTGCCAGAGATTAGTAGAATCTGAGGGCTCTTAACACTTTCTAAACGCATGTTTTTCCTCTGCTAGTGCCCATTCACATGTCTTGAAATCCTGTTTTCAGGAGGGCGCGCTATGAAGCTGACCAGAATGATAAGGGGGTAATCTGTCCTCAATGCGGCGCTGCTAAAGCATGGAAGGACGGTAAACGCCAACTTCGCATACGCGGAGCTGGCACGTGTCCAAATATCGAGCGCAGTAGATATAGCTTCTAACTTAAAAACTACCTGATAGCTGAACAATTTCAATGAATTTGCATAGCATTTAGCCAGTCGTAATCAAAAGCTGGATAGCGCCAAGCAAAGTTTTATCTGCTTATCTGCGGCAATAGAATATGGCGATATTTATTGGCTCAAGCGCTGGAAGTTTGGGATTTTGAATTATTTGTAGCCGGCGAGACCCCAAAAGCAAAGTTAGCGTATGATAATCTCAGAAATATCTGTAATCAATACATAGGGAATAACTGCAAGATCACCATGTATGATATTTCTAAGAACCCAAAACTCGCCAGAGAGAATCAAATATTGGCTATTCCCACAATAATACGAAAAAGTCCCCTGCCGAAAAAGACGTTAATTGGTGACCTTAGCGATATTAATTGCGCGGTGTCCAAGCTTGAGCTAAGTAACCCTCCAGTTTAAACAAAGGGTTAAACAAAAGCCTTATTTTTAAGAAAATATTCCTTTTTCTTTTTAAGTGCTAATTAAATAAGATACATGTTCGGTTGGTAAGTTAGCATGCAATCCAATGAAACAAAAGATAAGGATGAGGTTCTAGAGAAGTCACCTACAGGAATTCAAGGTTTTGATGAAATAACTTTTGGCGGACTTCCAAAAGGTCGGCCCAGCATAATTATAGGTGGACCAGGAAGCGGGAAGACACTATTTAGCATGGAATTTCTTGTTAACGGCGCCACAAAATTTGGGGAACCAGGCGTTTTCATAGCTTTTGAAGAAACAGAAAAGGATCTTGAAAAGAATACTGCTTCCTTAGGTTTTGGCGTTAAGAAGCTTGTTGAGCAAAACAAATTGCTTATTGATCATGTACGGATCGAGAAAAGTGAGATCGAAGAGACTGGCGAGTATGACCTTGAAGGGTTGTTTATCCGTCTTGGCTCTGCAATCGATGAAGTTGGTGCTAAAAGAATTGTGCTTGACACTATTGAATCCCTTTTCTCAGGATTAAGCAACCAGGCCATCATACGCGCAGAACTCCGCAGGCTGTTTGGCTGGCTTAAAGACCGAGGCATGACCGCACTAATTACCGCCGAGCGCGGCACTGATACCATGACACGTTATGGTCTTGAGGAGTATGTTTCCGATTGCGTTATCATGCTTGATCACAGAGTTAACGGTCAAATATCAACAAGACGCCTCAGAGTAGTCAAGTATAGAGGCTCAATGCATGGCACAAACGAGTACCCATTCATAATTGACAATAAAGGCTTCCAATTAATGCCAATAACATCAGCAGCTCTCGAATACACTGCACCTAAAGAACGCTATTCCACAGGCATCCCCGAGCTAGATGAGATGCTATCTGGAAAGGGTTTCCTTAGAGGCAGCACAATAATGGTTTCAGGATCGCCCGGCACAGGTAAGACAAGCATTGCATGCGCCTTTGCAAACCAAGTCTGCAAGAGCAACTACCGCTGTATGTACTTTGCTATGGAAGAATCACCGAATCAAATCATGCGAAACATGGAATCAATTGGCATAAACCTTGAGCCTTGTGTAAAGAATGGTTACCTCCGGGTTCGTGCAACGCGACCTACACTCTACGGTCTTGAGACACACCTTTCGATTATGCAGAGAGCTATTGATGAGTTTAATCCAAGGGTCGTTATTATTGATCCCATCTCCAATCTAATTTCTGTAGGTATTGAAGGCGATGTAAAAGCGATGTTAACTAGAATGATTGATTACCTGAAGACAAAGCAAATTACGACTCTTTTCACATCGCTTAAGCCTATGGAGACAAGCGGAGAATCAGCCGCCCAAATTTCATCCTGGATAGATACATGGATTTCTTTAACCAATAAAGAAGTCGATGAAGAGATTATCACTAGATTAAGAATAATCAAATCCAGAGGTATGGCGCACTCCAGAAAACTAAGGGACTTTAGATTATCGGAAAAAGGGATAACAATCAAATAATGAGGCATTTTTATGGAAGAATATGAAAATAGCAAATCAAGTGAAACCTATAACCTTCGTCTTTATGTTGCTGGACAAACACAGAAGTCCATGGAAGCTTTTGAAAACCTGAAAAAAATCGCTGAAGAACATCTCAAAGGAAGATATAAAATTGAAGTTATAGATTTGGTTAAAAATCCTAAGCTTGCTCGGGGCGACCAAATAATTGCTATCCCAACGCTTGTTAGAAAACTTCCTGAACCCATAAGAAAAATAATTGGTGACCTCTCAAATACAGAGCGTGTGCTTGTAGGCTTAGACATTAAACCTGTGCAGAAAGGAAGTAGTGGAGAAGATAAAGATTAAAAGTTAACGCGCGCGATTGTATAAGTCGTTATGCTAGCTATTTATAGTGCGGTTAATTATTATGTATAGTGTCGTTATCTATATGTCCAAACTAGAAAAAAGTAAGAATAAACAAATAGTCGTAAAAGCAACTCCAGTAAAGGAGATACCGCAAGGAAGAAAACTGGCCAAGAGACCCGAGTATGATGCTGTTTTCAAGCAAATTATTGAGAGCCCAGAAAAGATGTTTAAGGTCGAGGTTGAGGGCAAAACAGTGAAATCACTATATGCACCATTCTCATTCCGCGTGAAGTCCTACAACAGGAAACCTGACAGAAAATTTAACGCTGCCCTCAGAGTTCGTAACAAGGAAATCTACATAGTCAAATCAGATAAAAAGGAATAGAATTACGCCCTACGAGTTATATCGAAGGTTCGCCAGCATTTCTTTAATCGGAGAACCCTAGCTCACACATACGCACGATGAGT
>DATGZD010000081.1:0-32914 GCA_035297385.1 Candidatus Sulfotelmatobacter sp. | reverse complement strand
TCGATGGACATAATTTACCGTACGGTGATCGTTCTTTTTTGATTCCAACACTACCAAATATCCCTTTGACAATTATTCTATGGGAAAAGAGTGAGTTCCCCGCAGAAGCAAACATACTCTATGACACAACAGCAAACAAATATCTACCAACAGAAGATTTGGCAGTCTTAGGCGAACTTATGACAGCACGTCTAATTCAAGCATTACAACTTTAATGAACTCTTGAAGCTACACCTATTTGGAATAACTTGTTGAACGTTATTCCAAATGTGTTAGATCTAAAACTACAGTTAAAAAATGAATGAACATTATTGATTGATTTGGAAAAAAGATTATAAGCATCACACGACCAATCAAACTCCTCATGAGTATCTGGAAACTGCGTTTAAGCATGGCAGCAACATTAGCCATAATCTTTGGCTTATCAACCTTAGTATTTGCTATACTTCTCAGCTTGGCAGGTATATTCGATATTCTAACACTTGGAGTAATCGTGGTTGTAATGAACATCGTTCAATGGCTCTTTGCACCCTACATTGTAGATGCACTCTACCGTGTTAGACCTATGGCAGAGACTGATAACCCACAACTCCATCAAACCGTTAAGAACCTGAGCATGAAAAGTGGAATAAACATACCTAAACTCATGCTCTCTAAAATTCCTTTACCAAACGCTTTTGCATACGGTTCACCAATCACAGGCAATCGAGTAGCAGTCACAGAAGGCTTACTCAAGAATCTTAATAATGATGAAGTTGAAGCGGTCATCGGACATGAATTAGGACACCTCAAACATCGAGATGTCCAAACCATGATGGTAGTATCATTCTTACCAGCGTTATTCTACTACATAGGCTTCAGTTTAATGTGGTCGGGGAACACACGTGATCGAAACAACGGTGGCTACAACGCATTAATTGCCGTTGTTCTTATGGCATTCAGTTGGATATTAAACCTATTCATCCTACAGCTTAGCAGAACCCGCGAATACTATGCAGACAGACATAGCGTCAGCATCGTCAATAACGGAGCACAAAAACTCAGCACAGGATTAGCACGCATCGTCCATACCACACGATTAACAGGCAGAGGAAAACAAGACACCAAAAACTTGAATGCATTCAAAGCCTTATTCATCGCAGATCCTGATAGAGCCGCTCAAGATTCGGTAACATTGTCATCAATGGAAGCATCGGGACAAAACCTTGTACAAGAAATCCTCTCTAAAACACCCACATTTGCCGATAAACTCGTTGAAGCATTCTCAACTCATCCAAACATCGTGAAAAGACTAAAAGCTTTACAAGAATTAGAGCAGAACAAATACGCCTAACTTTTTTAAGAAAAGCTTAAGCAATGAAAGCAACAAGCTACGGTTAGCCAGTGAGATCTATGTCCCCTGAAGATCTTTTTCACGAAATTGATAAACTTAAACCTGAAATGATACAAACACTAATAGAATTAACTCGCATTCCTGCTATTGCACCAGAAAATGGTGGCGATGGCGAAACACGTAAAGCTGAAAAACTCTTAGAAATCCTAACAAAAATTGGTTTTGACAAGATTGAACGTTTTGACGCTGATGATTCACGTGTTTCATCAGGTAAACGACCAAACATAGTTGCTTACCTTAAGGGGGAAGAAGATGCTCAACGTTTATGGATCGTTACACATTTGGATGTTGTTCCTGCAGGAGAAGAAGCTCTCTGGACAATCACAAACCCATTTGAACCAATCAGTAAAGAGGATAAGATTTTTGGTCGAGGTTGTGAAGATAACGGACAATCACTTGTTGCCTCATTATATGCTGTCTACGCCCTGAAACGGCTGGGACTAAAATCAAAGCATACTATCGGATTAGCATTTGTTGCAGATGAAGAGCAAGGTAGTATCTTTGGCATCCAACATTTACTTAATAAAAACGTGTTCCATGGAGATGATTTGATTGTAGTTCCTGACGGTGGAAACGAGCAAGGTAGTTTTATTGAGGTTTCTGAAAAAAGTCTACTATGGTTTCGAATTCGTACTGTCGGAAAACAGACTCATGCGAGTTTGCCAAACAAAGGCTTAAACGCACATAGAATCGGAATACAAGTCGCTTTAGCGTTGGATAAACGATTACATGAAAAATTTAGCGAGTGTGACAAATTTTTTGATGTTCCAGAAAGTACCTTTGAACCAACAAAGAAAGAGTTGAATGTTGAATCTATAAACATCGTTCCAGGAGAAGATGTATTATATTTTGATTGTCGAATTCTGCCAAAATATGAAGTTAAAGAAGTTATTGAAGAAATTAATCATGTTCTATCAGAGGTTGAACAAAAAACAGGTGCTGCAATAAAATTAGAAATCGTGCAAAAACAATCTAACCCAAAACTTATAGACGGCAACGCAAAAATCATCACAATGCTTAAAGAAACCTTAAAACAAGCACGAGGCTTCGAAGCACATGTCGGCGGAATCGGCGGAGGAAGTTGTGCAGCATACTTTCGAAAACAAAGAATTCCAGCAGCATTGTGGAGCACAGTCGATGAAGTGGCACATCAACCAAATGAATATTGCAAAATTACGAACTTAGTTGCTGACGCAAAAGTGTTTGCACTACTAATGACAATATAGATGCTTCTATGAGAGTTTACTGAGAAGACTAAATCCCTTTTTTCTTAATTCTTCATCAAATGAGAAGCAATAGACATAGTTTTTCTTAGTTCAATTGTTTAGAACACACTGTTCTAGCGTTTTTCTGTTTTGTTCCAACGCATGGTTCTAAATAAAACAATGTAAATGCCTAAAACAAGGTGAGAGAAAAAATGCGAACAAAAAAATCAAACTCGACAAAATTTCTCGTATCCATACTATTGATCGCACTTTTGTGCGCACCTCTGATATCAATGGTTATAGCGCAACCTGATGAAAATAGAACTCCAGATTCAACTGGAGATAATTCGGGCCTAACCAGTGATAATCCAATGTTGATTGCTTCTGATAATAGTGTTACTTCAGGTTCAGGTGATGAACCAATGCTTATTCAACCACGAAACAGCGATGCAGCCAATGATACTTCAACGACTGGTCAAACAGAGGATGAGCCAAACCTTATTGCAACCAATACCACAGCAGATAACACAGCAGTTCTAGTAGGCGCTGGCGCTTTAGCCGCAACAATCATTATAGTCATTCTTGGTGCTGTCGTCTATCGTCGCAAAAAATAAACAAAATAAACTGCTATGTTCAAACAAATCTCCTCTTTTTTCATCCAAACTACATCTCCAATTCAGAAGTCAATATGTCTTTGCGCCCATCGTATTCTTCAATAGATACACAAAACAGTTGTTCTAAGGATTGGACTTATATCTTCCAGTATCTGCAATATAGGTGAGGCGCACCTAGGGTTGACCATAGAAAATGACGCTGACTTAGAATACGCGCTACGTGGAAAAGCGTGGAGAGTGTATTGGTATCTTCTTAAGAATGGAAAACCCGTCAGCGTCCGTGAAGTTCAACGTGCCTTACATTTTAGTAGTCCAAGTGTTGCTAATCATCATTTAGAACAACTCCGAGACCTTGGCTTAGTTGAAAAGCAGGATATAGGTGGACACTATATTCTTGTCAGTCAAGTCAAAATCGGCGTTTTGAAGCATTATGTAAAGCTGGGTAAGCTCCTTTTTCCCAGATACTTCTTCTATGCTTTATTTAGCACCCTATTCTACATCGGATATCTGGTATTATTCCTAACGAGTTTTAGCCGAGAAAATCTCTTCATTATCAGTTTTGGCGCCATAGTCTGTGCCATATTCTGGTACGAAGCATACCGTGTATGGATTCAACGGCCATTCTGATTGTTCTAACTATTGGAACAAGTTGTTCTGCAGCTTAGGATAATATAAACCGCTACCATACCCCTTACAATAGGTGAAAACAGAATGGTCCAGCAAGAAGTAAAGAAAAAAACGCGAGTCTACGCTACAGTAGCGATCCTTGCAGCTATGGTACTAGTCTCATTAATCTACGTGTTCGGAGGTCCAGGGTTTATATCTAGTCAGCCCGCAACAAATCCAGACGGGACCCCAAATACAAACCCGGGAAATAACCCAAATACTAACCCTAACACAAATCCCAGTACAACGCCGAATACTAACCCTGGAACAAATCCTGATGTAAGCTCGATTGTTACTCCTGAAGTCTCAGGTATGAAAACATTCACAAGTTATGAAGAATTGAAAAATTATTTAACTGCTAACTCGAATAATGCAATCGGCACTTTTGGCGGGGGACCACTCGACCAGAAATACTTAACTGATTCTCGAGCGCCGACAGCGAATCCTGCATCGCCGAGTTTAGCAGCTGAAGGTGCAACTTCTGCAAATAGTTATTCTACAACGAATATTCAAGTCGCAGGTGTAGATGAAGCAGATACAACAAAAAATGATGGCACGTATATCTATACTCAATCCAGCAACTATACGACAGGACAAAACTACGTTTACATTGTCAAAGCTGATCCAACGGATCCCCGCGTTGTCGCAAGAATCCGTTTGGATAACAATACATATCTTGCAGGTATGTTTCTGAGCCAAGACAGCAATAAATTAGTGCTTATGGGTAGTCAGTATCAAGTTTATGCCCTTGGAGCAGGGGACGCCATAGCACCGTCCTTGGGAATTGCGATAGCACCAAACTATTACAGCAACGTCCAGACATTCGTCAATGTCTACGATATCTCTGATAAAGTCCATCCAACATTAGTGCGAAACTACACATTAAGCGGTAGTTATTTCAACAGCCGCATGATTGGCGATTATGTGTATGCAGTGATCAGTCAATCAGCCTACATATACAATGATGTTGTTCCACTCCCAAAAGTTTATGCGACTACAGGCGCAGCTGAAATCGCAGCCACACAAATCTACTATTCAGATACAGCAGACTTCAATGAATCACCCTATAATTACTTCACATTCACTTCATTCTACGGATTAAACCTGAAAGATCCAACACAACTTACAAACATGACAGTGTTAATGGGTGGGGCAAGCACAATGTACGTCAGCCTCGGCAATATGTACATTACATACCCGACTTGGAGTAACAATGGACAATACACAGCTATCTACCGCGTCAGCATTGATAACGGTAAATTAGCTTTCCAAGCAAAAGGCAGCGTACCAGGAAGCGTCATCAATCAATACAGTATGGATGAATTCAACAACTACTTCAGATTAGCTACCACAAATTGGAAGAATACCACAGAAAACTCTGTTTATGTACTAAACATGAACCTCAACATCGTTGGCGCATTGGATTTGAAGAATACAGAATTACGTGAAACAATTCAATCTACACGATTTATTGGCAACAAAGCTTACATTGTCACATTCGAGCAAAAAGACCCATTCTTTGTATTGGACATGAGCAATCCAGCAGCACCCAGGATTGCTGGCAAACTGGAAATCCCAGGCTTCAGCAGTTATCTGCACCCCTATGACGAAAATCATGTAATAGGGATTGGCATGGAGAACCGCACTGCAAAATTATCACTCTTTGATGTAACTGACGTTAATGCCCCACGAGAAATAGCAAAATACATTGTACAAGGCGACTATTCATATTCGCAAGCACAGTATGATCCTAAGGCGTTCCTCTTTGATCTGTCAAAACAGTTACTTGTTATTCCAGTTCAAGTTACGAATTATGGAGTGATTAGTCCAACTGCTCCTGATTCAGGCACCAAAACAATTGTACCAACACAAGCTGGCTACTGGCAGGGCGCTTACGTGTTTAAACTCACAGTTGCAGGAGGCTTTGAACTACGAGGAATAATAGCGCATCAAGACTATACTTCAACCACAGTGTACTATGGCTATGATTACGGATTCACAGTAAATAGAGCACTATACATCGGTAATACATTGTATACAGTTTCTAATTCGAAAATAAAACTGAACAGTCTCACTGACCTATCGCAAATCGCAGAAGTAAAACTGACCTAGACTCACATCCAATCATTTTTTCTTTTTCGTAAATCATAACTTTACGTCTATTTATCTACGTGCAGATTGGTTCAATGTGCACAGTAACCGCAGAATTTGTAAAGCGTTCCTTAACTTCCTTCTCAATTCGTGACGCCAATTCATGGGCTTCGGCGATTGTGATTTGTTTCGTAAAACAGCAATCTAAGTTTATGTAGCGTTTTTCACCAGCCATGTAAGTTAACACTTTATCTACGCGAAGGTTCTCTGCAAAACCATCAGTTACATTTGCGATTATACTTTTCAATTGTTCATCACTTATTTCGATGGAAGGTGTTTCTCCAAAAGGTTCCACATGTACAGTAACATGTTCGAGCTGTTTAATCGTTGAGTACATGTTTTTTTCAATCCTTTCTGCAATATTATGTGCTTCTTCAACCGAGAGCTTAGGGTCAACAATGGCATGTAAGGTAATGTATATTCTGCCAGTTGCATAGACTGTTGAAATCTCGTGAACTTCTTTAACACCCTCAATTTTTGCCAATTTCTCAACCCGTTGCCTCATGCCCATAGTACTCTCGCTAGGCTCAATATGAATGGTGGAATCGACAGTTCCAAACATTTTCTCTAATTTTGCCTCAATTCTCGACGCTAATGCATGCGCTTCATCCAAACTCATGGCATCAGAGACTATTACTGTGGTTTCAATGAAAGTTTTGGACCCAGCTTGTCTAGTTCTAAGTCTTTCATTCCTTAATACACCGTGTTCGGATAGGATGGCTTTCCGAATTTTTTGTGCCATATCTTTAGACGTCGCATCACTCAATTCTGTTATACTCGTTCTAGTAAGTTTTATACTAAGGTAGATGAGCATTGAACCTAGAAATATTGAAGCCAACGAGTCACCATTATTGAACCCCAAAGTTGCTAATCCAAAACCGAGAAGAGCAATAACTGTGGAACTCAAGTCTGAGATAGCATCATAGAAGCCAGCTCTAACGGACGTGCTGTGAGTACTCCCCGCACTTCTGAAGATTGTTATTCTAAAGAAATCTATGAATAGTGTGTACCCAATGGCAAAGAATCCTGCTAATTCTAAGCCTTCAATTACAGGAACGTTACCCAATAAACGAATTGCTGCTTCATAGAAAACTAGTAATGCTACGGCAACAAGGATAATTCCTGCGATTAAGCCGCCTATGGCTTCAAATTTTTCGTGTCCATATGTATGCTCTTCATCTGGAGGCTTAATTGAAGCTCGAGCAGCAAAGAATAACATTAATGTAGAAAACACGTCGAGTAGTGCATGCAAACCATCACTTAGGACGGCTAAACTGTTCACTATTAAGCCAATAATGACTTCTATTATTACAACACTGGATATAGCTATGGCTGACATTTTGAGAGTTCGTAATTTCTTTGTTCCTTGCAATGTATCAGCCATTAGAGGTCAGTTGATAATCGCATGCGCCATGGTTTAAGAATTGTGGATTATGCTTTACTTTTCTACTCGTAAAACAAATCTTTATGGTGTCAGCTTAAATAAAAGATAATTAAGAAATCAGTCTAAGATGAGGCTATCCTTGGATCTCCTTCGGCATATATCGAAAGCGCGCGCGGCAACTTTAAGGTTACTTGTTGTGTTTAAGATATTTGAGCCGAAAGTAAAAGAAATCTAGCGAGTAAAAAAAACATGGATGAAAATATTCAGACTCGAGTTGATGGATTCACAATCCGATTTGCCAAAAAAGAAGATGTAGGGATCGTCTTTGACATGATTAAGGAGCTGGCAGTATACGAAAAGTTGTTGGACAATTTTGAGGCTACAGAAGATCTTCTTCAAGAAGCATTGTTTAAGCGTAACGTAGCTGAAACGCTAATTGGCGAATACAAACATGAACCAGTAGGCTATGCTATATTCTTCTACAATATATCCAGCTTCTTGGGGCGTGTTGGAATTTTCGTAGAAGATCTATATGTAAAACCTGAAATGAGAGGAAAAGGCTTTGGTGAAACAATGTTAAGTTTCGTTGCGAAAATAGCTGTGGAGCGAAATTGTGGACGGTTAGAATGGGCTTGTTTAGACTGGAATAAACCATCCATAGCCTTCTACAAGAAGATGAATACAGTAGTATTAGAGGATTGGACTATGTACCGAGTTGCAGGGAAGAGTCTAAGAAAACTAGCTGATAACTTTAGCTTAGGAAGTTTAAAATAGACTGTTATCATCGTTTGAAACAATCGAACAAATACAGTGACAGCTCTATGGCTTTGGTTAAGATTCGTGAAATCCTAGATGGCAAGTATGAGAATGCAAGAGTGTCCATCCGGGGTTGGGTTTATCGTAAACGTGAAGGTAAGGGTTTGGTTTTCATTGTACTAAGAGATTCGACAGGTGTAATTCAATGCACTGTCAAGAAAGATAGCCCAGCATGGGATAATGCTAAAAATTTGACGATTGAATCATCCCTCGCAATAGAAGGGGTTGCAAAACCTGATGTTCGTGCGCCAGGTGGACATGAAGTTTCCGCTGAAAACATAGTTATAATCGGTTTAGCTGAGACTTTTCCAATTGCCAAAGATCAGAGCGAAGAATTTCTGCGGGATATAAGACATCTTTGGCTGCGAAGCCGAAAGATGAATTTAATAATGAAAGTTCGTGGGCATGTCATGGAATATGCGCGTGAATATTTTGCTAAGCAGAATTTTACAGAAATTTCTCCACCTATGTTTATCAGTGCTGCTTGCGAAGGAGGCTCCACATTGTTTGGTCTAAAGTATTTTGATCAAAGTCTATACCTCACTCAGAGCAGCCAGCTTTATCTTGAGATTCTAATTTATTCTTTGGAGAACGTTTACTGTATTGCTCCATCGTTTCGTGCTGAAAAAAGTAGAACTATTCGCCATTTGACAGAGTATTGGCATATGGAAGGTGAATGGCCTTTTGCGGACATGACAGATTTAATGCGTTTTGAAGAAGGTTTACTAACACATATTTGTCAACAAGCCGTGAAGAATTGTAGACAAGAATTAGAAGAATTGGGCGCGGACATTGCTCAATTAGCTTCTATTTCAACACCCTTCTTGAGAATGACCTATAGTGAGGCTATTGAACGACTTGCAGCTAAAGGGTCAAAACTCAAATGGGGTGACGATTTAGGCTATGAAGATGAGAAACTCTTGGCAGACGAAATTGGCAAACCCTTCTTTATTTATGATTATCCGACCGCAATAAAGGCATTTTACTGCAAAACTTATCGAGACCGCCCAGAAATTGCAATGTCTACAGATATGCTTGTACCCCGAATTGGTGAAATCTCAACAGGCGGTGCTAGAGAAGATGACAAAGATATTCTTATAAAACGAATAAAAGATATGGGGCTGAAGCCTGAAGACTATGACTGGTACCTGGACCTACGAAGATACGGCACAGTGCCTCATGTCGGTTTTGGTATGGGACTAGAGCGACTCATAACGTGGATGCTGGATTTAGAGAATATAATCGATTCAATTCCGTTTCCCAGAACCACAAGAAGATTCTACCCATAGAAGAATCAGTATTAACTGTGATCTGGCGTGTAACCAGCGAAGTATTCACGCTTCAGCTGAGTTTTTGGTAGACCCAAATTCTCAATAAGTTTCTCCATGATCTCCACCATTACGGGTGGACCACATGTGTAGAATGTCGTTTCTTTATAATCAGGAATTTCACGTTTAATCATGTCTGCATCTATTACTCCAACAGGACCATTCCAATTCGAACCTGCTTGGTTGAGGACAAAAACAACTTTCAAGTTTCTGTTTTGTTGCTTCATGGCTTCAAGTTCTTGTCTAAACGCAATATCAGCCTCAGTTCGACAACCATAGATCAACGTAATCTTAGTCGATAGCTGCAAATCCGTGCAGAACTTGCAGATACTCAGAAGTGGAGTTATTCCAATACCTCCAGCGAGCATACCAACGTTCCGTTCATCCTCATATACAAATTTTCCAAAAGGAGCTTCAATAAGTGTCCAATCACCAATCTTAAATCGTTTTAAAGCAGTTGAGAATTCACTGTCAGTAAATTTCTTCGTGAATTCGATATATGCTTTTTCAGTTGGGCTGCTGGAAAAACTAAAGTGTTTACTAAGCTCTTTGCCGGTAGGTTTGATTGTAATATAGAAGAACTGTCCCGCTTTGTAATCTAATTCAGGAGGCCGAGAAAACCTAAAACTCGTAACATTAGGTGTGCGTGGAATAATTTCCTTAAGTGTAGTCTCAAACTTCATCAGAAATCGCCAACCTACTACTTATACTAAACCATTAAAACTTTACCATTCTAAAATAATCTCTACAGCAAGTTCCTTTTATCGCGTAAAGACTTTATGGTTCCAGAGACGGCTATAACATGTATAGCAGCATCGGTACTTCCTATTTGTGTTATTGAAACGAGTGATGCCCGAACTTGCTGCAACGTCTTTAATGAGACTCGGACTATAGCTGTTTTGCTTTCTTCACTAAAATCCATCAGAGCTAAACTCGTTTGACTCGCTCCATACTCGCCATAAATTCTCGTAATGGAATTCCAAATACTGTCCAAAAAATCTCTCTGACTCAACTTTCCATCGCAATTAACCTGTACTGCAAGGTATCGGCGTTTAACTCGTTTCAACAATCATGCCCTTCCTTAACAACTCTAATTCCCGGCGCAACAAATCCATGGCTCAACTTTTCACGATTTCGTAACACAATACCAGCAGGATTAGTAGAAACCGCATCTAGCGCTTGATTCTCATTCAAATCTAATAAAGAGACAAAAGCAGCGATTTCCCGTGGCTTTCGCAATAACATCTCCTTTTCGACGCCACTAGAAACAACTATTGGCACATGAAATTCCTTTGCGATAGATATTTCACGACGTAAAGTCGATAGTAATCGAACCCTGGCAGGACCCTCTAGCATTAAGAGAGGTTTAAAATCAATTTCTAATGCTGCAAGACTGTTGTGAGCTAATTCTGCTTCTGCCCAATCAAAAAATCGATTTCGATAGTTCAGAGATGCAAAGTTTATTAAATCTACACGTCTATCCTTGGCTGCTTGCCGGGCAATCTCCTTATTCTCACAAACCACGCAGACGATTTCGAATTTGCGTCTCAATTTTCGGAGCAAGAACATTAATTGATTCCTGCTTTTTGGAATTAAATCGACTCTGGATGAAAAATCAATCTTAACGTTATCACAGATTTTCCTGAAATTTATGATTTCTTTTTCCTGTGTTTCAAAAGTAAACGGCACAGCAATTAAGTCATAACCTAATTCAGAAACTTTAGTGATAATTCTTTCAACGTTTATCAAATCTTTTGTATGTAAGCGTAAATGCAGATCTGCAAAGACGCGTTTCATGGCAAAAGTCCTGCTTCTCTACAAATATCCACAATCTCATCCGGAGTTTTGTTCCTAAAATGAATTTGTAAGTGAATTGGGTCATTCGATGAAAATCGTAGTTGACCTAAAAATGCTTGTTGTTTATCGAATCTAAGGTAAAGGTTTCCTTTCTCTAGATGCAGTTTCAATTCGGAGGTCAGCGTTTCTTTGTCTAGCGATGTTAAGTTTTGTCCGATCTTTTCTAATACATTTATGAGTTTTGGTCTTTCAGTTAACTCTGTTTCGACAAGTGTAATCGGGTTTCCATGATGACCTGTTAACTGTGTTGTTTTGAAAACTGCGTTTTCTCGAAGTCCCAAAGGCAATATGTTTCGAACAGCAGCTATGACCCGTTCTTGGTCTTCAGTGGCGTGTACAAAAACACGGATATTAATGTATCCTATTGAAGATATTGGAGGTTTAGAAGGCACGTTGGCACCGCTCTGCTGTTTAGCGGTTATTGCCTTTTAGGCTTTTCTTTTCTTAGTCTTAGTTAACTTCTCTGTTGATTTCGCTGTGGATTCAGTTACCTTAGACGCTGGTTTTGGCTTAGGTTGATGTACAGCTTTTATATGTTCAACGTAAGATTTTATCGCTTCAACATTGCTATCATGCGCAGTTCGTCTTCGAAAATCAACTGGTAATTCAATGCGTCTTGCTTCAACTAAACTAATTTCTGCTTTCTTTAATTCTTCACGGCTAAAGCCTTTTCCCCATCGTTGTTTCTCATTAGCTTTGAGTATTTGTGGTTTGATATGATGCATTTTTAGTGTTCTCCTTTTGGCACTTTGCGTTTGCTGGGTCTAACTTTTTCTGCTCCTCTGCCTCTGTTTCGTAAGCTTCGAATCTTCTTTCCTGCACTCGTTAAGCTTCGGTAGACTCTTCGTTTATGTTGTTTCTCAGTTATCCAGTTAATGTCTTTGTCATTCTTTATACTTGGACTACTTCGGTCTACAAGGATGACTTCAAACCATTTAGATCTACCATCTTCGCCAACCCAATAACTATTCAAGACTTCTAAGTTGGGAAATTTTCGTGCTGTCCGTTCTTCAGCAATAAGCCGCAAACTTTTCGCTGGCTTGAATTTATTAACACCCATACGTTTGGGTCTACGTCCGGCTTTTGGCCTGATCTTGCGTAATCCTCCTCGCCGAACTTTAGTCCGTGCAATGACAAAGCCTTGTTTTGCTTTATAGCCTAGTTTTCTTGCTTTGTCCAATCGTGTGGGTCTTTCAATCCGTGTAACTGTTTGCTGTTTTCTCCATTCTATTAAACGCTGACGCATGAGTTCTTCTACAAATGATTTTTCAGGCTTCGCCCATTCTTCAGCTATGTATTTGTACGCCAATTTTTTCACCTTTAACCTTCAAACATGTTTTCTATGTTCTTCTACTGTTTTTGGTTCAGTCCCCGAAGGGACCACATCCCAGCGGACAAGATTATCCGCCAACGGTGCAATGTTAGCTGTAGGCTTAAAAATAAACCTTTCCAGCCTATCGAAGAAATATTTCGCGTTTTCCCATTGCAGCCAAACTAATCATCCGATTACTCCAGGTTGGATAATATCAAATGCTTCGCTATCTCTCAAGTAATGTTCCATCTGTTCTTCGCCATACCCCATTACAATGACAAAATTGGTTAACACATTGCTTTTAAATTCTCAATTACGCATTGAATTAGTGGTTTTCCAAGGAGTTTGGGACATTGGCTTTGGCTTGTTCAGTGCCAGGGAAAAACACGTTTTCCTGCTCTTAGCAAGAATAACCTCTTGCATCTTAACACTCCTTTATCATTTGGTTCAATTCCTTCTCTGCAAAATCGTTGAGTTCTTGGAGTTTCTCCTCGGTTTTGGCTTCAGCGGTGACTCTTATAATTGGCTCAGTATTAGATGGCCTTATCAATACCCATCCGTTTTCCTCCAACAGTTTTATTCCGTCTATAGCTATGAAGTTGCGGCCTTCAGACTTAAATTTAGTTTTTAATTTTTCAATGACTTGAAATTTCGCTTTATCGGTACAAGCAAAACCCTCTCTGTAGATGGAAGGATATTTTGGTAAGGAATCGAAGATTTCAGAGAGTTTTTTGGTATCCTTGGCCAAAATTTCTGCCATTCGTAAACTGGCAAAAATCCCATCATCTCCTCCTTTTGTTTCAACAAAATAGAGGTGACTGCTTTTCTCACCACCTAAAGCTGCATTTTCTGAAATCATTCTATCCATTATGAAGGTATGTCCGACTTTTTCAACAATTGATTTTCCGCCGTGAGCTTTCACGAATTCTTCGACAGCTAAAGAGCAGCTAAGTTCACAGATAATTTTGGCGTCTTTTTGCCGTTCCAGAACGTCTTTAGCGAAAATTAGCAATGTTAAATCGCCTGGAATGATTCTACCTTTTTCATCTAGAAAGACTGCTCGATCACCATCTCCATCATAACCGACACCGAAGTCTGCTCCAATTTTAGCAACTTGCTTCTTCAACTCACCTAATGTTGATTCTTTTGGTTCAGGAAGATGAGCTGGAAATCTACCGTCAGGCTCCCTGTTTAGTGTGAGAATTTCACATCCTTGTGCCTCGAATAACGAGGGAACGAATAATCCGGCTACTCCATTTGCGGTATCCGCTACGACTTTCAGTTTCCTTTTTATATGAATGTGGCTTGAGATAAAATCTGCGTAGTCTTGAAAAATGCTGTTGTAATTTACTATTTTTCCGCTGTTTATCTTTTTGAATTTATCTGGTTTGATCTGCTTGGCGATTTGTCTAATCCTATCCATTTCCCTTCCGTAAATACATCCGTTTTGGCTAAACAGCTTCAGCCCATTCCATTGAGGAGGGTTATGAGAGGCAGTAAGCATTATGCCTGCATTCTTCCCTAGTTTATTCGTGATGAAATACACCATTGGCGTCGATACTACTCCAACGTCAAAAACATCAAGGCCACCTGATATTAAACCTGAAATCAAGCTTTTTTGGAGTTGTTGGCCACTCAATCTTACGTCTCTACCGACGATGACTTGACCATGATTTCCAAGAAATTCTGAAAAAGCTGCGCCCAAAATGAATGCGACTTCTTCATTTAATTGTTCTGGAAAAATACCTCTAATGTCGTAAGCTCTGAACAAACTTTCGAAATCAATTTTTTGTAAAGCAGACAATCTCTATTCACCGGTAGGATTACAGCTACAAATACAACTTAATTTATGCTTTGCCATAATACAATCCATCTAGAGGCTATGCTTTCTGTTGCTCTAAAAAATGAAGCAGACGTCTACGAGTAGGATGCATGCCATCTCGGTCTGTGAGGTAACACGCTGAGACTGCATTGGCTAGGGTTAACCTATGTTCATCAGATAAACCACACAAGTCAGCAAAAATATTACCAGCATTCCAAGCATCGCCCGCTCCTGTTGCCCTCAGTGTGGGAACTCGAAAGGCTGGAACCAGTTTTTCGTCTTGATTCGTAAAACTCGCAGAAAAAGTCGTGGTATGCAAATCGATTCTGGCACTTAGACTTCCAGCTATTACACGAGCAGACTCTAAGGCTAAATTGTCGAGGTTTAATATGTCAACGTGCCCAGTAAACTCACCTGTTAGATAAGATGCATAAGTAATTGCTTCATTCTCGTTGATGCTTAAGACGTCTATGTCTTTAGTTTTCAGGACTTTTTCCATGAGTTGAGGAATTTCTTCTCGATTCGGAATGGGATCAGCTGTATCAAAGTATGTTTTGCCTTTCCCATCGGCTTTAACAATTCGAAAGATTTTTTGAGCTAATTCTGTTCCATATTTCTTGGTTCCGGCCCAATTATAAACACAAATGTAATCAGCAGTTCTTATTACTTCATAATCAGCGTCAGATAAATCTGCTGGACCAAAACTTTCTAATGAACCTAAATCTCTAACCATCACATTAACTTTACCACCAGCGCTTGTTAGTTCTAAAGCTGTAGTTAATGAAGCTCTGTCCATGACCTTAACATGTGTCAAGTCCACATTCAACGGCTTTAAATGAAAGTTCAACAAGTGCAAACCAAGCCTACTCGTACAAATAATTGGTGTGACTTTTACACCCAGCATTGCTAATGCAGAAGCAGTATTTACTGCGTTTCCGCCGCGAATATCCATTTCGGGTATTCCATCTATACTGCCTCCTTTTCTGCCTGCTATGTCTAGGAGGTTTTTTGCAAACTCAGAGGGTGCTTGATTAAGTGTGATCAATCTGTCAAGAAAGAAATCTGGCATAACTGCGACATGAATATCATTTGGAATGTTGTTCAATAGATTTGTTAATTCGTCTGTTGCGCTCTTCATGATTTAGGCTTCCTTATGCCTATTCTTCCGAAAAACCTAAATACCTTTGCCATCCACGGAGTAAGAATTAGAGAAAGGGGTTAGTGACGGTCTGAGGTTAACATTATGAAATTCAAAATTGAGATACTTCTACTATTAACAGCAATCATGCTGTTTGCAGCCAGTGCTTTCTTGTATTCATATACGCTGCAACCAGAAGTTAAAGGGCTATCTAATTCCTCAATGTCTTTAGGTACTGAATATCCTTACCAAGTATACGCATTCTCTCTTGTGGGTTTTGGGTCACTTCTTATGACAACTGCGTCGTTTTCATTTCTAAAAAGAAGTAAGCCTACACACGTAAATATTGTCGCGAAAAAGTTTAGCGAAGAATTACGCTAAGCAAGATCCAAACAATATCACCAAAGAACAGCGCAACAATTAAGCCAGCAGTTAAGAAGATTAACATAGGCAATCCTGGTGTTGCCCATATATATTCATCTATTTCTCTACTCTCAACTGCTTTTGATAATCGTGATATAACTTCTGTTCGTCCCTCATCTTTAGGTACTGCAAGAAGAATTCTTTTAAGCGAATTATTAGTTGCTTGAATATCTTCCAACGGGTATATATGCCATGTATCTTTCAGTTTCTGCAATGAAACTCGATGACCAGTAATCATAACTAGCAACTTCTTCCCTAAAGATTGCTGCGTCAAAGTATCTTCAAAGAATTTCTTACCAGTTCTTAAATGCCACACAATATTGTAAAGAAACATGTAGACAGCAGTTGCTGCCGCAAATAATACGCCGTTACTAAAGATTGTCAAAGGAAAAATATTCTGAGCAAGTGGCGACTCACCCAGAGGATTAAGCGAGGTTAGAAATGTACCAACAGAGAAAGGTAATGCAAGAGCTATGCACATTAATGCTTTTGAATCAGCGCCCCCAAATCCGCCAACGTAGAAAAGCAGTATAGCTATTACAACTGTTATGCCGAAACTTAATCCAAAGAGGGGCAATCTACCAAAATCGTAAAGAAGCAGTTCAGTGAGAATTAGAACGAGAGCTGCAGGTGCATAAAGCATCCAAACTCGATTGCTGACTTCTCTGGTTTTGTAATCACTCCAGGAAGAGTAGAGTAGAAAAACTAGAGAAAGTGTGATCCTTGAGGCTATGAAGATTTCTTGCAATTGAGATCACGGTGAAGAACGGGTTCTTGGTTATAAAAACATTGTTCGAGGAGATAGTTGAGGAAAGGGTGTCTCTACCTGAACAATACAGGTATTTTTGAATTGAATTTAGACCTGCGCTCGGATACCTCTTTGATCCGAGACCTCGATTAATGTAAGTGATGCACTGTGAACAGCTATTTTGTATACCAGCGTATTATCTTCATAAATGGGATTAACAGTGGTCGGTGCAGTACCGTTTATCCTAAAGTTTCCCGCTCCTAGACCACTGACGGGTTCACCGGTCTCCTTTGTTACGATAGCAGTAAAATTGTAGGGGGCGCTTGCGGGTTTGATTGTTAGATGCAAAGACGCTATGACTGAGAAAGTATACCCTTTCAAACCAATTGAGCTTATGTTAAGGATAAAACTAGCCGTGGCTGTGGGATTTGAACTATCGGGAGCATCACTTAGTGAATAGCTGGAAGAGTTTAGGATAATTCCTTTAGTTGGATAAATTGCCTTTAAGTCATTCTGCCATTTCACAAGGTTATATTCCAGTATAGATCCATCCTTAGGTGGATTGGTGTAACCGGCCAAGCTAAGTCCAACCAATCTGCGCGAATTTAGTTCAATATCACCTATTAGAGTTGAATATTCTTCCCAGGGTTCGTGCTTGTAGTATGTTATTGCATTATGCATTAATGCACCTATTGAAACTATCATTATAGCAGTCAACATAACTGCTATAATCACAAACTGGCCTCTTTTCGATCTTCTTGACTCCACTCGTATCAACCCCTTGTAAGTTCTAACACTATGATTCTTGGACTGTAATTTGTTATGCCTGCTAGACAATAGGTTACTGAAGCAATATTCTTTGCTTGAGAGAATATACTCAAATCTCCATAAAGAATTGGTGAACCACCATTGCAAATCGATCCACTCAACTCTTTGATGGTCAAATTGAAATATACATCGTTAGCCATTGTCATCTTAAGAACCGTTCGGAGATCATCCCATCTTGAATTGTAAACTAATTGAGTAAGTAAACCCTGCTGATCTAAATCATGCAATGCACTATAACCTGTCTTTTCGAGGTCTGTCATCTCATATCCAAGACTCGGAGGACTTACCGCGAAAATAGTGAAGAAAGATAGAGCTGCGACAATAAAGAAAGAAGCAATGATTGTTTCGATTACTCTCATTTGTCCTCTTGTATTCTTAAATTTTTTCACATTCATTCTCTCCAAAAAGCTAATGTTGCAACGTACGTCATATCCGAAATGACAACTAGACGACGCATTAGTGCTATCGGAGTTCTACTTGTTAAGTCTCCGCCGAATTCATAGATTTTTCCGGAATCCGCAAAAGAAAAAGGCCCCGCACATAGTACTAATCTCTTACCTCCAGGCACCTTCGTTCCATCAGGAAGTGTTTCAGCATTTACTTGAATTTGAAGAACCATCAGTAGAACAGTTGGATTTATTGACCTGAGACCAGGAAAGAGCATGGTTGCATTTTGCTTTCCAACTCCCCAATTGACTTTGGTGGGGTCATCGAGTAAGTCGAACAAGGCGCTATTCTCAGAATCGTAAGCTACTGCATCCAAAATTTGCCTTGAATTCGGAGATTCACCTGTAGAGAGGTTTGACCCCCTAATTGAGAGAATGACATTGTCGCCATAAGTGGTCACATTAATGTATCGGACATATGAATAATCATTTTGTTTGACTACAGTCGTTGACATACCGGCTACAGTGATTTCCATTATTGCAACAGCAGAGTCAAGGGCGTACTCGCTAAAGGACACATTAGTGGTATTCTGATAATTGCCCGTGACACCCGTATATCCATAAACAGGAGCCATGGGACTTGTAATATACTCAGGAACATCTATTGGTGTACTAGTCTTAGTTTTGTTGATGTATGCAGCAGTCACATAGGTTGTTACTTTTACTGCAGCATTGGGAATAGGCGTTCCATCCTCAGTGCGTGTAACAGTAACAGAAAAGTAAACAGTGTTGCCATTGATATTCAAGCTCGATGCTACTCTGAAGGGGCGATAGATAGAAAATTGAAAACCGTAATCATTCTGAATATTGAGCAATTTACGCACACTTTCGTAATTGAGTTCGGTCGGGTTAAGTCTTTGAACTTTATCGGAGTCCAGGACATACTTTGAAAATGGGTCAGCACATGCAAGTCCAAACCTCTCAACCCACGCTGCATCAAAATGAGGATTGCCGTCTTGATCAAAGGATACTTTGGACCCCCAATTGGAAGGAGACCCCACTCCGAGTAGCATGGAATCAAAAACATTTGACGCTGTATTCCTCAATTGCTGTTGGTCCACTGTCTGCAGGTTCGCATTAATCGTAGCCGGCAAAGCGACTACAGTTCCGACAAAGATCGCGCCTACGACAAGAATAGCCACTATGTGTTCATATACAGTGTTCATAATTCAAAGCTCCTAAAGTAGAAACAACGTAGCAATAATTTTTCAAGCGAAGTATCATGTTAACCATATAGAACACTCACACTTCTCTTATCCAAACTGAGAAAACATTGTTGTCTCTCGTGCATCCTGCCACTATTGACGTGCCATTGACTGCTAACGGATCCTCATATACTTTCAAACCAGGAATAAGCCAAGAACTGCCTTTTACCCAAGGTTTATTATTTAGAAACGCCGTTACCTGAGCAGCATTAGAATTATCTAGAGCAGAAACAATTTTCATCGTATAGAAGGAGTCTTCAACTGTTATTGGCATGTAAAGCAGTTCCTTAGTTACAGTTAGTGTCTTAGAGTCTGTGGAGTTTGCCAGTATGAATAAATTTTCCAATGTGTTGGAAGTGTAATCGCAAATCTCTGTCAATTCTCTCTCTGCCATTCGTTCAGCAACATTATTTCGTTCTATCGAAAAAAAGGCAGGTAGCACTATAATTAATGCTATTAAAGCCATACTGCAAATCAAGTAACTCATCGCAGGTGCTGCCATTTCTCATCCCTCTAGTAACTTACTCTCACATCGGCAATTATTGTATTGAAAATAACAAGGCTGTTAACGGGCAAATTCAAATCTAAGTGATTAGACTTTGTGCCGTCAGAAACTGAAATTTGAGGATAATTGCTCGTTACCCTGAATGTGCTTGATTGTATTGTCTTTAGCCCTATGTTTTTGCAGGCTAAGTTGAAATCTCCGGAACCTATAGTTGAACTATTGCAGTTCAATCTTATAACAAAAATGTCAACGTAGTTTATTTTTGCTCCGCCAATTTCCATGGAGCCCTCTTCGCCAACGCGTACTCTGTAGTTCAGGGTAATTGTATTGTATCCAGACTCATACTTCATCAAGGCTTGACCTAGGCTATCTGTAAGTTTGGCTATAACGTTGGAATCGTCTCCCAATATGTAGGACGATCCTACTGCGGGCATTCCATAACCCGTCGCTATTTGATATTTAATAGCGGCCGTAGTAAATTCATAACTTAGAGTGCCATTCAACCCTGATGAGCTTATGTTAAGGGTTTTGCCGCCAGCAATTAGTCGCATGTTACCATAGCTATTAGTAAAACGAATTGAACGGGAGCCACTTTGATCCCATGCAATGTCACGTACAGCGTCGTCGAAGGACAGAATCGACTTTTGTACTGTGTCAAACTCAGCTATTGCTCGCTGACTCTCCAAAATTTGGAGGGCATAGTTGCCAGCTACTAATACAAGGACAACTGACGCTGCGGTTATGATAACCGTGGAAACGGCGGGACTAACGGCTTCTTTGTTATGTCTTAGACTTCGTTTGGATTTCACAGTTTCTTCACTCCGATTACATATTTAGGAGCATGGGCATGATCTCTGCGGCTAATGCGGAGATAACCACGAGTATTGCTGCATGTTTGAATCCGGCTGCAATTGATTCATCGCTAATTTTTCCAGCGACTATTCCAATGAGGTAACTGTGAAATATCACTGATGTGAGGAATATTGTTTTCATTAGGCTAAAGTCTCTATTTGGAAGGGTTGCTCCGGGGACACTAACAGTTAGAGTGCCTGTGGTGAAACTCATCATCATTATTGTTGTGGCAACGAGTAAGATTGAAGCTAGGTAGGGCATGAAAATGTATGGTCGAGTCTGCATCTTTTTTTCTTTTTCAACTTCTTGTGTCAAATTGTTGAATCTAGCAAGCGACTCAATCATAGGAATAGTGCCGCCTCCAACGTCAATAGTCTCGACAAGGAGGAACATGACTATTTGACTCATCCAGCTTTTTGTTCTCTTTAGGAAATCGCCTATTACTTTTTTCACAGGAATTCCCCACGAAATTTCTGAACTGATTTTGCGAAGTTCCTTGCTGAATATCCCATAGTCACGATTGGATAAGCTTTCTATACATTTTTCGGGCGATAATCCAGTCTTCCTAACCTCAGTCAGGTCTCTGAGGAAACTATTAATGCCTGATTCGAGACCGTTCTTCTGTTTTGCTAATTTCATTTGCACGAAGGCTGCGGGAGCGGTTGAGATGAACAGTGCAGTAGCTGCTGCTAATGGTAAGTCAACGCTTAGGAATTGAAGCAACAGAAACAAGCCTATGGCAATTACGCCACATACTCCAAACACCTTGTAAGGGCGCATATCGGTAACAGGAGTCTTTGGTTGCATACTATGAGCTAAGTAAACGAACAATGCTGAGAGCAATGGTGTAAACAGGTATGTGTATAGAATTATGCCTGAGTACAATCCTGTGCCAACACTGTATATTGCGTCGACACTAAATAGGATGTAGAAGCACAGAGACATCATAACCATAACGATAATGAATGTTTCTAGCAGCATTCCAAGTCTTTCTGCAGCGGCCTTAACTCGCAAAGCGCGTGTCTTGAATATATCTTCTGCTTTTCTTTCAAGAAAGTGTCCAATATCGCCGCCTATGATGACAGTTGAAGCGTATCCTGAGAGGAAATCTCTGAATACATCTAACGGATTCTTTTTCGCTGCATTCTCCAGGGCTGATAAGGGATCGACTCCAAAAATTTCAACATCTTTAGTAATTTCTCTGGCTTCGTTTTGCATAGCAGGCATTAGTTCGATTTCTGACAGTCGCCTAAAACTGCTGTAAGGCGCAATGCCTCCTGAAGCCATAACACTAATGTAAGCCGCGGCGAAAGGCATCTCTCGCTCTAAGCCCGATGATCGATCGCTGGCCTTGGACATAGGAATGAGGATAAAGCCACCCATTATGTAGAGAGGAAAGGGAATCAAGGCAATAATGGGTAATAACCCAAAAAGAGCCACAAGAACAGTCGATACAATAGTGATTGGAATGGTTAGAGTTGCTATAAGCAACATGAGTGAAACGTAGGTTTGAGGGTAAATTTTGATATTTGCTTTTTCAAGCATACTCTTGACTGAAGGAAGATACTTCATGAAGCGTGGCGCAATGCCACCATAAAGTTGGAAAGAGAAGCTTTCAAGCTTCTTTAGAAGCGGCAACTCTTAGCTCCTCCCCCGCTACAACTTTTTCATAAATCTGTTTTGGTCTTGCATAGTATTCGGCTATTATAGCAGCGACATCCTTGTAGCTTCTTATATTGCGTTCCCGCATCCAATGCAGGACCTCTTTTCGCCGTCCAATCTCTTCGAGCAAAGCTACCTTTGTTGTACCTTGTTTTTCAGCGATTGTTGAAAGCATTACGCTGTGTTCTAAGTCTATCTCGTGTACGTCTTTGCCTGGATTCCATTTGAATGGGTTGCGATAATCCTCATAGTCAGCAATTTCGTTGACTTCAATGACTCGTCTATAAGCACGTTTCTCATTGTTCTTCGTTAAGTGAACCCTCTGTATTGAGAGAACGATGTTCATAAGTGGAATATAGGCTGGAGAGATATCCATGGGTTTCTGAGTTAACCTTTTAACTGCTGAACCCAAGTTTTCAGCATGCATCGTACACATGCCACCGTGGCCTGTGGCTAGAGCTTGGAAGAGAACGTATGCTTCTTGACCCCTGACTTCGCCCACGACGAGGATGTCAGGACGGTGACGCATAGAGGTCTTTACCAAATCAAACAAGGCTACTTCGCCTACGTTGCTTCCGCCTAAACCATAGCTTTGCCTGGCGATGAGAGAAACCCAGTTATCAAGTGGCAAGTTGAGTTCTGCTGTTTCTTCAATTGTTATGATTTTGCTACCTGGCTTAATCAGGCAGGTTAACGAGTTAAGAGATGTTGTTTTGCCAGAGGCTGTTCCTCCGAGAACCATGATAGATGCCCTATTTTCTAAGCACATCCAGAAGTAAGCTGCCATTTCTTCAGAGAATGTGCCAATGTTAATTAAGTCGATTATTGAATATGGATCTTCCCTGAATTTTCTGATAGTAAATGCGGTTCCAAAAGGTGTGACTTCACGTCTATAACATACTGCAAGTCTATGTTTGCCAGGAAGAGATGCGTCGACAATTGGAAAGGCCGAGCTAACATGTTTGCCACCCATATGGACAAGTTTAACGATCATATTATCTAGACCTTCATCGTCTTCGAACTGTAGGTTTGTTTCGATGCTCTCGAATTTTCTATGCCATATGTATACTGATTTGTTAACTCCGTCGCAGGAGATATCTTCTATATTGGGATCCCTCATGAGTGCGTCAATTTTGCCAAAGCCGACCAAGTCTCGTTCTGCGTGATAGAGGATCTTGTACCATGATACGTCAGGTAGCCAACCTAGACTGATTCGATATTTATCTACAATTTTTTTTGCTTCTTCCGCAAAAAATCTGCGTGGGTCAGCGATTTCTTCTTTCGGTGATTCTATTTCAGCGAGAAGTATTTCCAAAATACGATTATAAACACCTCTTTCAAGAGGATCGAGCTGTAGTTCATCTAGCATATACTTGTACTCGCCGGTCTTGGGGCTTTGAACTATAGCAACTTGTGAGAAGGGTTCGTAGAGTGGGTATTTTTCAATAATCTTAAGCCCTTTTGGTACTTGCTGAGGAGGAGGGGCTTGAACTACTTGTTGCTGTTTTTGACCTTTTTTGAAGTGAACAGAAATCTTGGTCTTTTTGGCTGCGCCTAGTGGACTCTTGAGTTTAAGTTTTCCAGGTAGCTTGGGCATCTTTAGTTCTCCGTAGCTATGTTGCAGATCTCGCTACTATTAAATATTGTGTCTTGCTACACCATATTGAAGACAAGTTAAACAGAAATACAAATACAAAATACATATCTAAAACAGAAGTGAAGACTACATACAGCACCGTATAAGCGTGCGCTATGAGTTGAAAGTTTACAAAAACAGAAAAGAAAGGGATTGTCCCGCATTTTAAGAGGGGACTTATTTTAACCTGCTATCTTTCGGCGAACTAATAATAGACTTGCGATAGCTGCTATTGCGGCTACGAGAGCAAGCACAACTGCGATCCAAATTGGTACATTTACCTGGCTTGGAACATCCTTAACGCTAGTATCTACAGAGCTAACATCGGCTTGTAACGTGCCAATATCTGTTTGTATTGTTGCTACTTTACCGTTGGTTTCTGTGACTGTTCCTTTGATTGTTCCAACATCTGTTTGTACCGTTGCTACGTTTCCATCAAGCTTTGTTACTGTTGTGCCAATTGAGCTTAGGTTTGTCTGTATTGATCCAATTGTAGTTGAGACTGTTCCAATTGTTCCGCTAACACTCGATAAGGTTCCATTGATGGAGCTCCACGATGTCGTTAATGTCCCGACGTTTGTGTTCACGACAGCTAAGCCATTGCTAACCCCAGCTAATGAAGCATTAATAGCATTCAATAGGACTGTGGTGCCGTCTGATAGTGTTGCAAGGTTGTTGTTTATTGCAGTAACTGTTGCATTGATTGCCGTGAGCATTGCATTCTGTTGAACAGCTACTGGACTAAGCACTGTGAAAGTAGCATTTGCAACTGGTGTGTTGTCTCCATACATCTCATACAGGGCAACCACATGCACTCCGGGTTGGAATCCTGCCTGCATAAAGGTGAGTGCAATTGTGCCACTTGAATCAGCTTCGACATATATGCTTGAGAATGGCGAGAATACATTGTCAATTGTAACGATGTAGGTTGATTCTGGTAGAAACCCGGTTGCGGTCGCGACGACTGCAGCTGAGGAGTTGGCATAGAACGATGTTGGGCTGACAGTAAAGGCTGAAAGCACTGTGAATGATCCTGCTACAGGTGTGAATCCACTCATGTTTGCTGTTGCAGCAACTAGGTGTACTCCGCCAGTAGAGCCAGTTGGAACGGTGAAGGTGAGACTGAATTGGCCGTTTGCATCAGTTAAAGCTCCGGCAATATCGCCTGTTGCACCCTGGAAGGTGACAGCTGCATTGTAGACGTCTCCTCCAACGGATGCTGGGAAGCCAAAACCGTTTACAGTGACCGTTGTACCTGTTGGTCCACTGTCTGGGGTTATAGTTATTGATGGAACGACGTTTACGTAGACAGCGAAGACTTGTAGGCCTGCATCAATGAGAGTTATACTATGCTTACCGAAGCCTGTTGCTGGTACGCTGAAAGTTGCATTAAAGTAGCCAGCAGCATCTGCAGTGTTACCAGTTGGGGCAAGATCTATGGTGTTATCCCATTTCATGGTAACGACGCCTGGATAGAAGTTGTTGCCAATAATTCTGAATGTGTTACCTATATCTACTGAAATGGTTGATGTGAAATCAGTTTCGTTTCCGTAGATTCCGACAGTGGCGTTCTGTAAATTGCCAGCTACACCGCTGGTGTCGGGTCGACCGAGTTGTATTAAGCCTCTTCGGCTCTCGGTGTAGTTTGCATAGTATACGGTGGTTCCATCAGCTGTCGCATTGAACTCAATGTCATCAGTTACCACTGTATTATCTCCTATTGTGGCTGCTTGTTTAAGGTCAGGTGCAGGCATGGTGTAGTTGAATTGACCTAGTACATCTGTTTGAATGTTATTTGCAAGACTTACTAAGCCAGTCTGTGTCGAATCGTACGTGAGGTTTACCAATGCGTTGGCTGGGAAAGTGCTTCCGCTGATAATGATAGGTGTTCCTGCGATACCTGTTGTCGGTATGATTCGTAAGGATGCAGCAACAGTGAAGCCTTGAGTCACAGCTGTAGGAGTTGTTTCATTATCAAATGCTTTGATGTAGTAGGTTCCTCCAGCAATATTCAATGGTATTGGTCCATAAACCCAGCCAAAGCCACAAAGCCAACTACCTGGAAAAGCAACAGTCCCAGAAACTGTGGTATTTGCAGGAGTAAATACAGCTAACCGGTCGAACAAGGGAGTATACTGCACATCCCCAACTGACCTCTGGAACAAGCCATCTTGGCTTAGCACCAAGTAGAATTGGCTACCAGAGAAAGTAACACCGTTAAAGTTAAGGTCAAGGTTACCTCCTGCTGGAACGGGTGTAATGGTATCCTGTGGAGCTGTTTCATCATTGATTAGTATGTCTGTGGATGCGAATGCGAGTGGAACAAGTGTTAAGGATAATGCTCCGAGAAGCAACGCAGTTATGATTTTTGCGCTTATTCTTTGCATTTTTTTCTTTTTCTCTCCTAAATTTTTCGCGTATCCGCAACATCGGATGTATTACTATATAATCTTTCTGTAGACAAGATCAACAAAAAAATCACACTCGTGTACACGCATCCCCATAAACGTACACATGTACATGATACTAGAGAAACAGAAATCAGATGTTAAACTCTGAAATTATCATACCCCTCAATCAATGTTAATAACCTTGTAGCCTAAACCAACTGTTGCTGCTTACTCAATAAATTCATCAAGCAGCTCGGTTCCCTTGTTCGTAAGCACATTTGAGACATAGCTGATTTTTATAGAATTACAAACTCCTTCTATTTCCACTCCATTCAAGTCCCATCTGCTGAGCCCCGAAAATTACTAATTTTTTTGAAACACAATACTGAAAATCACGCTAAGATTAACGATATAAATCTTTGCAGCGCTTTCAAATTTATTCTCAAAAGAATGTTGTTAAAGTCATAATGTTTTTAGGCGAAGCCCTCTACCAAATGGTACATATCCAAACTGAAAATGTCAATAGAGCAAAGATTAATGACTAAAACACCAAAAGAAAACCATGAGATACCTGCTCTGCAGCAAACAGACTTTGAACGAATTACTCAAATTGTTAGGTCAGAGTTTGAAGTTGAAGAAGCATTAATCCAAAATGGTACGTCTACTTACTATCTTAAGTGGCCTCAAGAAACAAAGCAGCCCTTCTTGAAATTGCTAAATAAGCTTAAAGAATTGAATCTTATCGCTCTATTAAGAAAAGAAGATCGGATTGTCCTAAGAGTTATAACTAAACCTTCTGTAAAGCCCAGCAACAAAAAAATATATTGGGCATTCTTCATCGCTACAATTGTCACAACGTTCATCACAGGCTACTTTAGTTTTGGCGGAACCGGTCTAAATCCAGTGTTAAGTGGAATAATCTTTTCAGCAGCCATAATGACCGTTCTCGGATTACACGAGATGGGGCATAAGATAACAGCGAATCGAAAAAAGGTTGAAGCAACATCTCCTTACTTTATTCCTGGACCTCCACCGCTTGGTACACTAGGTGCGGTGATCATGCAAAAATCGTTGCCACCTAACAGGGATGCTTTGTTTGACATTGGTGCTAATGGTCCTTTGGCAGGGTTTATTGTGGCTCTTGCTTTTAGCGCGGTAGGCTTAACGCTCTTGGTTCCGACGACTATTCCAGCGGGTGAAGGATTATCTCTGATGCCAGTAAGCTGGTGGTACATTCTGCTACCTGCCCTAGATTATCTACACTTAATTCCACCTTTAACAGGTGCATACAATGGTTATTCATTACATCCCATTGCTTGGGCAGGTTGGGCTGGCATGGTAGTAACGATGCTTAATTTATTGCCTGCCGCAATGTTAGACGGTGGCCATGTTGCAAAATCACTGGTGCCCGATAAATTACGATACATCTTAACTATTGCATCAGTTGCTGTTCTACTTCTTTCAGGCACACAGTTCTTAGTATTTGCATTCATTGTGATTTTTATGTCATTTCTCAAGCATCCTGGTCCCTTGGACGATGTGTCCAAAGTATCCACTAGCCGGAAAATATTGACTGTCATCTTAATTGCCGCTTTTACTTTATCGTTTCCACTTACAGTTTAGTGCTGAATAATTGTAGTTTTGTTCAACAAACAAACAATCAAGTTTATTACATCTTATCTGTTCGCTAATAATTCAGACTGGAGTTCGGGCTCCCGTCTGAATTATAATGCAGGAAACGGCAAGAAACAATGCGTAGCCTAAATTTCCTGCTTATCTTCATCTGTATTTTCGCAACATTGTCCACTCATAATCCAATGGGAATGTTTTTGCATCAGCTGTCTCCTTTACTGATGAACGGCTGATGCTCTATACAATTGACAGCGCTGCTTTTGATGGCGCCTGCTTGACTGAACTACAGGATTAATCCTTAGCTTCGATAAGAAATTAAGAAGTAGAACTGTAGCTACTTATTGGCTATGCCCTCGACGGCTGCCTCAAAACCAACCAAGCGTATAACGCTACCACAACTACTACATTCGACGACGAGTTCAACAAGTTGATCGTTAAGAATTTTGGTGCTAACAATCTTGTATGTCTCTTCGCTTTCATCCTCCGGAGAAATCACATTCCCACATTTAGGACAGGGAAAAGAACCATCGCCATCGATCTTTGTCAAATCTACTGAGTATGACCCAGTTTTTCCTGAAGTGTTAATTGCCATTTCTTAGCACCTTCTATTTGGCTTCACAGTATTTACTTAATATATTAACCGTTATGAATCTAAAGTTCACATTTGAGGCACTTTTAACGTTTGCTTGAAAACGTTCTCAGGGTATTCATTACTAGCTATGTTTTCAAAACATTCAGGCGAGATGTAATTACCGTATTTTTCTCTAGCTCTAAGTAAACGCTGACGTTGTAAGTACAGTATGCCAAACAATTCCAGTGGAGTGTCAGATACGTTTTCTTGGTAGAAACGTGTAACTCGTTCAATCTTACTTAGATTCTCAGCAACACGAATTGTAAACTGCTTCACATAGTCCTCTTTAGAGTAGTCTTTGTTTAGCACTTGCTTGAACAGTTTTCTTAAATCTTCATACTTTGGAAGATAACCCGTCGGAGACTCAATCGCATCTACCTCACCATGCACTCTCAGTTCCATCCATTTCACCCAAACATGCTTGTCTTGGATTTCGTTCACATATCTTCCGTCGCCAACTTCCTTAAGGAAATAGTTTACTCCAAAGACTAATGGTGCTTTCTTGAGTTTCCTAGCAAACTCTAAGTTGTTCCTAATGTTCTGTCCTAACGGAATAGAGATGAAATCTTGAATACTCATCACATTAATCTCTGGCACGCCTTCTTCTCCGACAATGGCAAAAGTAGTTTCAGTCTCGAGTGAAGCACCGTACGCGATTACGCCATGCTCCCAATCAAATCCTTGTTGAACAGGCACGTAAGCCTTGACATCGCGACCACCGTACATTATTCCACCTAATTCAACTCCCTGAGGATTATTAAGTTCAGGATCACAATTTTCGAGAGCACTGAGTGCGACAGCATAACGAGCATTCTTATGGGCTGGTGGAACCTCATTTCCTGACTCATCCTTCTTGCCCTCGTACCATGCACCAGAGAAATTTTCGCCTTCTTTTGGAATTTCTCTGCCCATACCTAACCAATACGGTCTTCCATCTTTAACCAGGACATTTGAGAAGATTATTTCTCCTGGAGTTGTGAGTACTTTGTATATTGAAGGATCATCTTTTGGGTTTACATCTTGAATGATACCGAATATGCCCGATTCAACGTTTACTGCTCTTGCCACGGAGTCTATGTCTCGGATGTAAGCGATATCGTCGCCCAAGATTGTTTCTCCAGGTAGCATGGCGGTTGAAGTCTTACCGCATGCGCTTGGGAAGGCGCCTGCAAAGTAGGTTTTACGGCTATTTGGACCATGAACGCCCATTAGTAACATGTGCTCTGCAAGCCAACCTTCGTAGCTGGCTTTTCGGATGGCTAATCGAAACGCAAGTTTTTTGAAGCCTACGGAGTTGCCAGCATATTGTGTATTGACGCTGTAAATTGTATTGTCCATGTTGTCTATGTATATGCGTTTCTTTTCATGTTCAACACTAACCATATCCTCGTCAAGTTTTCCTGCTGAATGTAAGACTCGTAGGAAATCGCTTTTTGCGCCTGCTTTCAAGAATTCTTCATATCCGGAGCGGTAAAGCAAACTTTCAGAATGAGACACATACCATGAGTCAGTGCATTGTAAGCCGAGAATTGTGAAAACAGACTTTGCAGGACCCAACGATACAAAACGGACAATCATCGTACGACCGATCATAGAGTCCTTTAGAAAGCCTCGAACCTCGGCTAAACCTTCTTGGCGATCTATCTGATTTAAGGCTTTACTTAGAGAAATACCCCTTGGAACTAAATATTTTGTTGCTTGACGGTCCCGTCCTTGATCGTCTACACCGTCGAAATGGACCGTATGTCCTGGCAACATAAGTATAGCTTTTTCCTCGCCTGTTGCGACTGCTTGCTGTTGAATGTGAGCAAGGTCTTCAGCGGAGTCACTGCAGATAAAAATTCTTTCGGGATGACAGAGGTCACTGGCTTTAGCTATAAATTCATGCACGTTAGGGTTAGCTATTGTATCTAACTTTTCATAGTCAGTGTTGCTTAGTTTTGGACGAAGAACTTCAAGGTAGGGGTTCAGTTAATTCACCTTTTTCTTTACTTGGTTTAGGATTCCTCTCTGTGAATCTTTACTATAAGAAATAAAGTTTTTGGCAAAAAAGGAAAAAGGGTTTGCATTGTTGTATTTGAGTTTCTATAATTCGTTCACTATGCCAGGCACTCTTGGGAAAGGTTGAGTCTCGCCAATATGTTTTGCACCTGTTATCCAAGCTACCAAGCGTTCCATACCGATGCCTCCGCCTGCTGTGGGTTTCAATTTTCCTTCTTTGGCTAGTTTTAAGATCAAGGCGTAGTTGTCTTTTCTGATTTGATCTCGTTCAATTTTAGCGAGAATTTTCTTGTACTCCCATTCACGTTTAGCGCCTGAGAGTACTTCTCCATATTTTGGTAGGAACAGATCATAGTTGTCCCATTTGCCTGTCTTGAAATCCTCATAGTCATAGAATTCACGCGGAATATTGGTTACCCATACTGGTTCGTCAATTTCTGCCGCAATGCCTGCTTCCCAATCATTTCCATATTTCGCTTCAAGGTCTAATCTTTCATAGATTTTGAAGGGTTTCCTCGGAACTTTTAACTCATCACATCTGCAGAGAGTAGTCAATTCTGTTTTCATATCTTTTTTCAAGCCAGTTATCAGAGTACAGATCGCAATCTCGACTAAATTGAAGATATCTCTTGACGTTGCATTACGTGCTTCAAAATCTAATTGTGTAAACTCGTAGATGTGTTTACCTGTAAATGCACGTTCACCTTTCTCAATCCTAACGTTTGGTGATAGAATGAAGAGTTTTGGGTAAGCTAATGAAGAGGCCACTAATTTGTGGATAATCATGCTTGCGGTAGTTCGAACGGTTTTACCGTAAATGTCAACTTCTATACGTTTCTCTATGGAAGCACCAGGATCTGGCCATAATGGGTCAGTAGATTGACTCAAGGCTACTGGTAGCAACCATTGAAAACCATTGTCGACAAATGTGGATGTAAGGCTTCTTAGTGTATGAGTCATTACTTTGCCAATACATGTTTTTCGTTCAAGCTCACTCTCTGAGAGTACATCTAGAGGTTTAGGCAGTTCGACTTGAATACATTGTTGGACTGCAGCCTTTTTGCTTTTCACATCGTTCATCTCTACTTCTCGGATTCTGTTACCAATATGCAGACTTATTTATAAATTTTTTATACTTTTTCTTAGAATTTTGTCAAAATACACAAAGTTTAATACATGTTTATTGTAATAATTACAATTCATGACAGATAAACTCGACGAGAAGGATTCAGCTATTCTTACATTGATTCAACGTGACAGCAAACTGACTGCCAAACAGATCGCAAAGAGAGTAAATGTGCCATTAACGACAGTCTTTGCAAAGATTAAGCGTATGGAACAATTAGGAATAGTTCGAGAGTACCGTGCCATAGTAGCGCCAGAAAAGGTGAATGCAGGAACTGCAGCATTTATTTTGGCATCAGTTTCATACAGAGCAAAAGCTGATGATGTACCCGTTTCACAGCGAGTTGTAGCTGAGGAGATTGCTAGATTTCCTGAAGTACAAGAAGTCTACATAATAACTGGTGATTGGGATTTGCTTATAAAACTGAGAGCAGAAAATGTGGATGCGATTGGAAAATTTGTGGTTGATAAGTTGCGGTTAATTAATGGGCTCGAAAAAACATTAACCTGCATGGTTTTTGAAACAGTAAAAGAAACGACAGAGGTAGTACTTCCCCTGAAGAAGCTCTAAATAGTAACCCAGTTATTTAGCCTAACAAACTCGCTTTCCAATACAATACTACTTGTAAAATCATTTAGTAGGCCGTAGTAGGAGTGAGTTGTAATTCTTGAACTAATTCTAGCGGCTGCGACGTTTATTGCCCAGTATAGTAAGGCTGCCACTGAAGCAAGGAAAACAATAGTTATTACAACGAAAGCGACACGACGAGTTTTCTTGTCATCAGTGTGCAAACGCTTCACCATTTGATTTTTACTCAATTAATGTATTTTAAGCCAAGCATTGATACAAACCGTACTAAACATTAGTACACCTGATCCAAGAATCATAATTCGCAGATGTACTGTATGATACAGCAGGAATTATGCTTCATGCTGAGCTTGCGTAGTAAATCAAAGGTAATGCGAGAAGTACAATGTTTTTGCCTTTCGACGTGAGCTTATAGTCAACCCGTAAGGGCGGTCCAGTATTGACATTGCGTTCTATGTAACCGTGTTCTTTGAGTATTTTCAGTTTATCTGATAGAGTCCGTGAATTTACACCGAGAATTTTTTTTAGGTCCCCAAAGCCAGTGGTTTTTTTCAG
>DATGZD010000080.1:0-19111 GCA_035297385.1 Candidatus Sulfotelmatobacter sp. | reverse complement strand
ATCCCAAACCCAGATTAGGCTGATCCGTACAGCCTTTTGTATAGATAGCCAATAACAATTTCAAGAGCGAGAATCCTTGGAATGTTCATTACTGTGTCGACTAAAAGGTAGACATAGGCATTGCTTGGATTGCCAAAAGTTGAAAGGACTTCGATAACGACAATGGCTGCAAAGCTGAGAATCAAGGCTTTTAGTATTGGGTTCTTTGTTGGAATCTTTTCAGAAAAACGAAGTAAAAAATAGCTGACGAAGCACGCTATAATCATACCACCTACCAAAGCTTCAACAAGAGCCAATGGAAGATAAGAAATTGAAAAGGCAGCCATATACTCCGCTGCGATGGGCGACAGGGAAATTGCGAAGTCAACTATCCAGAAGGCTGCACCTCCCGCTATAGTCAATTTAATCAGTTTCTTGGAGAACTCATGTGACTTCTGCCGCTTAGCTCGATCTGTAGCTGGGGTTTCCATGGTTGTTTAACTATTCCACCTGAGCAGACTTGGAAGCAACTATGGCTGAATTTGATCCTTTGTACAACCTTTTGTAAAGATAGCCAATAACTATTCCAACAAAGAGAAACCTTGGCACGTTAAATATTACGCCGATGAGCAAGTAATACAAGGCATCACTCGTCCTAAAACTTGCGGGAGCTTCGAGCAGGATCATGGCAATGACAAAGGCGATGAAGCTTAGTATCACGGATTTTAGAATTGGATTATTTGTTGGAATCTTGTCAAAAAAACGAATCAAAAAATAACTAACGAAACACCCTATAATCAGACCAACAAGCAAACCACCAACCCAAACCGTTTGAATATTAGAAATTGACTCCGCAGCTCTATAATCCGCTGCAATAGTTAGCAGGGAAATTGCGAAGGTAATTGCAAAGAAGGCTAATCCTCCCACGATAGCCAGTATTACCACCTTTCTCCAGATTTCTTTTGATTGGGTCATCTTTTTTCTTCCTTTTTCTTTAATTATAGTCGTTCTATTTCTGTTCCTTAACACCCTTAATCAGAAGCCAAAAAGTAAGAGAAAGTTCCGCAATAAAACTAACCGCCGTACATGGGTACGATATTACTTCGTATCCTGGCAAAAGGAAACGCTGAATGACAAATATCAGAAGACCAAAAAAATCAGCGATCAACAATATGCCCAAGATTTTAGGGATAAACCGCGATTTGAAAACTAGATACCCCAGAGGAAAGAGCCAGACGCCATAGGGTATCTGGGCGATAACCGACCCATTCTTATATAAATTGACAAATAACGTCGCTTGCGCTTGCAGCTGATCTGGCTGGAATACTTTCAAATAATCAGTTCCGCTCAAAAGCATCAGGCTGCCATATAGATTAAGCACACTTAAACACCATATAACAAACCCACCTAAGTTTAGTAACAGGAACAGTAAAGCCAGGTTTTTGTTAACCGGTTTTAATAGCACGTACAAAGCCCAGGCCGCTAAAAGAAGAAACACAACTGAGAATAGACTGATTACAAAACCGATACGAAATAGCGATTCATTAGCCATTATGTTATTGACCGTTACTGGGGCATCCACGCCTACAAAGCGACCAAACTCATTTCCAATAATCGAAGTTAAAAAATACATCAAATAGAGGAAACCTGCGATTCTTGCGGTCTTGCGTGGCGATTGATCTGCGATCTTCTGGCTGATAGAATTATCCCCGTCAACGGGCATTATAATGCACGATCTTTCTATTGCGCTGCTTAAGGCTAATATGTTTTTCTTAAGCCCTGCAGACCCGCCTTCTTACAAGGCTGCTTTGTCAGGTTCTATTATTATGTTCCACAGTTATGATGACATTTCCCTTTTTGTGTCCCAATTCAACATACCTATGAGCCTCAGCTATCTGTTCCAGCGGATAACATCTATCTATAACAGGCTTAATTTTTTCCGTTTCTAGCAGTTCATTGAGCAAAATCAATCCTTCAACACTGAACTCGGGTCTCCCTTCAGTGATTGATATGAATTTCCCGTTCGACGTTAATGCCTTTTTGCACTTTAATTTTAAGCTTGTTCTGTTCACCATGCCAGCTGGAACAGCATCAAAAATGATATCATAAAGTTCTCCTGTTTCAGTAAAATCCTCTTTTGTGTAATCTATTACGGTATCGGCTCCCAGAGATTTCACCAATTCCAGATTTGCTGTGCTGCATACCCCGGTGACTTTTGCTCCAAAGTATTTTGCAAGCTGCACAATAGAAGTACCAATCGATCCGGAAGCTCCATAAACGAGAATTTTTTGTCCGCTTTGAATTTTCCCTCTTTTTAGAAAATATAAAGCAATTAAACCCCCGTAAGGAACGGCGGCTGACTCCTCGTAAGTTGTATTGGCCGGTTTGGACACTATAAAACTGTCATCAGGCAAGCATTTGTATTCGGCATAAGTACCTAATCTCGGATGCATTGCAGATTTTATTGTCACTCCATAAACCTGATCGCCTTTTTTAAAACGCTTAACAGCTTTACCTGTCGATTCAACTTCTCCAGCCAATATCATCCCAAGTATGGGGTTTCTCGGTTTTGAAAAACCTATCGCCAACCCCATAAGGAACCTCATGCCCCTATGAACCTTTAAACCTCTGACAATAATGTCGCTATGGGTTATTGATGTCGCATGAATCTTTATGCATACTTCATTATCTTTAGGAGTGGGTTTTTCTATTTCCTTGAGTTGAAGGACCTCTGGCGGCCCGTATTTTGTGCATACAATCGCTTTCATTTTCATACAAGCTAATTTGCTTCTAAGGTGTATATAAGACCTTGATTTAATCTGTGTTCTAATTTTTTTCCCATTTTGCGTTGTATGAAATGCGTTACCGAAATGAACATTTAATCACTGAAGCAAAAGCATCAATAGCCAGAATTTTCGCACTTTTAACATTGCCAGTCGCGTTAAGTCGAGTAAAATATTTCCGAATCGTGTTACCGCGAAATGCGAGAGTTTGCGATAGATGAAGTATATTATCAGAATGTATGATGCCTTGTCCATGAAAAAGGACAATTACCTACATTTTCAGACTTTTTAACATGGTTTTTCGTTGAAAATCGAGTAAAATTTCTCTGGCGCATGAGTCCATCGACCTCCACGATACTTACGTGCTGAACATCCCGAGCGCATCTCTGTATTTGTTAGTTATTGTGCCCCGATACGCCGCGTTTTTTTTGCCCTGGTGGCAAGTACAAGGGAGTTGAAAATTGTGTGTTTGATGCTTTAGCGCGCGCTTTTAATTAATCGATACTGCAAAGAAACACCCAATTGAGTAAGAAAAATCGAATGAAAAATTAAGGAAATGTCTTTATCCAAATGAAGGGTCGCAAAGGAAGAAACTAAGACCTAAGGTCTGCATATTGTCATTGTCTGTTACCCAACAATTTTCCTAATTATGGTCTGAATTTCAATGGGAATATCAGACACATTTGCTGAATTTGCCACTTTTGTTCCGACAGATATTTTCCAGTCTTCAAGGTATCCGTTCCTTTTTAGAAAATGGTCTATTGCTTGAGCCTTTTTGCCTTTCAAGTCCTCTACTGCAGGCGCCTTTCCAGATATAGCGCGCGCATGGAAATAAGCTCATAAAGAGTGCATAGTGAATAAAAGAGAAAAAGGACCTTAAGCTTCAATAATGTGCTATGAGGATGGCGTACGTTTGTGAGCTGGAGTATGGAATTCGAGCAAAAACTTCGTGCCTTTTCCCTCTTCGCTGTAGAACGATACTTTCCCATTCAAGGCTTCCGTCATACGTTTAACTGCAGCTAAGCCGAAGCCTTGACCTTTTGCTTTGGTCGTGAACAGAGGAGTAAATAGCTTAGGCAGAAGGTTTCTTGGGATACCTTGCCCCGTGTCCTCCACGATAATAGTTGCTGTTTCACCGCTTTTGAATGCTTGGATTATTAATTTACCCCCGTTTGGCATAGCTTGAATGGCGTTGTTTGCTAGATTAATTATGATTCGCCTAAAGAGAGTAAGATCGAGAGGAAACGTTTCTTCTGGGCATTGTATTATCTTTTCGATTGTTGTAGGTACCCTGATTGTCTTTATTGCCTCCATTATAGCTTGGCAGAGGTTAACATTCTGAAGGCTTGGATTTAATGGTTTAGAATAATCTTGGAGATCAGTTAGTACTTGATTAATATAATTCACTTGTTCTTGGATATTGGTTATGCTTTCCAGCATCTCCGATAAGCTTTTGTTTTCAGTGTTATTGTCTGCAGCTTGTTTTGCAAGATATAATTCATTTGTAATTGCCTGTATTGGGCTCTTTATATCATGTCCAACCATTCCTGCGACTTGCCCTATAGCTGCTAGTTGCTCCGATGCTTTGAGTTGCTGAGTTTTTTCGTTAACCAACTCTTCTAGATGTTCAGTATACAGTTGCAGTTTCTTTTCCAGAACCTTCCTCTGAGTGATATCTCGCAAGATGACTTGCACAGCTGTTTGGCCACGGTACTTTATTGGTGTTGCAATAACCTCAGCCATGATACTGGTTCCATCTAACCTTAACAGCTCTTCTTCAAGGAGAGGTGCCGTTTCCCCTGCAGTCACAGCCCTGCTTATACGTGAAATTACTTTTTGGCGTTCAGTTGGCGCAACAAAATCTAGAATTGATTTTCCCTCAACGTCCTTAGATTCTTTTGCACCAAACAGAGCAAGTCCAGCTGGATTAGCGTAGATTAATTTGCCAGCCATATGAATGGCGATGGCATCTGGTGAAGCGTTAATTAGTATTCTATAGCGTTCTTCACTCTCTTTTAACGCTTCCTCAGCTGCGCGTTGACTTGTTATATCATCGAATATGGCAACCGCCGCGAAGATCTCGCCTTGTTCATTCCGTACGGGTCGAGTGCTGACGTTTACGATGAAACGCTTTCCATCTGGACGCTCTATCATGATGGCCGCATTAGAGACACTTTCACCCTTATACAAGGCCCTATACGTATACAAGTCTTCAGTTAGATAGACCTTGCCGTCAAGCGTCAAAATTCGTAGTTTCGATGCATGATCACTCATTGCCAAACCACATGGATTAACTCCATGTATTTCTATCGCCTTAGGATTTGCATATGTTACCCTGCCATCAGGCTTCTCCATAACTACGACAGCGGACGGGATATTCGCTATTATTATGCCACAAGGGCCCTCGCTGAACTCGGTTGAGCAAAAATTCTCGCTCACTGCCGTTACCTCTATTGATAATATGTTAGAAAGATGTTTCTTAATAAGTTGAGTAGCAAAGATAATAGTTAGCAAACGATCTGGTTCCTACCAAGGAACCGACTTTGCTGAGCTATAGCCGAATCTCTTAATCGCAGCCTGATTTCATTAAGGCCATATTTCGAGATGTTTATTAATGAACTCGGTTAATGCCTTACGATCAGTCCTGTTTTAGTTATAGTATGATCGTTCGTTTGATAGGGTTCTCAAATTTGCAGCCTTAACTTACCCAAAAAAAGCAGCATACGCCGAAAATCATGGTTTGTCGATTTTTAAGGTAGCTAATGTTTGCTTTTTTTAGAGTTGGTGGGTAAACGGACAATGAACGTTGTGCCTTTGCCCTGTTCGCTTTGGAAGGTGACTGTTCCACCCAAGGCCTCAGTCAATCGTTTCACCACGGCTAAGCCGAAACCTTGACCTTTAGATTTGGTGGTGAACAGAGGTGTGAAAAGTTTAGGTTTGACCTCATCAGGAATTCCAAGGCCTGTGTCTTGAACTGTGACAATTGTGTCTTCTTCGTCATTATAGCTATGGATCGTGAGTCTTCCGCCTTCAGGCATCGCTTCAACTGCGTTGTTTACTAAATTCGCCATAACGCGTTTGAGCAAGTCTGGGTCAATTGTGAGCTTCTTCGCTTCTGTCTTAATATTGCAGTTAACCTTAACGCGTTCTGGAATAGCCTTCTTAACCAAGACATCTTCAAATATTTTCTCGAGATCTGCCTCTTTTGGAATTGGTGTGAGAGGCCTAGCATAATCCTGAAGGTCTTGAACTATCTTGTTTATGTAATTTACGCTATTTTCAATTCCATCAAGACTTTCCGCTACGTCTTTTTTAGTCTCGCATTCGGGCATCGAAGTTAATTCACTCCTAAGCAGGTAAGTATCACTCATGATAGCCTGCAAAGGGTTGCGGATATCATGACCAACCATACCTGCCGTTGCGCCTATACCAGCCAGACGTTCTTTATCTTGCAGCTGCTTTTCTAAGTTTTTATGCTCTGTAACATCTCTAAAAAGAATTCCAACACGACCTTTAGCAAATGGGATATACTGTGCATCGTACCATTTGCTTGTGCGTTGATTAAAATCTTCAATGCGGAGTAGTTTTCCTGTCTTAGCGACTTCACCACATAATGAAATCCATTGCTGCTCAAGATTTGGGGCAATATCTTTAGCTCTTTTACCTTCGACTTTAACTGCTTTTGTGCCTGTTTGCCTTTCATACGCAAGATTAAGCTGTAAGAAGCGAAGGTCACACGCATTGTTGTTTTCATCATATATTGGCTCAACCAAAACAAAACCATCATCACTGTTATCAAAGATAGTTTTGTATAATTGCTCACTTTCCTTAAGCGCTTCCTCCACTTTCTTGCGTTCAGTGACATCTCTAGAAATTCCTCGGAAACCAAGCAGTTTACCTCCATCATTGAAAAATGGAACCGCGTTTATTTCAAGGAAGACTACGCAACCCTTACTGTCGTAGGAAGCTGTATCTAACCCTTTAAACGGTTTAGGAGACTGTCCCAATGCCAAAAAAGCTTGCAGTAACTTCTTTCCTTCTTCTGTAGGCATCAAATCAAAAGGAGTTCTTCCCAGCATCTCTGATGGCTTTAATCCCCACAACTTTTCTATTTGAGGGCTGCAATATGTGTACCTGCCCTGCGAATCAACTTCCCAAACGAAATCACCCGTGGTTTCCGTCAAGTCCTTGTATTTTTGCTGGCTCTCCCGAAGCTGCTCTTCTCGCCTTTTCCGATTAGTGATATCATGAGAGATTCCAACAATTCCCGTGACATTGCCCTTATCATCGAATCGAGGCGACTTCACAGATATGAAAAAATGCCGCCCATCTGCAAGATCCACAAACTCCTCAAAAGTCTCTGCCTTACCTGAATCCATGACTCTGCGGTCATGTTCCAGTATTATTCTTCCCACCTCAGTATTTGAATAAATCTCAGCGTCAGTCTTCCCCAAGAGTCCAGAGGAAGATTTTCCTGCTATACGCTCCAATGCGGGGTTGGCAAAGAGCCAACGACTATATCGATCCTTTACATAGATTGCATCAGAAGAGGCGTTTGTAACCGCACTCAGAAGTGTCTCCAGATTGCGACGTTCCTCCTCTGCCTTCTTCCGTTCTGTAATGTCGTAACCAGCCACAAGTGCCCCTCTAAATCGACCATTTCTCCAGATTGGTTTCACATTGAGTACAAAGTCAATGACTCGCCCCCCTTTCATTATACCTTGGTACTCCACGTTCTCATTGATCTCTTCGCTAGCTAGCGATGCCCTTATTCGTGCCTTAAAACGCTCAGCACTTGGGGGCGTTAACAGGGCAAAAGGGTTCATGCAAAGTAATTCATCTCTTGAGTAGCCAGAAAAACTGCACGTTGCATCATTTACGTTCACAAAACATGGGCCTTCAAAATCTATCTCGCAGATAGCAACCGGAACTGTCTGAAAAAGTTCCTCGAACGTATCCAAATGACTAATTGAATTCTCAAGATGCTCTTTGTTCTTAGCGTTCGTCTCGTCATCTATAGACTTCTTTCTGCTTTTGATGCCGGAAGACATAGAACCAAAACCTTGTTGCTTATTGCCTATTGCGATTTGCCTTTAATATTTTGCCTTATTGCTTGGTTGATCTTTCGAAATCAAGAATGAGGTAAATTTTATCCTTATTTTGTTGTTTACTTTATATTGAATGTTCAATGAGCTGTTACTCTCTCATAAGCGGAATCATTCTCCCGGATACCTAAGTGTAGATTCCGAGTTCGAATGCTAATCTGTCCACTATCTGAAACTTAAGCTATTATAGCACATGATACGATTCCAAGTGATTAGTGAATATAGCATGAAATTGAAAACAACCACAATAACTCAAAAAGTCATTATTCCTGCATCTCCTGAAGAAGTCTACGATGCTTTTATCAATCCCAAAAAACATTCAGCGTTTACGGGCGCTAAAGCTATGGGTAAGCCTATTGTAGGTGCTGAAATCAGAGCTTGGGATGGTTACATTACGGGCAAAAACCTTGAATTGGAAAAAGGAAAACGTATAGTTCAAGAATGGAGCACGAGTGAATGGCCCAAGGGTTATCCACCATCAAAATTAACCTTAACATTTTGTAATGTCGAAGGTGACACAGAACTGACAATGATTCATTCTAAGGTTCCTGCAGAACAAGCTGAGGAATATAGGCAAGGTTGGATTGATAATTATTGGGATTTATTGAAAGAATACTTCAAAAACAAGAGAAAAACAAAACCAACAAGACGAGCGTGAGAATTCAGTTTAATTCTTAACTTGAAATTGGAAAAGATAAATTAAGTTCTGCTTCTTCTTTTGGCTTAATCATTACTTTTTCTTTGAAGTTGCGTTTATCTAATACTTCTTTGAGTTCTTCTTTTATGGGTTCAGGTCTAGTGCAGAAGATTACTTCATTCTTATCGTTTGTCCAGACTGTTAAGCCTCTGCTCCAACCTTTGTGTAATAGATATAGAATTTGATTTTCTTCATCGAGCTGCAATAATGCAATTGAACCAACTGTTTTACCATTTAAAGAATCCATTAAAGCATGAGCAGCTTGATCACCATCTCCAGTTTCCTCAAGAAGTGCACCAAAATAATGTGGGATAACCTCAGAATCAATTAGGCGTATTTTTTCACTCTCAAAAACATGTGCCCTCAACTTATCTCTAATATCAGAATAATTCTCGATTCTACCGTTATGGGCTGAAACAAGCGTTAATTCAGGCTCAAAATTCTCAACATAAGGCTGCGCTGCCTCCCTAAACTGAACGGTATCCATAAATTCTAAACTCGGATATCTCACGTGACCAACAAGAATTTTTGCTTCTGAGAGTCTAGGCTTTACGATACCAGCTAACTGAGCTACAGGCGAATTTGTTGTTTTCCCAACTTTCTCTGAAAAAACATTACCGTCATCGAGTAGAACCGCAATACCTGCCCCGTACCCACCTACGGGCAAGTTCTCATTTGAATACTTGCTGACTTCAAGCTTTTCAAGAACTCTCATAACTTTTGTTATAGGTAATTGTTTTTTCAGAATAAAACCAAATATTCCACACAAAAACAAAGCCACTCCTATGACTCTCTAAACAATCCTTACATATAACTGTTAAGCGGTTGACATAAAGTTGCAGTAATCTTACACACATTATTTAGTATCTGGAAGCGCGCGCTGAATATTTCGGTAAAAAGTCTTCTGGGTACCCTATGTTTAATGCGCACGATTAGTCCTAAACAAAAGAAAAAGGAGATATATTTTACTATTGTTCCCTGATTCAATTCTTCCTGCAAAGTGATATTACACCTACAGCAACTATGCTGGTGACGGTTCATATGGTAGTTCATGGACAGAAACAGGTGTTGTTGCAGGACTTGCACCTGCAGATATAACAATTCCAGAACAGATAGCACCAGACTAGCAATGACAATCATTTATAGAGTTATTGCAGTGATAATTGCCGTTGATATAGTTGGAATAGTACTTTACACGAAGAAATAGCACAGAAAATGTTGCCAAAAGTTAACTTCTTTTTAGGATATCATCTACAATAAACACGATAGTAAATATGATTACTACTCTGCGTTCTGAAATGAAACGAACATTTGAGAGTTGGTTAGGTAAGTTATAAATTCTTCCGATATAATATATTATTTATCGCATAGCTTTTTTCCCAGTTTTGCGATAAACAGAAAGGAGAAGATAAGAACGCAATTTTCAAGAAAAGCTCTAATAAAAAAAACCACCACATCAACTGTCATATTGTTAATGGCTTCGTTAGCACTGCTGGCGTCATCAGCGATAGCTCAGGAAGATGTCACTCCACATGGTGGAGTAGCCGGAGGAGGTTACAAAGGTCCTACGACAGTGCCCACTGGAACCACCGTTGACTTCACCTTTCATCCAGTACCATATCTTAGCTTTTCACCAAACCCTGTTGGAATTGGCCAAACCTTCTTGGTCAACGTTTGGACGACACCTCCACCAGCAGCTGATCGATTTCTGGCGAATTTCAAGATAACAATAACGAAACCAGACAACTCAACGGATGTCATAACAGCGGACTCCTATGTTGCAGATGGAACCGCTTGGTTTGAATACCCAGCTGACCAAATAGGAACATGGAAACTTAAATTCGAATTTCCAGGTGAATATTTCCCTGCAGGTCGTTATCTGAATGGCTTTCTCGTTACGAACACTTCGGGAACAAACTATCTAACGTCACATTACTATGCACCAGCGGCAACACAAGAATTGACCTTAACAGTGCAACAAGAACCAGTGCTATCCTGGTACTCCCCACTCCCGACTGATTATTGGACAAGACCAATATCACCTGAAAATAGAGAATGGTACGTAATTGCGGGCAATTTTCCATGGGCTTACTATGACCCAGGAGCAGTCGGAGCCGGCAGAGGACGCGCTGCACGATACTACGGTCCCTTCATTACGGCGCCAAACACGGCACACATTCTTTGGCGACGACAAGGCGCCCTCTCGGGAATAATAGGCGGAGAAGCAGGTCAATACAGCACGCTCGGCGCTCCAGTAACTCCCAGCGTAATCTATATGGGACGATGCTACCAAACTGAATACAAACCCGGCATTGGAAATGTAGCACAATGCTACAATTTACAGACAGGGGAAATTTACTACGAGATACCCATAGCCCAAGGTGGCGTAACTCCTCAACGGATCTCATACATACGTGGAACCGACACAGCAGTCCCTGGTGCAGGAGAAGCGGCTACGGTACTAACATATTTACTGTCCATAGGCTCAAGACTAATAACGATAAACCCCTACACCGGAGCGGTACTGACCAATGTTACAGGTTTAGCTGGCGCTGACTACAGGTACTTCCACAACAACGAATTCGTACTGACTTTGCAAACTCTAGGCACAACTGCTAATCCAACGTACCGATTGATTAACTGGACAACCCGAGGAAATAGCGACAACTTCACATCGAGAATAATCAGCAACGTATCATGGCCATTAAGCACCATTGATTTAGCTTTCGATTTCAATGTTGGAATTGCAGTTCAACAGAACAGGTTCATATATGGTCAGGTAGAGGGTGGCAACTTTGTTGCTCTCAGTTTGAAAACTGGACAAATACTGTGGAACATAACGACTGAAGACACACCATTCAATGCTGGCGCTGCAGTTGCAGACTACGGAAAATACGCTTATGCTATAGAGAATAAAGGATGGAGATGCTTTGACCTCAACACCGGAAAACAATTATGGACAACCGAGCAGACAAGTTACCCATGGGGCAGCTTCTACGGATACTATGCCGCATCAGCTTACGGTCTATTGTATGCGTTCCACTATGATGGAATTCACGCATACGATTGGAACACAGGCAAAATAGCTTGGAACTACTATAACCCAGCTATTGCTTATGAGACACCATACACTTTGAACGGTTCATCAATCTACTCTTTCAGAGGTCCTGGCATAGTTGCTGACGGAAAACTCTACATACACAACACTGAACATACACCCACACAACCTGCAACCAGAGGCTGGAACTTCCACTGTATAAATGCAACAACAGGTGAAGGTCTATGGAACATAACTTACCCCATGATTGCAGGCGCTACATCTAACGGGTACCTCACCGCCTCTAGCTCATACGATGGCTACATGTACGTATTTGGCAAAGGCAAAAGTGAAATAACTGTGACTGCACCGCAAACTAGCGTTTCGTCAGGAACTACGGTCTTAATTCAAGGCACGGTCTTAGATCAATCACCCGCCCAACCTGGAACACCTTGTATTTCTAAAGAATCAATGGCAAGCTACATGGAATTCCTACACATGCAAAAACCTTGCCCAACTACTGTGACTGGAGTTCAGGTGACGTTGACGGCTTTAGGACCAGATGGCTCAACCACTGATATTGGCACTACTATGACTAATGGGTTCTACGGAACTTTTAGCCGCGAATGGACTCCACCGAAACAGGGCGTTTATACGATTTTGGCTTCGTTCTCTGGTGATGACTCGTATAGTAGCTCCTCTGCTGCTACAGGCATATCTGTTGGCCCCGCAGTTCAGACACCTAACAACCCTGAAATTCCGACACCAGTTGATACCACGATGACCATAATTGCGGGTGTTATCGCTATTATCGTTGCAATCGTGGTTGTGGGATTAGTAATAATCCTCGTGCTTAGGAGAAGATAGACTGCTGCAGCATCAAAACTTAGCCTCCCTTTTTTCTTTTCAATCTCAAATCTCACTGTGAAAAGTTACGCATGCTGGACTAGCAGGATAAGGCATTAGACTGTTATTTGCTGCTGCCCCTCTACATTATACTTTGAACCAGTAAATTCTCCTGAGAATTCAATGATAAGAGAATATCCCTATCAGGTTTTAAATTTCGTTGGTTTTGATTGCACTAATCACTACAGCCCCAAGTGCTGTTTACTTATCAAGAACAGAAGAAAAAACCAATCAACAATTCTTACCAATAACCTAGCAAGCCCAAAAACGCTTCCATATGAGCGAAACGTAAGAAATAGTTGATTGACAGAAACTGTTCTGCTTTCAAACTGCTTATATTGCGATAGGGGGATAGTTGCCAACAGCTTATAAACAACAAGCAACTAAATCATTTCAATCATAACCTATAGAATTAGGAATTGATGGTCGTGGTCACAGATGCAACGCTTCCAGTCCTTTTGAAATTCATAAACCAGAACTCGGATGTCGTTGATATTCAATGGGATAGACGTATGAGTCCGCGGTTACTCCTTAATCCTTATACGGAGTATACTGAAGAAAAAAGGAGAGTCGCTCAGTACCTTCTCATGATAGCTGCCATCTGTGAAGATCGAATGGTTGGGTTTTCCGAGAATGCCAGACGAATCTTGATTCTTCTTCATCAGATTTATGGTGACCGTATTTTTGAGATTCGTAAGCCACATATGTTCGCTGAGAAAATAGTTACTAGCGGATTCTACGACGATTTAGGTCCTAGCAGGGATGCCATCTCACCTGTTTTAATAAACGTAAATGATTTCGTCAAAAATAAGGCAGGACGCAACCTCTTAGAATATTCAAAACGATTTAGCAAACCGAAGGATTTAGTAGATGATCTATCCGCGAATATCGAGAGGATGAATGGACCTTATAGAGACAAAGCATGGGTATATCTACGATGGATGGTGCGCTCAGAACCTGATCTAAGAATTTTTGATCATTTCTCACCTGCAGAGCTGTTTGTGCCATTAACACAAGAGAACGCTAATGTTGCGACGAGTTTAGGATTGATTAATTCAGCTTCCCCTTCTCTATGGCGGGATGAAGAACGAGCAAAGAAAGCACGTGAATCAGTAACCAATTTCGCAAGACAATTGTTTCCTAATGACCCTGCAAGGGTAGATTATCCATTTTTCTTATTAGGTCGATGGTTGGCAAAAAAGAATCTGAACAGAAACACGTTGAAAGATGCTTTAGAATTCTTTGATCATATGCACAAGGAAACTGGACGGCCACAAGCATACTACCAAAAATTGAGTCGTTACAAAAGTGGATGGGAAAAGAAGACAGCAATAATTCTTCGAAAACTAAACCTTTCCTATGGATATGAACCCGTGAGTTTTCCACTTCCCGGAGAAATATACACACCTGATTTCATACTCAATAAAGAGATTGACGGAAGAAAGATTATTCTAGAACCACACTATTTTATGACTCCACATCAATCAGCTAAATATTCCCTGTTTAAGCGAACTTATGGACATGAGTTTATTTTAGTTTTATTGCTAAAGAATGATTTGATTTCCTATTATAATCAACGTAACATACTCAATGATGAAGTATGTGATGATGTCTGGCCCATTGAGTTTGTCGATCTATTAGCCGAAAAGATTAGAACAGGAACCTATGATCCTCAGGCAAAAGATAACTATCTTTCACGTTCGCCGCCTTAATCTAATGTTTATACTGTCAACTTGTCCGTATTGATTGAGTTATGTTTTTAGTCTTAATTCTTCTCATATTAGGCATAGTAATATCGTTGGAAAAATTCAGCTAGTTTTCCGTTTCCGGTGCTACACATTAAGTTTTTTTATCTCTGATTACAGTACTATCATGTAGTAGTTTTTGGAGGTTTAATCAATGAAAGAATTAATTGTAAAAAGCTCAGCGTTCGAAGAAAATAAGTTGATACCTTCAAAATATACCTGCTATGGCCAAAACATAAACCCACCTTTAACCATCGAGGGCATACCGAAAGAAGCCAAGAGTTTAGCTTTAGTTATTGAAGATCCTGATGCTCCTGCAGGATTATTTACTCATTGGCTCACTTGGAACCTTCCTACAACAGGCATAATTAAAGAGCATTCTGCACCGGGTACTGAGGGATTAAACACTTCTAGGAAGCCTGGTTACACTGGTCCTTGTCCACCCTCAGGTACGCATAGATACTTTTTTAGAGCCTATGCTTTGGATACAAAACTCAACATTGCACCATCATCAGATAGGAAAACTGTAGACAACGCCATGCAAGGACATATTCTCGCTCAAGGCGAGTTAATGGCACTTTATAGAAAAAGCAAATAAACCGTTAACGCTGATTTCAATCTACCATGAACGAGCCTATGGAGACTAAACAACTTTACCTATACGACAGTTATAGAAGAGCCTTTGAAGCAAGAATTCAGAAAATCGATAATAACCAAGTCGTACTTGACCAAACAGTTTTCCATCCATTAACAGGCGGCGTAGCTTTCGATACAGGCACCCTTCAAAACGGTGGCATACAGCATACTGTTTTGCGTGTTGAGATAAACAGAGAAACAAAAGAAATAACTCACATTCTTGACAACAGTACTGGCTTCAAAATCGATGATAAAGTGAAGGGCGAAATCTATTGGGAACGAAGATACAGGTTGATGCGATTACACACTACAGCACATCTTATTGCAGCTGTAATGTACCGTGATTATGATGCTAAGATCACGGGCGGACAAGTTGAGCCTGAACAAGCAAGAATGGATTTCAACCTTCCACGAACAAATCATGAAATTTTTGTAGATGCCGTTAGGAAAGCGAACTTAGAAGCTCAAAAGAAAACAGTTTTGAAAGTTTATTTCTTGAATAGAGATGAAGCATACAAGATTCCAGGTATCGTAAAATTAGCTGAACGAATGCCACCAGATGTAAAAGAGTTGCGTATAGTGGAGATACCTGGAATTGATTTGCAGGCTGATGGAGGTCCACACATAAACAATACATGTGAGATTGGCGAGATTAGTCTGTTAAAAGTGGAGAATAAGGGAAAGACTCAAAGAAGACTCTACTTCACAATAAAATAGACGTTGATTAAACAAAACCAAGGGTTCAGTACAGGCAACTGTTATTAACATAATCACATTTAAAATGAGTAAGTTGAAACAAAAAATAATCCTATTAACAATAGTGCTCATCGTAGTTATTCTAGCCTCATTGTTTATTGCGCTGAATTGGAAGAATTCAAGTACGGTTTCCAATTGCTATGTGGGTGTAGAAGTAGCTTACACAAATACTAATACTAGTGATATTCGAACAATGGTGGGTAGAGTTAAAGATTACACAAACGTTTTTGTGATAGGTTCCGTTGAGTTAACTTACAATGAGACCGCTTTGAACGAAAGCTGCGACTATATTTATGATGCTGGTTTGAAGATCATTGTTTTGTTAACTAACCATAGTAATTACAACTATGATGAACTTGCTTGGGTTTCTAAAGCTCAGCAGAAGTATGGTAGCGGTTTTCTAGCGTTATATCGTTACGATGAGCCCGGGGGTGATCAGTTGGATAATAGAAGGTTAGCCTTTGTCAATAATGCATCAACTTATGCTGATGCAGCATCAAACTATACATACATTCTGGAACAACATGTGAATTTCTATAGAGGCAATGCTAGCACGATAATAACTGCTGATTATGGGTTGTACTGGTGGGACTACAAAGGAGGCTACGACGCTATACTAGCAGAGTTTGTCGGAAATCAGAGCAGACAACGCCACATCGCTCTCTGTAGAGGTGCAGCGTTAACAAATAACAAGAATTGGGGAGCCATCATAACATGGAAGTATAATCAGGAACCATACGTTGAATCTGATACAGAACTCTACAATGACCTCACTTTAGCATATACTAATGGAGCAAAATACATTATTGTCTTTGACTATCCAAAAACTGGACCTTATGGAATTCTTAACGATAATCATTTTAATGCTCTGAAAAGATTCTGGGATTATGCTCGCATGAATCCACAAGATTTTGATTCCATCAAAGCTGAAGCAGCTTATATTCTACCCAAAGACTATGGTTCTGGCTTACGAAGTTCAACTGATACCATTTGGGGTCTATTCCTATCTGATAATCTATCAGCCAAAAGTTGGAATGACATAATTATACTCATAAACCATTATAATTCGAAGTTTAATATTCTCTTTGATGATATATCTTTAGGAAATGTGACTAACAGGTATAGCAAGGTTTTTTATTGGAACGAAACGGTCACTTAATCTTAATAACCTGATACATACAGAAAGCGATCGAAGAATGAGACACTCAGAATTGCTGTTGGTTGTAATGCTTGTATTAATCTTGTTAATAGCTGTCTTTGCAGCATTACAGCTGTCACGAAACAGTGAAACTCCTATTTACGTTGGTGTTGAGGTAGCATATGCAAACGGTACTTTTGATGATGTTAAAAATATGGTAGATAAGGTTAAGGATTATACGAATCTTTTAGTAATTGGTTCTCTTGATATCTCACTTAATCAAACAACACTAAACCAAACATGTGACTACATTTACAATAACGGTTTACATTTCATTGTCTTGTTCACAAGAAACGAGACTTACACAACTTACAATATTTTTGATTGGATAACAGATGCTAAACTAAAGTATGCAGATAAATTCTTAGGTATTTATCGTTATGATGAGCCTGGCGGAAATCAAATCGATCAAGGTAATCAAACACTAGTCACCAGCGCAGCAGACTATAACGATGCTGCAACATTTTACAAACAGTATTTAGGAATAATCATAACTTACTACCGTAACTATGCTCCTTATGTCTTCACTGCAGATTATGCTCTTCACTGGTTTGATTACAGATCAAACTACTCTGCCGTCTTTACAGAATTCGCCTCTAATAACACTCGTGAAATTGCCGTCGCACAAGATAGAGGCGCAGCTAACATATCAGGAGCTGATTGGGGAACAATGATAACTTGGAAATATGATATAGCCCCATACATTGAACCTCCTGAGGAACTCTATCATGACATGATTTCAGCTTACAACGCTGGCTCAAAATACATTGTCATTTTTAATCATCCAAGAACTGATATGTATGGCATACTTTCAGAGAATCATTTTAAAGTAATGAAACAATTTTGGACTTATGTTCATAATAATCCACAAAATTTTGGCTCAGAAAAAGCAAGAGTAGCATATGTCTTGCCTGAAAACTATGGTTTTGGTCTACGTCGAGCTGAAGATAGTATTTGGGGATTGTTCCCGACTGATTCATTATCATCAAAAGTCTGGAGTGATGTCAATAAGTTGGTGACGCTTTATGGATATAATTTTGATATAATCTATGATGAGCCTAATGTAGTGAATACAGCAAAAAATCGGTATGAACATCTAATTTATTGGAATACAACAATCACTTAGAAGAAAAAAAGATATGAAGATAGACTAGTAGTTTTCAGTCCAAACCTCGAAGTAACTTCGGGGATGCATACAGACGGGACATAGTGCTGGTGCTTCTTTACCTTCAAAGACGAATCCACAGTTTCTACATTTCCATTTGATTGGTGTATCTTTTTTAAACACTTTTCCTTCGTTGACACTCTCAAGCAACTTCAAATATCGTCTCTCATGGTATGCTTCAACTTTAGCTACGTTATGAAATGTTGCTGCAACCTGCGGGAAACCTTCCTTTGCTGCAACGTCACCAAAATCTGGGTATAATGTACCCCATTCTAATTTTTCACCTGCTGCTGCAGCTTGCAGATTCTCAGCTGTAGTACCAATTATGCCTGCTGGGTATGCAGCATTTATCTCAACCATTCCACCTTTCAGGTGTTTGAAGAAAAGTTCTGCATGTTCCTTTTCATTAGCACTAGTCTCTTCGAAGATTGATGCGATTTGTTCATAACCTTCTTTCTTTGCAACACTAGCAAAAAATGTGTACCTCGTTCGTGCTTGCGATTCGCCTGCGAATGCGGCTAATAGATTCTTCTCTGTCTGACTGCCCTTAAAATCCATAATATATCACTGCCTTGTACAATTAAGGTTAAAATTGAGACATAAAAGTATTCCCTGAAAAATACTGTGTTTAAACAGTCTATTTTTACGTATTTCCTCATATAATAGAAAGCTAGATCAAGGAAACTGTAGATTTGTCTAATGTTTCATCAAACTTATCAAGAGATTCATTCCACCCTTGTTCCATATCCTCGCGATCTTCTGCTTTAAGATTATCAACTCCGGAGACTTTAAGCGTAAACTGTGTTTTGCCGCCGTACTCTTCAAATATTATCGTTAACTTCATTTCTAAAGGAAAATCTGCGCTTAATCAATAATAAGTTGCAGAGACGACTTCGCCTTGTTCATTCGCAAAACTATCAGTACAAACAATTCTTTCTAAAGGAATAATTTCTTCAAAAACTCCTGTAGTCCAGTAATCCTTACCTGCAGGTGAGCGCATACAGTACAGGTATTTTTCGCTAACTTGGAGATCAATTTTGCAGAATGGTGAGGTAAAACCTTTTGGACCCCACCAGAGCTTAATCAATTCAGGTATTGTCCAAA
>DATGZD010000079.1:0-4466 GCA_035297385.1 Candidatus Sulfotelmatobacter sp. | reverse complement strand
TTGGTTTAGAAGACGGCAGATTACGAGTGTTTCTGGCTGTCAGACTCTTTGTGCAGATGTCCGTTAGTTTATTGAGGACTCCTTGGTCTGCTTGTGAAGGTAGCAACTTGAGATTCTTCTGTGGTTCAATTACAGATTTTGAGGGCATTCTGTACGATAGAACATTTTTATCCACACGTAGTTCTCCTTTCAGTTCTCCAAATAATTGGACCAAAAAGAGTTGATTGTGAAGCGTTTTAAAGGTATTTTTGAAACGACGCTCTGGAACCTTAGAGAGGGCTATTAAAGTAATTAGAAAACTGAAAGACAAGATTAATGAATAATATTGGTTAATGACTCAAATTTCGTTAAGGGTATGATTCTAAAAGTCACTAGAAAGACCCACAAGGGGATCAAGTACTGTTTGTTTTTTTGAACAGTTTAAGGCAGTGACTTTGATAGCAAGTTCCTTCATACAATAATGAAAATCCTGGTTGAATGGTAGTAAGTTCGTGGTTGTATGTGAGCAATCACAAGTGTTTATGTTATTCCATAACTTTAATGTCATTAATGGTTCTCGATTAATTCTATTGGAGGTGAATTTTGTTGGTTAAAATTGTTACAACGTCAGGTGATAGAGATAGATTTGACAGTAAAGATGTAGAAAAAGATTTGGAAGCAGCTGGTTTTCCAGAACGAATAGCTGAAGAAATTTCTGAACGAGTTGAAAATAAAGTTCAAGATGGATGGACCGTAACACAAGTTAAAGAACAAGTAAAACTAGAAATAAATCGCTTGAAAGAAGACATTGATCGTGCAACGGATCATTACACGAGCGTTGATACTTCAAGAGAAAAACATGAGGGTACAGAAACTAGACGTGAAGAAGCAAGAAGAGAAGAATATGAGCATAAGTTATAAACTTCTTAAAACGTAAATTATGTCACTGAAACACTCAAAAGATCTGCATCTGGAAAGCTGTTTCACTTTTTTTACTTAGTCTAATTTCATGGTTTAGGGGCATACATAGATTTGTTGTGAGAAGAGAAGTTATGTAAAGCATATTACAATATTTAATCAATATACCATATGTCTTGTGTTTTCTATTGGCTTTTTAGCATTTAGCGATATACTGTTTATGATGATGCTCATTTAGTATTATGTAGTTAGAGAATGGTTTAAAAGTAGACTATTTCTGGCTAGATTAGTTATATACATACCTTTTTTGTTGTTTCTGAACAATCACATAAGTTAATAAGAGAGTCTTAATGCTACTGTGTATGAGGTTTTTTGAATGTCTGAAGAAAAGAAGAAGAAAATGTATTATGGTGGCAAAGAGAAGACGGCTATTGAAACTAGAAAGAAAGCAGAAGAAGAAATGATGCCCTATCCTTTTAGGGATATGCAGAGAGATTTTGACAGAATGATGGAACGTTTTGAGCATCAATTTGATGATTTTTGGAGTCTATCAAGACAGATTCCTGGAAGACGTTGGAGACGGCAATTTGCCATGATGCCGTTTAGAGGAACAATGCCTTCAGTTGATTTAGAAGATCTGGGAAAAGATTTCCGTCTAATGGTCGATATGCCAGGTTTTAATAAAGAAGATGTAAACATTGAAGTAACTGATGATTCAGTAACTATTCAAGCTAACAAAAGTGAAGCTAAAGAAGAAAATAAGAAGAATTATGTTCATCGTGAAAGAATAGCTCAATCATTCTACAGAAGAATACCATTACCAGAATCCATAAGATCAGATGATGCAAAAGCAAACTTAGATAAAGGAACATTAGAGATTACATTACCAAAAAAAGAACCTAAACAAACAAAAAAACTAAAAGTAACATAATTGTTGGCTGCAATAAAGTGCGGCTGCTTTAAGATTTTGTGCCCAATTCTTTTAGTTTTTTGTTTGAAGAAGTTGATCATCGAAAACAGAGCTAGTGTATTATAGGAGTACCTCGTGTTTCCATAGGGCGTTATTACGATTTCTTATTCTACTGGCTATGGTAAATGTTGAAATGCATAGTAAGCTAGCAAGCATAATTAGTTTAAGTAAGGTAAATTCTATTAATATTGAGTTAATGAGTACTAAACTTGGAATTACTAGTAATACTATCTGAGTAAAAACGATCATGCCTAGTATTGAACCTTTACTTAATCCGGGAATTTGACTAGCGCCTAGAAATAAGATTGACATTTTTGTGAAGCCTTTGGTACAGGATTTACAGTAATAACAAGAATTGCACATAAGTCGCCGTATAATGATATAAACTGAGAAAGTAGCGACGGCAAGGAAAAGCCATCCAAGTATTGGGTTAACGATCCAGCATGCGACTGTACCTAGAATTATCCAAATTATTGCTAATAGGTTACCGCTTATGAATCGGGATTTTATGGTTTATCTTTTCTTCAATAGTTGTCATGCTTGTCCTCTAAGTCAAGAATTTGTTAGTAGTTATTCATGTAACGTTTGAATACTGTTTCAATACGTGATTTGGAGCAAGCGCCAACTATCGTATCAACAGCATGTCCTTGATAGAAGACAATAATTGTAGGTATACCCATGATGCCATAAGTATTCGGCACTATTTGGTTTTCATCCACGTTTATTTTTCCAAATACTACCTTATCAGCATATTCAGCAGCAAGCTGTTCGATTATAGGTGCAACCATTCGGCATGGACCACACCATGCAGCCCAAAAATCAACTACAAGTAATGTATTTTCTTTGACAACTGCTGAAAAGTTGTTGTCATTTAAAACAATTGGTTGTTTACTAATAGTCTCTCTTTTTGTTGCGACATCAAGCATTGCTTGAATTTTCTTGAGTCTAATTTGTTCTAATTCATATTCTTTAACCATGCTTTATCATGTCCTGCATTCTATTTTCAAGAGCTGTTCTGTTCTTGTTTTTGTGCATTCAATCTGGCTACCCAGACTTTACAGGTTGGTGAATGGTCACATTCTTCTTCGGGTCTTCCGTAGGGGCATTCAAACTTTTTTTGCATTGTTATACATCCTATACTGTAGTATTGTGGTTAACTTCCAAATATATCTTACGGTATTGACAATACCAAACAATACTGTTTATATTATAGGACTTAATATTAACAATTTATGGATAGTATTAACAGATTAACTAAAAAAGACGCTTGTTGTACTGATTTACTTACATGTCTATATGATTTAAAGCCTGCAGATATGGAAGTACTTCTTTCTGTCGCTAAAAATCCAAACGCTAGCCTTGATCAAATTGCAGGAATAGTAAAAAAAGACCGTAGTTCAGTCCATCGTTGCCTGTCCAAACTTGTAAGCATAAATTTAGTGAACAAAGAATCAAAATCATTGAAGGGTGGAGGATACTACCATACGTATACTATGGTTAACCCTGAAATAATTAAGAAACACGCACTCGAGCGAGTAAGAGAAATCACTGAAAGCTTAGAAGCATTAATAGATAGATTTGAATTAGACTTGCAAAAACATCTAAACAAGCCCAATAAATAAGAAGGCTACTCAAGCTTTGTTCTTTTAACAAATAAAAAGAGGAAATGATTTGAATTTTTGGGTAGTCTTATTTCTTTCTATAGATCAATACACCGACGATGGCCACTACGATCATTATAGCTATGCCCATGCCAACAATAGTCAATGTATAATCGGGTACAGTTATTTGCTGTTGTTGTCCTGTATCAGTTGAAGTGGGTGCTGGTCCAACTATTAAGCCAGTTGAAGCGGCTGAACTACCGTATGACTCATCACCTGCAAACGAAGCGATAATTGTGTATGTTCCTTCTGTCGGAGGGTTCCAAGCGACTTCGTAGGTTCCATAATAAGCACTCGTCGTGACTATTCCAATATTCACGGAGCTACCATCTTCCGCTAGCGCTGCTAGTGCTACTGGAACACCGGTCATCTGAATATTGTGGTTAATGCCATCAATTGGATGTTGCATGTGTAAATATTCCATTTGAGGCGTCATTGATTCTTTACTAACACAGGGTGTATCTCGTTGTGCTGGAGATTGATCTAAAACAGTGCCCTGAATTAGCACTTTTGTTCCTTTTGCTACCGAGGTTTGTGGTGCAGTAACGGTGGTTGCTGTTTTGCCTTTACCAAAAACATACATATGTCCGTCATAGGTGTTTGAGGCGGTTATGTATCCATCAGCCATTGCGCCTGGAGACATTGAACCTGTGATGTTCCATACGCCTTTTCCAGTTGTTGCATCTATGGCAAACAGTTTCCAGCCTCTTGGATAGGGTTGACTGACTGTGTGTTCGGAATTGTATGCGAAGACTTTGTTATCCGCAATCACGACGTTAGTGAAGAAGGGACTAACCGCTGTTCCATTAGGATCAACGTATGGACTTTCATAGGGGTTTGTTGTAGCTTCAAATCGCCACGAAATTTTGCCAGTATCCCAATTAATAGCATAGACAGCATCGTAGCTATCACCAATTATGTTTCCACCGTATGAAGCG
>DATGZD010000078.1:0-2491 GCA_035297385.1 Candidatus Sulfotelmatobacter sp. | reverse complement strand
AAAATCGTACAGTCTTCGTCTCTAAGCATTTTTTCATAGATGTCACATGCTGCTGCGAGTCTACCTGCACCAAAAGAACCAGAATTCCTAAACTGCTGGATTAATTGGTCAACGGTCAATGTTCCTTGTATTCTTATATGCTTAACTGCATCATCAATGTAATCTTCTCTTCCCATCAGAACTCACATACCATGAAGGGATAATGTAAGAGATTAAACAAATAGCTTTTACTGTATTCACTTCTCAGAAGTGAATTCGGAAAGGCATTTCAAGTTTTGTTCTATTACAATTCTTAGATTGTCCGAATCACCTTATATCCATCAACTATAACTATGTTATATTAAGGTTGATAGCTGGAAGGTCTCGACCTGAAGCAGCATCCCCCTTATGGGAAAAAGAAGGAAGGCTTTTCCTCCCTATTCTCCTTTCACCTTTCTTCTTTAACCCATCTGGCTGCTTTCAAAACATTCAACATGTTTTATGTTAAGAATTGACTAATTTTTGACATAAGTCATCCCTTAAAGTATTTACATAAGCAGATGCCTAGATTCAGCAAATTCAAAGGGATTTGAAACCGATGGCTGTTGAACTTTTAGACCTGATTGTTCGCATTGCATTAGTTTCAGCAACAACTTTTTTGTTTGTCTTAGTTCTGCTAACCTATATACGAGTGAAAAACAGGAAATTGTTGTTTCTGTCTTCAGGCTTTGGAGTTTTCTTTGTACATGCCCTGATTACTATTCCTGAGCTATTCTACAATTTCGAAATCGGTGAAAACATGCATCTACTGATTCACCTGCTGGCTTTAGGTCTCATTTTGTTTGGCACGTTGAAGGATTAGCAACGATGTTTAAGGACGAGGTTCTAGCTAACGAAAATCGTAGGAAAGTATACGCAACCATAGAGAAGAACCCAGGTATCCATATGAGGGAGCTCCAAAGAGTCTTGGATATGCCCTTGACAACGTTGGAGTATCATTTAACGTATATGGCAAGAAAGAAAATTATTTTCAGAGAAGGCGATGGTCATTACAAGAGGTACTATGTTCATCCACTCGACAATGAAGATAAGAAGATTCTAACAGCGTTAAGGCAACGAAAGATGCGTGACATTGTTTTCTTAGTTCTAATGAACAAAAAAGTTAAGCATCAATTCATATCTGACTACCTCAAACTGCCAAACTCTACTCTCTCATGTTACATGAAACATTTAGTTGATAACACGGTTCTATGTAAAGAAAAGATTGGCTACGAAAATATCTATACTGTATGCGATGAAGACAGAGTTGCCCGCGTGTTGATAGCACACAAATCAAGCCTATTAGACAAAATGGTTGATAAAACACTAAATACTTGGATGGAAACCTATTCCCGTCAGGCATCTAACCAAAAATCAGAAAGAACAAAACCTAACAGTTGATAATTAGTTCTCTGTTTTAAGAAAAAATGTGAAAAACTCGCAGAAACAGTCCTTTTTACCGTGTGATGCTGTCTACGAGTTTTCCTTGTGAATCTACAAGGTCAAGTTTTAAAGGCATACTTCCAATAGCATGAGTTGCACAACTTAAGCATGGGTCGAATGCCCGAATGACTGCTTCAACTCTGTTCAGCATTCCTTCTTTTAATTCCTTAGCTTTCACATATTTCTGAGCCACTTGTGTTACGGCTTTGTTGTATGCAGCGTTATTGTGTTCGGTTGCGATAATCATGTTTACCCATGTTATCATACCGTTCGGATCTACCGTGTAGTGATGAATTAATGTTCCTCTGGGAGCTTCAGCTACGCCAACACCTTCAAAAACATTGACTGAAGCTTTTGAAGTTACCCAGTCTGATATTATGGCATTGTCTTCAAGCAAGTCCTTTGCAGTTTCTAGACAGAATAATGTCTCAATCAATCTGGCATAGTGATAATGGAAAGCACTATGCACGCATCCATTTATACCATGTTTCTTAAACTCCTTTAATTCTTCATCTGCTAAGGGTGTCCCACAATTAGAGGCTACATTCAATCTTGCCAACGGTCCTACTCTGTAGTCTCCTTCAGGATATCCTAAAGATTTAAGGTACGGAAACTTCATGTACGACCAGGGTTCAACAGCTTCACCTATGTATTCATAGTATTTTGAGGGATCAAGTTGATCAGCTATGATTTCACCGTTTGGACCCACAATTCTAATATTGCCATCATAGTGTTCTAAGCCACCATCTTTTGTTACTAACCCTAAGTAACGGCTTGGACAATCACCGAAGTTTTCAACTTCTATGTCTTCAAACCAGTCTAAACTCTTCTTGAACATATCTAAAGTATTATGCGTAATGTCTAGGGCTTTAGGTAATTGTGATAATATGTAATCGGCATTCTCTTTTTTCAGGGGCCATTTTGCTCCACCAGGGTTAACCCAATCAGCGGAATGAATACGTTTTCCAGCAACTCTTTCTATTATCTCTTGACCAAACTTTCTAAGTTTAACTCCTTGAATAGCTATTTC
>DATGZD010000077.1:0-6670 GCA_035297385.1 Candidatus Sulfotelmatobacter sp. | reverse complement strand
TAAAGAAAACAGAGTACACTATGGCTTTAACCTTAATAATGGTCAATATATGTGGGCAACTGAACCACAAAAATTCCAAGATGCTTGGAGTGATACTGTTTCGTTGACTTTTGGTCCAGACAGAATCTTTGCTTATGGACAGCTTATCTCAGCAACAGTGGGTGGAACCGCCTACTCGTACGATGCCAAGACAGGTAAACTTCTTTGGACATACAATGCAACTGATTATTATCACGAATCTTATCTTGGTAATGACTGGTGGATTGTACCAGTCGCTGTGACTGATGGTAAACTTTACATTGGTTCAATGGAACATTCACCATTAGATCCTAAACCAAGAGGAGCACCCTTCATATGCTTAAATGCAACTACTGGTGCAGAAATTTGGCGTGCAGATGGATTATTCCGTCAGACTCGTTGGGGTGGACGTGGAATAATTGGTGACAGCATAATAGCCACGATGGATACGTATGATCAACAAATCTATGGTATAGGTAAAGGTCCAACATCAACTACAATATCTGCACCTGGTTTAGCAGCAGCATGGAATCAACCAATCGTTATTACAGGTACAGTCCTTGATATATCGCCTGGTACACAGCAAGATAATGCTAAACTACGCTTTCCAAATGGTGTTCCAGCAGTCTCTGATACTAATCAAAGTGAATGGATGCTCTATGTCTATAAACAATTCCAGCAACCACAAAATATCTTAGGTGTACCCGTTAGCATTGATGCTGTTGATCCAAACAATAATTATGTACATTTAGGTGATACAACAACTGATTCTGGTGGAGCATTTAGCGTGGTGGTTACACCACAGATGCAGGGTAAATACATTGTTTACGCTACGTTTGCAGGTTCTAAAGCTTACTATGGTTCATATGCTCAAGCAGCATTTGCTGTACAGGAAAAACCAGCACAACCAGTAGTTGAACCACAACCAACATCATTAGTTGAACAATACTTTATACCCGCAATAGTAGGCATAATTGTTGCTATCATAGTAGGTTTCATTGTGTTAGCAATATTGATGCTTAGAAGACGCAAATAAACGCAGACAACATTCAACAACTCTTTTCTTTTTTTGTTTCCTTTTTTGTAAGCAATAAATAATTAGATTAGCTATTCTTGATACTACGAAACCTAAATGTAAACTCACATCATTATCTGTTGAAGGGCCGAACAAACTAAGTATGTAGCTACTTTTATAGGGGGGTCAGAAATTTTCTTCTAATAACAGGCATGGAAACAGCGATATCTATCGTGTCCATGAACTTCAAATACTATTTAGCAGAGTAACTTGAACTATATTATCTTGAAATACGAGTAGCTTAGTTATAATGGCATCCTTTTTGTCAGTATTTTCCTGTCCAGCAGTATAAGCATAAATCTTCTTTCTTCAGATTAGTACTATTTGGCGCTTCGACCACAGCTTTTATCATTTCTTCTATGCTAACAAAATGTAGTGATGTGAAACCAATGTGTTTTCTTATTCCTTCAACCATTGTTTGATATTGAAGTGTTGTAGGATCCATTGTGGATGCATAATCGACAGTTTGCTCAGTATTCTCGATGCTCTTATAAGTTGCAAGGTCAACGTTTTTGGTTGTTAAGTCATATATACACGGAAACAATTGTGGTGGTGATGCGATTCTTCCGTGGATTTCTTTTGGATTGAAGCGCCAGATTTTTTCTCGTAATAGGTCTCTTAGTTGTGTACCTCTTCTTATTGAGTCATCTATGAGAATTATGCTATTATCCTTAATTATTTGAGGGTTAGGTACCTGTTTGTATCTTGCGACGAGTTCACGTTTTCTTTGAACGGGCGGTATGTAACTTCTTCCCCAGCCAGGCGTGTATTTAATGATTGGGCGCCTGAAGGGAGCGAGTAATTTTAATATGTGATCGAGTTTGGTTTCAAATTCTTCTATGCTGATCTTGTTCTGTTTGAGTTCTGTTAGGAGGTTTTGGATGTTTTGTTTTGTGAGTTCTATTTTTCTTTTTACGTATCCAACGGCATGTGGGGACCCTGAGTCGGCTATACCTAAGACTAAATCTGCTTCTGCATTATCGTTTTCAGCTAGGAAGCCACCGCAGCGTTCTCTGACAATTTCTGAGTTTATGCCATAGTAATCTGAAGTTGGGAAACCAGAGTAAATGTGCAAGAAGGGACAGTACCTCTTTTTTCCTTGTGTTGGGATTCTTGTTTTTAATCCATCTGCGGTGAAGCTGATTATTTCGTGGTAGTCGAGGTATTTTGTTATCTGGTAATCCAAGTTTGGGAAGCTTGTAGTTTCTGAAGCAATAGCAGTGCTGTTTTGTTTTGTTCCGATTACGAGTGGAAATGTATCGCCTGCAGCATAGATGGCTTTGTCTTTTTCTGATAGAACGAGTAATGTTATGGTACCATCAATTTTTTGGTACATTCTGCTTATGCCATCGGCGATGTTGTCGCCTTTGCTTATGAGTTCACCAACGATTTCAGTTTGATTAATGATGTTTGTCATTGCTTTCTGTCTGCTTTTCTTGAAAGTTGAGCCGTTTCGGATGAGTTCATTATATAATTCTTTAATGTTTTTGATGAGACCGATTGTACAGACAGCGTAGTTGCCCATTTTTGTTTCAAATTTTATGGGTTGCTCCTCTTTTGTATCACTGATTACACCTATTCCGAGTGTACCATTTAGTTTTGTGTAGTGTTTGCTAAACTTAGTCTTGAATTGACTGTTACTTATGTCGTGACTGAAAACTTTTATAGCTCCATCAAGTATGGCTAAACCCGCAACTTCCGTTCCTAAATGAGTATTATAATCAGTTCCAAAGAACAGTTCTTTTGCACAATTATTTTTTGATGCTACCCCAAATAGTCCGCCTAACATTAATGACACATCAGCGGTTGCCCAGATTGTGTTTTCAACCTAAAAGTCTTTTGTACTTAATTCTGTCATTCATTTTTGAGTAACTTATACATAATTGTTAGCGGGCTACATGAGCAAAGACATGCAAGGTTAATGTATCTCAAAAACTTTCTAATCCTTTACAAGTTAAGAATTCACTATTAATGCGAGTTTTGATGAGAGGTGTAATGTATGAAACCAAATGATATTTCTCCAGTGAGTACATCGATACAGTCTTCACATGCGGCCTTAATTGTAACGCAAGGCGAAGCCGTTATCAAGGTCACTCCAGATCAAGCATGGCTCTCAATTACTATCGAAAATCGGGATGAAAAAGCAGAGAAAGCTCGTGAATCAAACGCTAAAAGTATGATTCTTGTTCAAGAGGCACTTCGTAATGTTGGGCTTATTGTAGATGCTATTCGAACAACACAGTTTAACCTTTCTCCAGAGATGGAATGGAGAAATGGTCGAAACATCATGAAAGGTTACTTAGTACGTAATCAGATTCAAGTTCGTGTCGATGACCTCAACCATCTCAGTAATGTAATTGATTCGGTTAATGCTACCGGTAATACGACGTTGATGATTTCAAGCCTACATTTTACTTTGAAAAATCAGCAGGAGATCGAGAAGGAAGCTTTGAAATTGTCGGTGCATTCTGCTTTGGTTCGAGCCCAAGCAATAGCTTCAGGTGCTAATCAGACATTAGGAAGAATTGTGCAGATAGAGGAACCAAATCTTGAACGTTTGACTCGGACTGAACCGTATGTTATGCATGCGACAATGGCTAAAGGAGAGGCACATATAGAGACGACTTTGACGGTAGGCGACTTAGAAGTAAGAGCTAAAGTGATTTTAACAGCAGAGATGCGCTCTCCTTAATCTGAGAGTACTTATTCAGGTAAGAAGAGTTTGGGTTCTTTTGTTAAATCTAAGAGGCAGGTTTGAGCGTGTTCAACTGGTTTAACTTTTGTGTATATTTTTCTTGTTATTCCGTTTCGTCTATTAGGAAGGTTGTTCGTTCAGTTCCCATGAAGCTCTTTCCATAAAGAACTTTCTGTTTCCAGACTCCATATGTTTTTAGTACTTTTGCTTCTGGGTCGCTAAGCAAAGTGAAGGGTAATTGATATTTTTCTTTGAACTTTTGATGAGATGCCACACTGTCTTTGCTGATACCTAATATTATAGCTCCTTTTTTGTTAAATTGTTCTGCGATTTCTTTGAATTCAAGTGCTTCAGTTGTACATCCAGATGTCATATCTTTAGAATAAAAGTAAAGCACAATTTTTTTACCTCTGTAATCTTTTAGAGAAGCTTGTTTGTTATCATCTGTTTCAAGAGTAAAATCTGGAGCCTCCTCACCTACAGCAACCAATCCTCATTACACCTAATTTTAAGTACATTAGTATGAGGATTATTGGCTTAATTGATTTTTGTTTTAGACGAACGTTGTCACTACAAAAATAACGCGATGTTTGTTCTAAACAAAGAAAAGGGAAGTTTAGTTTCAGAAATAGATTCTATTTTTTCCGATATAGAACTATCCCAACAATAGCGACTGCAAGTATTACTGCTATACCCACACCAACAATTGTCATTGTATAATCTGGTGGTGTAACTTGTTGTGGAATCTGTACAGGTTCTGTTGCTGGACCAACTGCTATTGCGGTTGACGCTTCTGAACTTCCGTATGAATCGTCAGCTGCAAATGATGCTATTATTTTGTATGTTCCCTCGTTTGGTGGTGTCCAAGCCATCTCATAAGTACCGTAGTATCCACTAGTTGTTACTGTGCCGATATCAACAACGTTACCGTCTGGAGCTACTGCTGTTAATTTTACTGGGACTCCAGTCATTGTTTCGTTATGCCATAGTCCGTCTCTGGGCATTTGCATGTGTAGATATTCCATTTGCAGCTCCATGGAATCTTTACTTACACATGGCGTATTTGGTTGAGCTGGTGATAAGTCAAGCACTGATCCTTTTATGACTACACCTGTTCCCTTTGGTACAACCACATCTGGCGCTGTCACTGTTGTTTGGCTTTTTCCTTTGCCGACAACCCACTGGGTTCCAGAATACTGGTCGACAAGTATTAGGTAACCATCTCCAGGTGCAATTGGGCAAAATCTGGCGTCACTGTCATAGCCCTGTAAGCTCCAGATTCTTTCCCCTGTTGTAGCATTTAAGCAGTAGAATTTCCATCCTCTTGTGACTGGTTGTGTAACGGTGTGTTCATCAGAGTATATTACTAACTTGCCATCAGCTGCGAAGCTAGCGCTATGGAAAGAGTATTCATTGTACGGAGTTTCATACGGGACGTCAGGAGCCTTGAAATTCCAAACTATCTTTCCATCAGCCATGTTAAATGCGTAGACGCCTTCATAAGAGCCTGCCATCAATAATCCGTTGTAGTAGGTTGAGTCATACGACCAGAAGTCTCCCCAAGGATATTCCGTACGTTCACTGACCCACAGTTGACGTCCAGTAAGAAGGTCCCAACAGGTGAAATGATTGTTTTCCATACAGATAGCTATTTTTCCCTCTGCAATAGTGCCAACTCGGTTGCTGTTGAACATTGTTTCCGTCCCTAGATCTTTAGTCCACAACACTTGTCCTGTTGTCAAGCTAACGCAGGTCAAGTTTCCCCCATATATTGCACCTTCGGTAAATGATTGCGTCTGCACAGTTATGCCCAAATCAAAATCATTCCATGCACCTATATCACTCAATGGAAAGCTTATGTTGTTTAGGACTCTTAAGGTAAAGTTCGTGCTGGTTCCTTCGGTTGTCCAGTTTATCAAACGATATCCTTTGTTCCCACCCAGGTTTTGCACACTCAAGACAAAATGTCCGTTGTAGAAGAGGCCAGTCATTGCAGTATAGTTGCTTACCGCGCCAGTTAATGGATTTATCTTGTACAGTGTATTGCCTACCTGTCTTTCTCGTTGGTCACGTATTTGACCGCCTAGAAGCTCATATCGAGCATTGGAAACGGCTCCTTGTGTGCCTACACTTGAAGGATAGTATGCGACAATGTAAGGTGTTACTCCACCCTGCGAAATTGGTATAGCATAGTACTGTTCTCCTGTTCGTATATCAAAGCATACAGCGCATTGCGTGGGAACACCATTTATTGGAACATACTTGGTCTGGTAGCCTCTTCCAGCATAGGTTACATAGGTGGTTGTTGGTGCTGTGTTTAGGCTTATCTTTCCTGTGTCTCCTCCGATTATGCCATCAATTTGTTGTATGTCATACCATACGATGTGTGAACTGTTTGGTATTGTAATCCAGGGTCCATAGTCATCACGGTTCCAATTTGTGAATGGCCATGGATACGGACCAGCAATAGCATACCATTCTCGGTTTTGTGGCGCGATTGGTCTTGTCCAATAATCTGTGGGTAATGCTGCTGGTGGGTAAGAGAATACCTGGGTTGGTAGTACTGTCAACTCTTGCTCTGAGGTTGAAGCCGGTCTGTAATACATTGATGGATAGTTTGTGCCAGAAGTATTTGTCAGGAGCTCTCCGTTTAAATAGTTGCCTGCTGGGAAGTACTCTCCTGGAAATTCAAATTTAACCTTCCAAGTTCCAGCTTGATCAACTGTATACTCGAACCAGCATGTTCCATCTGCAATGTAGGAGTTCAATGGACCCACAGTATCTTTAGTTCCATCAGGTTTTGTGAAGATTACTGTATATGCTGCAAGAAAACGTTGAGCAGCTGGAGGTGGCGTAATCCAGAAGTTAACTAGAATGTATTG
>DATGZD010000076.1:0-5425 GCA_035297385.1 Candidatus Sulfotelmatobacter sp. | reverse complement strand
GAATTTTTCCACTATCATCATCTATTAATGCTTTAGCTAAGGTCATAGTATTACCGAACTTAGTGTTAACTTGTTTTGGAACTGCCATTTCTAAGACTTTTGCACATAGATTAACATGCTTCATGCCAGCTCGCAAATCTTTGATACAGAAAGATGGATTTGTCTCAACCTCGCTATCCTTAAATCTTTTAGTCTTAGCAGGGTAATCAGTTAGGTACATGATTGAATCTGCAACTTCCTGCAAGGATTCATCAGAAATTCTGAACTGAGCAGCAACTTCATTCCCATATTTAATTAAGAAAGTGTTTATGTTATTCGTCTTATCTCTACATTCAACCGAAATATCACTCAAAGTAACCTTTTCACCTTGTCGAGCAGTCACTAAAGCTTGAACAATCTCTCCAGTATATACATTGCATGTTGAAGCAAGATGAGCTAAGTACTCGCTCATTGACTGCTTTTTTTGCTTTTTCACTTTCTTATCTTTCTCCATCAATGACGATCAGGACAATCGTGAGACATTGAAACACTAACAAGACAAACTTGTTGGTTTACTCTTTCTCTCGAGAATCCAATCATTACACCTTAAATTCATGTAACATACTATATAGGCTTGACGATATCAAAAACAGATTCTAAATGATCAAGTATCACTATAGTAATATCAATGAAAGAATTTCAAAAGAGTCATCGGCTTTTGAATGTCCAAAAACAAGGGTTAATGACTCAAAACATTGCTAAGAAACGCAGCTCCAAAAAGTAATCCTCATAACCCATTACTTGCTCGTTTCATATCTGCGTTCTATTAACAGTTTGAATCATTAACCATCCTATGCCCAATTCACTCCTTTCCACATACTAAAATTCGAAAAGGACCGTTAAATAGATTCGTAACTGTATACAGACAAGCACAAAATCAATTAAACAGACAAATAGGCTTTTGTTTTCAACTGCCTTTCTGCAGTTTTTTATTGGTTTTTCTATAGCTAGCACATGTAAAATTTATTGTTGGACGCATACAATCACAAATTCTTTTATTTGTCCTTGTTAATTTATTAATGTGTGTTTTTCTATGGGCTCAAAATTTCAGTGTCCATTCTGTAATGTAGCGTTTGTGACGCCAGAAAATCTAAGACTACATCGATTGAGAGAGCATAAATTTAGGTTCTATGAATATCCAAAAACAAATTAACAGAAATAGTATCGATATCTTCTGGAAGTGATTTTTCTACAAGATTCCTCTTGTGTCGATATTTTCTTATCCGCTTTTGACACACGATTTTTTTCTACTTATCATTGAAAACAACATCTGAATAAAAGATCTAGAATTACTAATACAAAAAATGGATTCGAACCGGCAAGGAACAAATTGTTCAGTAAGAATCATTCTATTCAATGCATATATACACTAGTTGTTTGAGAACATTCTGCGATTCTTTGCGTGTTACTCAATTTTAGCGTCTAAAACGAAACAATAACTGACATTTAGATCTTAAAAAGTAATCAATGCTGTTCTTGACCAAGCACTTTATTTTATGGACTACTAAGCGACCCCATGAAATGTCGACATGATGCTTATGCCAGCATACGACGTCTAAGGCAATAGTTTCTCTCTTAAAATAAGGCGACTAATAGATAGAAGCAAGGCTAATGAAAAAAGAAGCACTAAAACAGCAATCAAAATGTCAATTTCCACGGCAAACGCAGGAAATACAAGGGGAAGTAATAATGTAGGGAACATTGGGATAATACCAATAATGACTCCGAGCGGTTGATTGGCTCCCATGGGTGTTTTTTGAAGGGAACTGAACGCTATCATAGAGATTGTGACAAGAAAAACCTCTGAAAGACCAATAACGAAAGTAAGAACAGCCATAACAACTATTGAACCTAAATCGGTTTTCAAGAAGATTCCTAAAACTGAATTGAACAAAATGGAAAAGATTAGAAGATAAGTTGCCAATGATAATGAAGCCTTCACATAGCCCTTAAAAATATCACGCTGATCAAAACCGATTGAAAGGAGATACTCTAAGACACCATTATTCTTGTCATAAACAAACAACATTACTACAGGCAACGAAAAGAGCAGGCCTGAGAGGGAAAGAAGAGCTACTGATAGAAAAGGAAAACTGTTCTGTAAAACAACTGGAGGGGCAGATAAATTAGTAGAACTGACTGGAATTAACGATAATAGGTTTGAGATAATTATTCCATAAGCAGACATTACTATGCCAAGAATAAAGTAGCTTCTACTCAGTCGGACACTCCGTCTCATAGTAACTTGCGAAAAACTCATTTTCATGTCTCCTCAAAAAATTCCTGAAGTGGATTATCTAATTCACGTATCTCGACAAGTTTGGCACCATCTTCCACAACACGAGTGACAATCTCTGCAATTTCTCTAGAGTCTTCGACTGTTATCACGTAGTAACCATTCTCAAACTTTGAGTCTGGCAATAATCTTGATACATCATTTAAAGTCTTAAGCCCAATACGATATTGCCCTGTTTTGAGGTTTTCCATCTTATCAAAGAACTTAAGTTTTCCATCTTTAATCAATATCAGATATTTACCAATCTCCCTAGCTTCATAGAGATTGTGCGAGGAGTACAGAACAAACTTGTCTTTGCTCAGCTCAATTAACATGTCTCTAATTTCCTTAGACACCTTTGGATCTACATTTGAAGTAGGCTCATCAAGAAGATATAGGTCTCTTTCTCTGAGGAGAATTTTACCCACGGAGACTCTTTTCTTCTGTCCCTGTGAAAGAGACGAAAATCTCTTATCCTTAAGCTCCCTCAGGCTGAGAAGATCAATGACACGCTCGACATCGCCGCCTTCAACATCAGAATAATACTTCAGGGCATCAAAAACAGTCATCTCCTCGGGAAGCGCATTCAAATGAGAAAGATAAGCTATTTTTCTGCGTGCCTCTTTTGAATTGAAGAGATCTAAGTCGTCAAACTTTGCTTGACCAGAATAAGGCTTTAGGATGCCGCATATTGTTCTAAAGAGAGTAGTTTTTCCTGCTCCATTCGGTCCAAGTACAACGTAAATAGATGGTTCAGTTATCTTAAGGCTGATTTTATGAATAATCTCTTCTCTTCCGTATCCAGCACTGATTTCTTGAAGTTCCAGTTTCTGCAAGCTAACCTACTCTTTTACCTATTAGATAGAAAATGACCTCAATAAAAATTCTGCTCTATCATATAATTACAATCAGACTTAAGCATGAATGCAGGCGCAAGCCTTATCTCTTAGGCAGGAGACGATGCGATAATTCATGAGGCAATCGTTCAATGGGCAATTTAACAGTGGCAGTTCTTGGAGCACAGAACTATGGGAATAACCTAGGCAAGAAGGGTACATCAACAGACATCACTCTGTACAATCTAAAGAAAGGTGAAGACACGGTAACGTTTATTGAACCAAGCCGTTATCCTGAGAGACTCGCACCCTTATTCTACGCCGTATCTTTAGCAACGAAAGCAGTAGTTGTCGTAGATGAATTGAACGCAACATTGGGCGAATGTCTCGTCATGCTCAATTGTTCTAACATAGATAGTGGTTTCTTTGTGTTGAGAAATTATTTGCCAAAAGAAAGAGTGCAACCACTAATCAAGGATACGCTGTTAGAAAAGTTTGAGTTTATGGAAGATAATCCAGTGCTCTTAAAAGAAAAACTCCTTAACGAAGCAGCGCAGATCAAAACAAGCCAATCCTGCACAAAATCAACAGGCACTGTTCCAGTTGATCATTCTTTTAATGTTAAAGGTGTAGGGGTCGTCATCCTTGGAGTCGTAGCCGACGGAGAAATATCAAAACATGATAACCTGAGAGTATTCCCTGGAACTAAGACTGCCCAGATTAGATCAATCCAAAAACATGATGACGAATTTGATTGTGCCAGCCAAGGAGATAGAGTTGGTTTAGCAGTCAAGAACGTTGAACTAGAAGACCTTGAAAGAGGCACCGTTTTAACCAGTGATCCCTCAATCAAGTCGACCAGAATGCTAAACGCTCAAGCTTCATTAGTAAAGTATTGGCAGGCGCCAATGAAGAATGAGATGGTCGTACATTTAGGTCATTGGATGCAATTCATACCAGCCAGAATTGAAGCTATATCAGATAATGGAGGTTGGCGAAAACCATCGTTAACTCTTAACCTCGATAAAAATCTTGTTTATCGTCCTGGTGATCGCGCAGTGATTTCGCATCTTGAGGGCGGAAAACTACGGGTAGCAGGAACAATAGATTTACTCTGAAAAGGAAAAGTGGCAAGAAATAGTTAACTTTTCTTTCTTAGTATTGTTTGAGATAATTTATCCCAAGTCATCCACACCAAGCCTAAAGAGATAACTAAGAAACCCAAAGCTTGAATTGATGACAAATACTTCTGCTCGATGAATGGTGCGAGTCTAACAAAAGAGAAGCCCACATCTTGCTCCACCTTAAACAATAGGTAATCTTGCCCTATTAACGCTTGCAAAATGCCCATATTCACAACAACCGAGGTAATCAACAAAGCTAACCCGACCAAACCTGAGATAAATAATAGCTTACGATGTCGAAATTCGGCAGACGCTGATTCAAAGAATGAATCAGTTTTATAAACTAATGACGAAGCTAGCCAACAAATAGAGGGCAAAAGTTGATAATCATATTTTACGGGATCAACATAGGGTACCCATAAGCCACGGCCAAGTACCAAGAACATATTAACGCCCACTGTTCCGAGAATTGTCACTACACATACAAGGTCAAAGAAAGAAGTTTTTGGAGATTCCTTTCTCATTGAAATCGAAAGAATAATTGAGACTGCAACGCACAGTAGGAGCAAGAATCCAAGATTATTGATGAGATAGTTGCTAAGAAAGAAAGGTGATGGCTTTACAGGTTTGGTAAAATTTAAAAAATCTCCATGTGTCAAGACCGAAAAAAAGCCAAGTTCGGAAATCGTTTCGTACCATAAGTAATACATTAAGATTGGGGGCAGAGAAAACAATACAATCTGTCTTAAACCACGTTTTAGGTTCTTGCGTGTGTAGCACATAAATACCAATGTTAAAGGGACTAACGTGAAAACAGCAAACAGTTTTGTCAAGAATGCTAGACCAAAAAGCATCCCTGAAACTAAAACGAATCTTAAGGACGCTTTTTGTATCGCCAATATGCCTGTAAACAAGGATGCTAAACTCAAGAACAGGCATGGCACGTCTATCAGAAAACTTCTTGATAGTACAATATGCCATGGTATCAACGCAAAAAGTCCCGCTGCAACTAATCCGGTTCTAACACCATAAACTAACTTACCAATTAAGTACACGAAAAAAACGCAACCAACACCAAACAATGTTGCAGCAGCAACACCTGTAGCGTAGGATAAGCCAAAGACTCTAAGAAAGAAACCATAAATGTAAAA
>DATGZD010000075.1:0-2829 GCA_035297385.1 Candidatus Sulfotelmatobacter sp. | reverse complement strand
AATAACTGTTCGGTGTCGTATGCCGCGCGTTTTCATACTACTGTCCTGTTGTCTTCTGTGGGAGTCTTCTACTTCTTTCTTAGGAGTAGATGTCAGAAAATACTTAAATAATTTTCAACTCTTCAAGAAAAAGTAGAAAATTTGGATGGAAGTCTTGTTATGGAAACAAAAATGGAGAAAAAATATGAAAGTCTAATGAACTCAAGCGAAAAACACACTAAAGAAATGGGGTGCGAAGGCGCTGGTCCCAAGATTATGCTGCCGATGTTTGTAACAGTCATAATTACTGCTATTGTTAGTTACATATATTGGCCGTTGTTCAGTTATCCAATGATGTCTATGGGGACGCTGCCATTTGGCGCCTTGTTATTGGTTATTGGTGTACCATCTTGGTTCTTAACTGTGAAAACCTTTGCCAGAGCATTTTCAAGTGGACAGCTTGCAACTCATGGTCCCTATGCCATTATGCCGAATCCCATTTATGGTATCTTTATGAGTTTAGTTATTCCAGGCATCTCGCTGGTACTTAACTCGTGGCTAATTCTGTTTACATCAGTTCTAGGTTTTGTTGCCCTTCGGATATTCATTCATGAAGAGGTCAATACTTTGTGGAAGAAATTCGGGACTGAATACGACGAATATCGGAAGAGAGTGCTAATCAAATTCTTGTAAAACACTGTGAACTCAATTATATCCATAATAACCACTTTATTGCTAATAATTCGGAGTCTAGTTTAGCGTAATCGTGAATTCTTAGTAAGGTTTAGGGTTCTTGTTCCATGTCAAGATAGTTCTTAACGGCAGTAGCAACAAACTTGACGCATTGTTTTTCGAAAATATTTTCTTCTCTTGCCTTAGCAAGTTGTTCCGGATTAGATAGGTCATACTTGATTAATTCACGGCATATAACGGTCCTGTGTTCTTTTTCAAATTTTTTAAAAAGTTCCCAGGATTTAGCATAAGCTTTGGCATTATTATTTTCTCCAACTTCATTGGAACCATATTTAATGCCGACTGCCATAATACTACCTGTTAACGATCCACAAACTGATCCACATAATCCGATGCCTCCACCAAAACCGCTAGCTATTTTTGGAATTAGTTCACTCTTTCTCTCAGGCGTCATATGTTCATATAATATTGAAAGCACACTTTGCGTGCAATTGTAGCCACTTAAAAACATCGCAACTGCTTCTTCAACTAATTCTTCATTTGAAGACATGCACTTCATTTAGGGATAAATCAGAATATTAGTTTAATGCAACTCTAAACGTGCTTTGAGATGAAAGATATAGGAATTAATGATAAAAAGAATTCTGAGTAGTTAAGGCGAGTAACACATTGAATTTTCGAAATAATCTCTTGCCATTCGAATTAGGTTTTGATCTTGAGAAAGCATAGCAGTTTCGGAAAGAGTCCAATCTGAAACTGTAATTAAAGTTTTTAAATCAGAGATTAATAAGGTCGCATCGCAGCAGAGTTGGCGAAGATCTCCAAGACCTTTTATGTTTTCTGTTTTAAGCATTTCTTCTGTCATAGCAATGTTCAATTTGACCCTTCGGTCTTTGGCTTCACAGAGCGTTGCGTTTAGTGCTTTGAAGAGTTCAGGGTAGGCAACAAAAAGTGTAATTTCTTTTCGTGTTGCGCCAATTAAGGTCTTCATTCGATTTATGATGTTGTTTCGCCCAGTTATGATGTAGCCTACTTCTAAGTCTTCAGGCTTCTCTGCACTTTCATAGATGGGTGACAGCAAGTTTGCGAGTACATCTGCTTCCTTAAGTTCTTCATTAAGTCTTTCGGTTAATCTTTGTTTTAGGTTTGTAATTGCCTCTTTTGGTGCTACTGCTATGTAGATTTTAGGGTTGGCATTGCGAACTGTAAGCATACCTTTCTCTGATAATCCATCAAGTGCGTAGTAGATTTTAGTATCTGAGATCCCAGTCTCCTTGCATAATGCGCTAGCGGTCATCGTGGGCTTGTTTAAGAGTGTCGCATAAACTTCTGCTTCGTGAGTTGATAGGCCTAAATTCTTGAGTCTTTCAGCTATTCGGTCTCGAGCTATAGTTTCAGTTTCTTTCATGTAGTATTCTCCTTCTTTCTGAGAAGTAGACGTCAGAAAAACTTTATAAGATTTTCTACTATCCATCGAGAAGTAGAAGAATGTGATGGAAGAACGGATATGGAAACTAAAACAAAAATGTTGATTGCAGTTGGAGCTGCCTTTGTTACTCAATGTCAACCCTGCCTTAAGACGATAATCATGAAAAGCGTTGACAGTGGGGCTGACGGAAAAGAGATTTCTGAGGCAATTGGCGTTGCAAAACTGGTTAGAAAAAACGCCATGATGCAGATTGATAGGTTCGCCTCTAGTCTGGCACAAATCGATGCTGAAGGATGTTCTGACAACTCGTGTGGATGGGGCCAGAGTATGAAAACGAGCAACTCGGAGAGGAGGTGAAAACAATGACCGAAAGATCAACAACCAACAAGGTTTTAGACGCCATAGCTTGGGGCGTATTTGCTGTCCTATTGGGAGCTGGATGGATAGTTTCATCGTACTATCAGATGGATACTGGAATCTACGTTGCTCTTGGTGTTGGATTCATCTTAATAGCTCTTAACCTTGCTAGAATGACTATGAGAATTACTGTCAGCAAATTTAGCCTCTTCATAGGTCTACTAGCTCTTGCTTTAAGTGGTGCTGGAATCGTTGGGTTCGCAATGCCATTCGTTCCAACAGTAATCGTGCTCGTTGGCTTATTCATAGTCGCTGAAGCTATGCAAAAAGCAATCAGCAAAAAAACATACCAAGCTTAATTCCTTTAATCT
>DATGZD010000074.1:0-61455 GCA_035297385.1 Candidatus Sulfotelmatobacter sp. | reverse complement strand
AGTGCTCTACCAAATTTACCTGATTGGCGGTATCAATCTCCGCTTAATGTTTTAGAATATTTATCTATGGAAAAACCAGTTATAGCAACTGATATTCCAGCACATACACAAATAATGGGAAAAAATAAATGTGCAATATATATAACATCATCAGAACCAAATGAGATAGCTAAAGCAATAATTTATGCTTATGAAAATAGACAGATTCTGAGGACAGTAGGATTATGTGGTAGACAGATTATTGATGAACATTTTACTTGGGATATAGTAGCTGAAAATTTTGATAGATACCTATCTCGCCTTTAGTTCATCAACATAGCTGACTAGAATTCTGTGTTACATTCAAGATACTATTTTGGGTATAACGTATATATTTTGCCGTGAGATTAATCTCAACTTTTAGGATTGGCTCCCGTTCTCTTAACTCGTCACATTATACGATGTTTTTCACAGTGATTTATTTTGTTTGTAATATGATTCCAGTATGAGGTTGCACAGTTAACGATGACAATGAGCTGCCATCTAAGAAGTACTGCTTGTATAGATCCACGCTGTATGTTACGTCTGTTGGGTTTACGAGCACTTTAACATTAGTGAAATCTCTTGTATAGATGTGAGTGTTTGGAATTATTGAGTAAGAGTTTACTGGTGCCCCCACATCAAGCTTGAAAAGATTCTGCGTATAATTATTCATTAGGTACGAACCGTAACTTAAACTGTTCCCGTCGTTTGATGCTGCTAACAGAAGAGAGGCGTAGCTGAAAAGAGTATGCTGCTCTGGAGTTGCACCGGTCGGAACCGACCCTTGTGCAGCATTATAAGACAGTGCGAAGAAGAATTTGCCACTTTTAGATAGGAAGTTATTGTTTATCCAGACAGCCATGTCGATGCTTTCTTTCCATGTAAGCTCGTCGTACCAGAAAGGTGAATAATCACTTATCCAACCCTCACACATTATCCCATCGATGCTTGAGTTTAACAATAAGCCCTGATAACTTTGTAGCCTGTTATTCCAATTAGCTCCATTAAAAATGCCGTTGCCTACCACATATTTTTTGTTTCCTAAAGCTGCTTTAACTTCATTAACAAGTGAGACGATGGCAGCATGCCATTCTTGATCTGTCCACACCATCCCTGTTCGTGGATTAATAGGTGCTTGGTTTATGCCCCAAAGGATTTCAGTGCTTGCTAGACAATTATCTAAGAATGCTCCATTTGCGCCATATTGTTCAATGTAGCTCTTCAACCATTGTGCAAGCCAGCTTTGATACGCTTTGTTCCCTACATCTACTAGATAACCATTACCGTCAACGACCAAGTTCCTGCTTGCATCCTTCAGTACCCAACCTGATCTAATGAAGAGTTGTAGTTCAGTAGAATTGTATTCCCAAAGCTGATTAGGACCCCAGACCGTCCTAATATTCCGGTATAACAGGAAACTCATATTTGGGTTCAACGTGCGGAGTTCAATTATAAAAGGTAAAGCATCGTAATGTCCGCTCCAAATATCAGTTGACAAAGCTATTTGCGCTGCTGAAAAAGCATCCTCATGTATGAAATGGCGCATAAAAATAATCTTTATCTGCGAATCGGGGTTGGATTCAATGATGCCGCTACTCGGGATCTCTTTTGTGTTGCTGTTATTTGCGCTGTATGCTAGGGGGGAAGCAATGATAAGGAGAGTAAGCGCAATACTCAAAGCTATGAGCTTTTTTGTTGATGACTCCAGTATGTAGTCTACCCCCAAGTGAGCTCGTATATACTATCGTAAGACTTAATAAACATTGCTTGAATACAATAATTATAGCTAACTGTACAACAAATAAGAAATACCTGACAAAATGATGGACTACAGCTTCCAACCAAACACAAAATGAATTAAATCTTTGGAGAAAGAAAGATGGGCGTTACTGATTTCTTTGCCTTGCACTATTCAAACAGAAACCTTTACATGCATTTCTCAGACATAAGAAGGCTGCAGACAAAGAAATTACGAAGTTTATTAGTAAACGCGTATGAAACTGTGCCTTTTTATCATGAGAAATTCCGAAACGCAGGTCTACATCCATGTGATCTTCAAAGTTTAGAAGACCTACATAAAATCCCGCTGACTACAAAAAATGAACTGCAGGCATCCCCACTAAATAAGATGATTGCTCAGGGTGTTAGATTAGAAACATGTGTTGAGAGCCGAACCAGCGGTTCAACAGGAATACCGTTAAGATTGTTCTCCAGCAAGAAGACAGATAGTTACGCATGGACCATGATGACTAGAGCTTACTTACAGAACGGAATGCATCTACGTGACAAGATGATAATCATCAGGGACTTATCTGACCATCCGGCTATGCCTAAAAGCATAGGGGAATACTTTGGTTTAATGCGCAAAAGATACATATCTATATTCGATGACCCCAAAATACAACTGAATTTTTTTGCCAAAGAAAAACCCGATATCATCCAAAGTTTCCCGTCGACTTTTGTTGTTGCAGCAGATTCATACGAGTGTGCCCTGAATCCAAAGTTGCGCTTAATCTTTACCACAGGAGAATTTTTGGATGCGCAAAGCAGAGAAACAATAACAAAAAGTTTCAACGCAGAATTGTTTGATTACTATGCCAGTACAGAACTTGGGTTGATATCGTGGGAATGCAAGCAACATTCTGAGTACCATATAAATTCTGATAATCTCATAATCGAATTTGTTGATGAAAACAATGATCCTCTTTCAACTGGAGAAACTGGCGAAATCGTGTGTACTAACCTCAATAATTATCAGATGCCTCTGATAAGGTATGCTCATGGCGACGCTGGACAAGCAGTTGATGGAACCTGTAGTTGTGGAATTACTCTGCCCTTAATGAGAATAGTTGGCGGTCGAAAAGATGACTTTCTCCAGACTACGGACGGAAGAAGGCTCCCTACAACAATCTTTTTCCCTTACCCGTTCCAAAATGGTGATGGGATAAAGCAATTCAGGGTAATTCAAGAAAGACGAAATAGGCTAAAAATTCAACTAGTACTAAGAGAAAAACTTGCGCCCGATATCTTTTTGAATGCTAGGAAAGAAATACAACGAGTCTTTGGAGAAGACATGGACGTCGAGTTTGAGACATTAGATCAATTAGACCGAGATATAAGTGGAAAACTTAGGAAAGTAATTTCAAGAATATAGATCCGTGAAAAGGCTGAAGTTGGATTTGGGTGGTCAAAGCCTAATGGTTTTTGATTAATTAGTAGAAAAAATGCTATTTTGCAGGCTTTTTTGGTTTTGAGAGGATCAGATTAATTAGCATTCATGGATAAGTTAGCCAAGAAAGAGTTTTTCGCTGTTTTCATGTGAGCGGATCCTCTATGAGACAATTAACACTTGTTTACAATTCTGTTTAGGGCAGATAGCAAGAAGCGTGACGCAGTTAACAAACTGTCAAAATCTCGTTCTCAAAAACTATTAAATTTTGATCGAATGTTTACTCTTTTCCAAAAAATGGGAAAGAGTAAAATGCGAAAATACAAGAAACTATTCATAGGCATCATGATAACTGTTTTCTTCATATCCTCTATCGGTTTAACTTTGCCTTCAGCACACGCAAGAACAGACTCTTTAATCAAACGAGCGTTGATAAACGGTTCTTATGCTTCGCCTTCCTACGTAGCTAGCAAAGCAGATGTGTTTCTAATCCATGACGATTGGGGACCAATAGTCCCACAAATCCACAGTATACGCCCCGATTTAACTGTGCTCCTCTACAGAAACCTTCGAGCCGTCAGCAAAAATTCCGATGCATGGAATTTAGCCCTACAAAACAACTGGATACTACGAGATGCGCAAGGAAATTATCTCTATGATTTGGTTTTTCCTAGCTTGGTACTTGTTGACAAAGGTAACCCATCTTATCAACAATGGGTCGCACAATGGCTTAAAAACAACATAGACACATATGGCTATAACGGGGTCTATGCAGATTGTTCTGGCTATGTCTCGGTAAACGAGGACGCTTTTGACTCAAATTGGTGGGCAGGATGGGTTGGACCGCCAATAAACCCAAGAACAGGTAACGTATACACCGAGCCAGAATGGAGAGCTGGTGAGATATCTTTGGCTAATACGATAAAATCTTACATAGGCTCTAAACTCCTGATTCAAAACGGGGTCTTCTGCGGAAGTTTCTTCTTCCAGCGTCCTTACTCTGAGATTCTACAACAATCAAGAGTCGATGGCACTGTAAGCGAAGGCTGGATGATGGATCTCAACAATGCACAATGGTATACCGAAGCTCAATGGCAAGATGCCATAAACTTTGAATCATGGATGGGAAATACATTGTTTCCACAAAAGCCAGCAGGAACATTTTTTGCTGTAGCTCAAAATCCTAATCCACTGGATAACTCAGCTCCTTTCCTACCACCTGGCACCTCTAAAGATCAGTTTGCTCTCTTTGTCTACTCATCGCTTTTGCTAGGAGCGACAACTAATGGCAATATATACTTGAATCTTGGTCTCTACAGTGATTCTGATTACGTGCAGAGCCTTTTCAATATCGATGTAGGCTATCCTACAAACAATTACTATATGATTTCAGGAACACATGTGTATGCTAGGGATTTCACTAATGTTAAAGTGCTCGTAAACCCAACATATACAACATATACAGTAAACTTGAATGGAAATTATCGCACTACTGATGGAGTATCTGTAGGTTCATCAGTAACCGTTTATCCACATTCAGCAGTAATACTGGAGCCTGTTGCTTCTGTTACTACATGGCAACCATGGACATATACTTACCCTAGCTTGACAGTCTTACCAACACAGAATGGATATACATTGCAGCCAGGGACTTACACTTATCCTACCGTAGATGGTAATGTATGGCTTGTTGCTCGTCCAAGCCCTGGCTATACATTCGACTATTGGATAATTGACGGCAACGCCGTTCCTGCTCAATACTATGAACCAGATGGCGACTTCACGTATTATCTAATAATGGATAGTGACCATACCGTACAAGCATTCTTTAAACCCATCAATACGTATAGCTCATATACATCTCAGTCTAGCTCTACTACATTCCAAGATGGATTCGAAACAGGCGATTTCAGCAAGTGGGCATCAACTTACACGACGAGTGATGCTATTGCAGAAGTATACCCCTTTGCGTATAGCGGGACTTACAGCGCTAGATTCAAAGTGCCAGGCAGCTCAGGGTCGAGAGCTTACAGCTACTACAAGTCTTACACTGGCATGAGTACTGTAGCTGTGTCGATGCACGTGAATACCGGAGACATGCCAATAGAACCATGGAAATCCCTGTGGCTCGTTCAGGCTATCAGCGGTAGCGGTTCAGTCTTGGCATCTTATGGAATTAGAAATGATGGTGGGGGCGCCAAATGGGCTACATCCAGCCAAGGCGTTAATTCCTTTGCGACCTCTGGACCTACACCGTGGACATGGTATAAAATCGATGCATACTATACGCGATCTGCTTCTGGAGAAACAATTGCTTTCTATGTGAATGGCATAAAGGTCTCTCAAATGAACGTCGACACTAGTGGGAGTGGCGTAGCAGCTTTACGCACCGGAATTGCATATTACGACAGCGGACCTTCAACCAGAGTATATATAGACAATGTCGAAGTATATTCTGAATAGATCGATAAAATCCCATATCTCTCTTTTTTAATATTAATATAACCAAACATCTCCAATTCAATCATATTGCTAAGGAAGTTCAAGCAGGTTTCTAATTAAATCATCTTTTTATAGGACTATATGAATAGGGCTAAGTATTAAGTCCGTGTTTTTCTAACTACATGAACGTACTAGGAAAAGCTGATACAGAGTTCAAAATCTTCTTGGAGTGCCAAAAAATGGAAAGATGCGTCAGTGTTGTAATGACCGTTCGAAATGTGGAGAATTCCATTTATGACTGCATGAGATCAATACTTGATCAAACATTTGATGATTTCGAGATAGTCATAATTGATGATTTGAGTACTGACCGAACTAGAATGATAATTGAGAAATTCCAAGATAAACGAATTCGATATTACTGCAATACACAATGGCTAGGACTTTCAAAGAGTAGGAACAAGGGTGTACAGCAAGCATCTGGAGAATATCTTTTCTTCACTGATGGTGATTGTATAGCTTCACGAAATTGGATTGAAGAGGGCCTGAAGTATTTGAAAAATCCCGGATATCTTGGTGTAGAAGGTCGAATATTTTACGTATCAAAAGATTATGAGCCCGTCTTTTCTGATAATGTAGTGGAAACTGAGCATGCAGGCACTTTTGCGACAGCTAATATAGCATACAAAAAAAACATTATTAAGATGCTGCAAGGTTTTGATGAAAGATTGACTTGGTTTGAAGATAGAGATCTTGCCCTTCGAGTTTTAAAATATGGTAAAATAGGTTTCAACTCAGACATGGTTGTATATCATCAACGTACTATCGTAACGCCCGAAAAGCTCATCAAAAGTGCACCATTTGCAAAAAATAGGATCTTTCTATTCAAGAAATTTGCAGAAAAAAAATTTATGTTCGGACGCGTCTTGTTTCCATTTAATTTGGCAAAAATATTCTTTCCACCATTAATTCTGTCAAGTCTATTCTTCAAGAAATTTAGGACTTCAGATGATTATCGACTACTTCCATTTATGTATATTTTTGTGATTTATGAACGACTTCAACTATGGAAAGAATGTGCAAAAGAAAGAGTCTTTTTTATATAATTCAATAGGGAATTATATGCAATAAAAATGCGAAGGTTGGAAAAAAGCAAACGCTGCAATTATACTTTGTTCTAGAAGATTCTTCCACAAGTATTATTATTAATAGCTTGTTTAATCGAAGTGGAATGCTTCTATGAAGAAAGGTTTAGCGTACTTGTGTATTTCTTTTCTGTTTATAATCTTGGCAACATCGATATTTCCCTCCATAAAATTGTCCAACGCTGCAACCTATACAAAGTCCGTCTCTTATACTACAGATGGTACCTTTGTTTATGTAGCTCAGCCTAACTTCTTCGTTCAGATCAGACTGCCAATGATTGCAGGTCAGTCAGGGGGGGAGATAACAGCAATTATGTACAAAGGGAGCAGTAATATTGTCAGCAACGACCCACAATTTGGTCAGTTAATAGTCTATAATCCTGAAACAAAAATGAACATGAATCTCTACATTGGTTCAACAAGTTTGATTTCCGCCATTGGAAATAACACGGGTCAACTTATCTTAACTTTTGCATCTTCAGAAGCTCGTTCTGAAAACGGTCAATCGCTTCCTATAAGCACCTTGATTCAATATGTTTTTTATGCGGACATCGACGATATATTTGTTAGAGTCGAGTTTAATTCTGGTCAAAAAACATGGCTCTTCGCTAGTTCCACGTACGGAGCCTCACTTAATCTTATTCCATTTGAGAGTTACAACGTAACGGGTTATGAGTATGGCAATTATGGCAGTGGAATATTAACAGGAAGAGGGCAAACTGTATTTGCGAATAGTGTTAGGTTTAATATTTTAACGCTCAAAAAGACCTCAGCAAATCTGGCTATAACCCTCTTTCCAACATCCATATTTCTCAATTTAGGGACTATCAACGATAACGTTGGGAGTTCAAAAATAGGTTTGGCTTATAATCAAGCCAGGACATGGGATGGATATTGGATAGATTATGGTTCATATTTTACTGGTGGAATAGTCTATTCATGCGCATGGGCGCTCAGCTCTGATGGAAACCCTTTTATCGTTACCCCATGGATTATGCCCAATTCGACGCCTTACGGAGTTTACTGGACGCTAGATGACCTCCCCGCAGCCAGAGGTTACTATGCTATTCCTCCAAACCCGTCTGCGACAGACATGAATAACTTATCAACATGGTTAGAGAGTGGTATAGGTACAACTCGAAGAGTTACGATTCTGTGGTCCTATGACCAAATAGCCTATTGGACGTACCCTACTATCCAGCGAAATTCTGAGGGTTTAGATCAAAGTTGGAATTTTCATGGTTCCGTGCGAGTAGCCAGTATGCCTGTTGAAAATAAGAACTACTATGCGAGTATTTATGGAAAGCAAGTAGGATATGGAACTCATGCTTATCACCATGATTATCCTTGGATGTGGGAATTCGGAAAGGTAACTAACGTAACTTGGATAGACGCTACATGGAATCAAATATATCTAGATGCGCAAGCGTTTCTCGGTAACATGACATTAAATACATTTAAAGCAGCAGGATATGGAATCCAGCCCGTCGGTTTAAACGTAATTACAAAATATGGCATACGGCAATATGAGGTGGCAGCCGATAGAAATCAGGCTCCACTATACACCTTTTTCGTAGATGACGCTGGAAATCGTTTGGTAGAGACCATTGATGTTAATACTGCCTCAGATGATGTGACTGGCGGTAAGACAGCGCAACAGGTAGCTGATGACGTTATTGCCAACATTACAACTTTTGGCTTAAGCAGCATGGCTGGCCATTTCTTAAAGAATTCTGATGGTCAGACAACTTTCAACAATGCTTTTGACCAAATTGAATCATACTTCGGTGATAGTCTAGATTATTTTTTGACAACAGAGTTAAATGACTATTGGATAAATGTTCTCTGGAATAACAACTATTCATTTAATACAACCACAATAACTTCTTCGAGTAAAGATACTCGATTGACTTACATGGTCTTAAATAGACCACAAAGCTTCAGTCTAGACAATGGGTTAAGCTGTTCAGTAGCTAAACCCAATTTTCATGAATTATACTCACCGAATTTAGATACGAAAGGCTGGAAATTCACTCGCATCACAGGATATGCAACTGTTTCTAAGGTAGAGGGTTCTCAAAATTCGCTTGCATTCACAATTACTAAACCATTGAATACTGTTTCATCTGTTAAGATATTCCTGCCTCAAGGTGAACCCAACAGTGTTGGAGGCGCCGATTCCTTCAGTTATGACTCAAATACCCATATTTTGACAATTCATACCCGAAAAAATACAGCTACATCCACAATAACCATCAATTACCAAAGCACCACACCTATCATTCCTCAACAAGAACAAGTGGCTTCACCGACATTTAGTCTTGCTAGTGGAGCGTATTCAAGCACGCAGTCTGTATCTATTTCCTGTGCCACCAGCGGCGCAACTATTCGATATACAACGGACAATTCTGAGCCAACGTCATCATCAAATGTCGCTTCTAGCACAATTTCAGTCAGTACAAATTTAACAATCAAGGCCAAGGCTTTCAAGACTGGAATGCTAGATAGCAATACAGTGTCCGTACCGTATATAATTTCTACACAATCAGCTTCATCTTCGTCATCTTTCTCCTCTTCATCGTTCTCGTCGTTACCCGTAAAAAATAAAGTGGAAACGCCAACTTTTACTCCTATGAGTGGCATATACGATGAAGTTCAGCTTGTTACGATTCAATGTGCCACAGTTGGCGCTACTATTCGCTATACAACAAACGGAGAAGAACCCACTTCATCTTCCTCTGTATATCATTATCCAGTGGCAGTTGCTGGTAACATTACCCTTAGAGCCAAAGCATTCAAAACTGGGCTGACTGATAGTGCGACAGCCTCTGCAATCTACAAAGTTCAATCATCCGTAGATGTTGTTCCTCCAACATTATCTGTTTCCTTGAACACTCAAGATCTTGTCTTTAGAGTAACTTCGAACGATAATGCTAATGGAAGCGGCATAGCGAACGTAACATTATACATAGACGGAAACGCTGTCCAAACTTGGAACACTGAAGGAACCTCCAGTTATCCTATCAGTTCTTACCCTGAAGGAAACCATACTTATTTCTTGGAAGCATTTGATAATGCAGACAACAAAGCAAGAGACCCCGTTACAGGCACAAAAGAGGCCGTAATCTCACAAACAACAAATCAACCGAAAGAATTGAGTGTGCTTCTTGCTCTAGTATCCTTAATAACACTGTGTATGGTAACAGGCTTCATGGTAGCGAAAAGAAGGAAAAATGGGTAACTATTATTGATAAAAACCGATGAAAAGAAGCTTTCAAGAAAAGGTTAATAGTTCGTACAAAAGAAATAAACTTCACTTTGAGGCCATATACTAACTATATTCTTCAACTATGTTGGATATTAGGTTAAAACAGCATTCATAAAATAGAACTCGCATTTTGTAGAATTTTTTTATCACAGTTATCTATACCTAGTTGTCTTCTACATTAGTCACAACCGAGATGAAACTTTGTTGAGACGTCCACTTAAAATACTATTCAGTGATAGAAACTGGTTGTCTGTTTCCAGCAAAGTTCTCAATCTCGATCATCAGAAGAAAATATTAGAATTGGGGAGCGGCAACGGAACTTATCTTGCTTACTTTGTTGAAATGGGACACCAATGCATTGGAATAGATCTTAACAAAGAAAGCGTTAGAAAGGCTAATGTTGCACATAAGGGACTCTGCAATTTTGTTGTTGCCGATGGGTGTCATATGCCTTTCAAAGAAGAATGTTTTGACATAGTTTATTCGAATGAGACTCTAAGCCATGTTAGTGATTTATCGCGAGCATTAAATGAACAGGTAGATTCATTAAAGAAAAATGGTGAATTGATGATAAGAGATGGCAATCTTCTATTTCCACTCGTACTACTGGAACTTCTTTTCTTTTATCCGCTTCGCACAGGCGGAAAATATGGCGGACTGAAATGGATTCTTAACTACGACAAAGTTATCAATAATATTTATAACACAGGTGCACCTGGCAAAGACGAAAATATTAAAACCTTGAACTGGTGGCGCACTGTAATAATGAATAATCCGAATCTAAAACTGAAGGTATCAACCACTTCTTACTTTGTAGCCCACCCGAACTTGCTTACAAGATTCTTAATGCATGTCATGGGGCAGGTAATTATCGTCGCAGAAAAAAGAAAATAAAAAGAAAAAATCAGCTTTAGATTTGAGCCCACGATATTCACTGCTTGGATTAGAGTCGCTTTGGAATGGAAGATTAAGTTGGAAAGAAAATTTTTCCCCAAACTCGTGTTAAATAACGAAAATGACACAGATTTAACACTGAAAACTGCGACCGTCATCATGCTACCGATAGTGTTATTTTTTGAGGACTTCTACAATATCTTTGAGAATGCTTTCCAGAACTTAGATGCCAGTTTTCTTTTGTTCATTCCTCTAGTTTTCATATACTTGGTTTATCGCAAACGAAAAATTTTGGCTGTTGTAACACAAATAGAGAATCATGACCAACCAAAGAGAATTAGATATATACTTAGGGCAACAGGAATGCTCACACCTGTAATTGGAGCGTTATTGTACTGGCATGGCTCATTGACTTCCACGCCGATTGTGTATCATTTTCTCGCATTGCCAATATTTATAGCTGGATTAATTCTCTTATTCTTCAATTATCAAACTCTTAAACAACTTATGTTTCCCATAGTGTTCTTATTCTTCTTAACACCATTACCCTTTGGTTTCCTGCAAGATTTTGGCAATGCGATATCAACTCAATATCTTGGATTATCTCTTTCAATAACAAATATACTTGGTGTTCCTTTATCTTACTCAATCGCTAATCCATCCACCATAATGTTTCCAAGACCAGATGGCAGCTTTAACCAATTTACAGTTGGTTTCTCAGCAGCATACAACGTGCTTATTTTTGTTGTATTATCTGGGTTGGTAGCTTATTTAACCCGAGAAAGCCTACTAAGAAAAATCAGCATCATTATGTTAGAGATTCCATTAATCTATGTCTTAAACATTCTTCGTGCGACGACATTAATCACGATACATTATTACTTCGCTGAAAGTTTACTCTTTCAAGATTCTAATCTACTTTCAATTGTTAATTTACTCCAAGTTTGGATATTTATCTGTGCAGGATTTATTTTGATGTCTCTGCTCACCAGACAAAACTTGAAAGCACAAATCTCCACAATAAACCGCAATTTTCAAAACACCTCAAAGATTACGCTCAAATATGATTTTTCATTTTCCTCTAGTCGAATAAGAAGGTCAAGGAAGAAAGGATACCACAACACTATTTTTCTTAAGATAGCTGCTGCTGCATTCAGCGTAATCGTACTATTGTCTATTCAGACGCCAGTTTTCGCTGTGACACCTTCACCCTCGGTAGCGTTGACTCATATGTCAACAGGGGCTCAGATGTCTGCTGACATTCTTCCAACTGTTCCGAACTACAGTATGCAAGTTATCGGAAGAGATCCTGAAACAGAAAAACAACTCAACGTGGATATGGCGGCGCTCTGCCTTTATGCTCATGAAATTGAAAGCCAAGAACAGCTTTGGGTATCAATCGAAGTTGCCTCTAGTCGTTGGTCGCTACCACCATGGAGTGCAACTCTTATAGATTTACCATTACGGCAGGGCAAGAATCCAGACGTTGAGTTAATTGAGTTTAAAGATGTTCAGCTGATGTCAAAACCGATAATTGCTGGTCAGTATATTGTCTTTCGTTACCTGAAAACGGACCAAATTGAAGCTGTGCTCTATTGGTACGAATCAGCAGTGTTTAGAATAAATTCGACTGTTCAGCCAAAATACGTTGAGTTCAGCCTTATCGCTTACCCAGAGAATACACAGGCATTATCATCTATGGAAAGTAAACTTTCTTCTTTTGCTGAAGCAGTAGTGAGTTACTGGCAACCCATCCAACCATGGTCAGCCGTAGCAGCGGTAATAGTTGGTTTTGGACTCTATATTGCTGGCGGACTTGCTTGTGGTCTGTTTGCAGCAGCAGTAATGGTTTGTTCTATTGAATATGCTAAACGGAAAAAAGGTGGCGGAGTAGCCTATTCGAAACTCTCGAAACAAAATCAACAATTCATCGACATCATAAGAGAGCTTGAGAAAAAAACGAAACCTACAATAGATAAAATAGGTAAATCTTGTGAAAAAACGACGAATCAGGTATTCACAGAAAGTCAACTTATTCAAAAACTTAGAGCAATGGAAAAAATGGGCATCTTGAAAAATATGGTAATGAATAAAGATGATGAACCAGAGCTTGTCTGGAGAACCAGTATCAATTGAGGCGTTGTTGTTGACTGCAAAAACAAAATTCTCCGAGTTGGTTGCTTCAAGATTGCTAAGTGCAATCATGTTTTCGACAGGTATTTTGAATATTATACTATCCATAGTTTTCAATCTATCTAGCTTAGCTTTCATAGGCCTAGGTTTGCTTTTTTTCGGGCTGATACTGGGTTACATTAGAACAGAGAGTTATATCAAGAAGGTTCTCTTAGACACAACTATCTTCTCTCAAATGGCGACATCGAACGAGTTGGTGCAAGAACTCGGCTATAGTGGTTATGCTATTTATCTCCCGCCTAAATACTTTCAGAATCCAGATACGCAAAAAGTGTATCTATCAAAACAGAAAGACACTGTTCTCCCAACTCCAGAGCAAATTCAGAATGTATCTTTTTTTGCAAAAGACAGTGATGGTATTCTTTTAACTCCGGCAGGTGCTGAATTAACTAGACTTTTCGAAAGAATACTCGAAAGAAATTTGATTGGAGTAGATTTGCAGTACCTTCAAGAGAATCTTCCAAAGGTTCTTGTTGAATTAGAGGTTGCCAGAAGTGTTAGCATAAGAAATGCAAATAATTCAGTCTTAGTTATTATGGAGGATTGTCGATTTGCTACATTAATAGAACAATCAACGTTTAACGATTTCTCCTTGAACAATTCACCACTTGGTAGCGCTATCGCCTGTGCGTTGGCAAAAGCTACAGGTAAACCTCTGATAATCCTTGCTGAAAAAATTAACACAAACGGTAGAGATGCTACAATCGAATTCTATTTAATAGACGATTTTGTAATCCCACCAATGCTAAACAAGTGAAGTGAATCAAATGGTTTTTCCTCTAGATTTTGATGAGTTCAGCCTATTTCTAGCGATAATATCATTTATATTACTCATGCTCTTGGCGCTGACATCTTCATACAAAGGAAACCTAGTTGTCCTAATAGATAGAGAAAAACTAGAGATAACATCAGCCCTATTCTTATCATTGTTTTTGACAACTGTAATCGCTAAAGCGATAGGCACAATTCTATTGCCATGAAACCAATATCCTACCAACTTTAGCAATTCAGGTTCAGCCTTAAAGGCATGCCGAAAATAGTTTAGGTGTTCCCATTACCCAACCCTTCTTTACACAAACAAGCGATAGTAAACTCTTCTACAGAATACATAGAACATATAGAACAATGTTCTATAGATGTTGTTAGAAAACTTTATTAGCAGCAGGGAACTTTACTACGAATCTAACGTTTCTTTCAAAGGAACCAAAAAAATAGGAGAGCTGAGAACATAAACAGAATCACGAATTTTAGCAAACTACTCACAATATCCGTAATGTTGATTTTGGCAATGTTGCTATCGTCGATGACTTATGTTCAAATAACGAATGCTAGCCCAGCAACACTCAATTTGCCCAACAAAGCAGTTACACTTGAAGCTTTTAACGACACGAAAGCGTTCTTTATGACTAAACTAAGCAACGTTCCCGCTGGTTATGCTGTAACTAACAAGACCTATTCAGGCTGGTGCGTTGACCGAACCGCTGAGATGAGAAGAAGCCCAGCAACACATCAAGTGTTGTTGTACTCAAGCTTAAACCCTCCAGCTGCATTGACAAATCAAAGTTGGGATAGAGTTAACTATATTATTAATCATAAGAAAGGCTCCGCCTTGGATATACAGAATGCTATATGGTATTTCATAAACATGAATACAACATGGACTTCATTTGGTAGTCAGACTGCATGGGAATTAGTTAATGATACAATGAAAAACGGTCAAGGGTTTGTTCCTGATTCAACACAGGTTACAGCGGTGATTGCTTATCCTGTTCGTATATTCTCGACGGATACAGCTGTTCAAATCAGTATAATAGAGGTTACTGCTGGTTCTTCTAATACGCCTTCAGGGTCGTCTTCAGATAATTCGGTCACGCCGGCTCTGCCCGGAATAAGTCTGTACGTAATTGCTATTGTTGTAGTCGCCATAATTGTCGTATCACTTGCGGTTCTGGTTAGACGAAGAACAAAAATGAACCGCGCTTAGCAAAACTGTTTTTCTACATTTTCTCTAATATTTTTAATCATCCATTTTTTAGGATCAAAACTGAATAATCCTAGACCTGACATCACCTGTATAAGTAATTTGTTTGCTGCAAGAACTGGAACGGCATATGACCTCACCTATTAAGCGTACGATTTCGCTCGCTTTCTTACTGGTCCTACTTTGTTTTACCAGTACTTTACATTCTTGTAGAGCCGAAAAGGCAAGCCCAAATTTGGTGCAAGCAGAAGAATCAATACAAGCAGCGTTCAAAGAAGTGCTTGCCACTGAGAATGCTGGAGTTAATGTTACAGACATGCTAAAAGAATTAAATCAAGCAGTAAACCTGTTGAATCAATTAGAAAACAGTAATGAAGATCCAACGAAGGCTTCTTTCGAAGGTAATATGAGTCAGATTCAACTTATTTATGAGCACGCTCAGCATGTTAAAACAGCCGCTATAAACGCACAACTTCAAGAATCAATTGCTGATAGAAATTATCAGTTAATGTTGATCACGCTATCTTTTATTAGTGCACTCGTTTTCTTTCTAACTCTATACAAAACTCGGCGCCGGCTTAAACAATATCGTATCGGGACACTTCAAAATGCAAAATCGAAGGTCGGTTAATATGAACCTTAAAAATATGAGACGCGTCTTAATAGTCTCTGCTGTCTGCACAAATCTGTTAGTGGTTCTTTTTCTAATCTCTACCCCAGAGTTAGGTGCGTTCCTGAGTTTCGGAAGAAGCGAACCTTTCTCTGAATTGTATCTTCTAAACCAGAATCATATGATGAAGGGCGTTCCCTTTAACGTTAAGTCAGGGCAAGACTATTTAGTCTACATCGGTGTAAATAATCATCTTTCCTCATCAGCCTATTACGAAATATGCGTGAAGTTTTCTAATGAAGATGACCAGTTACCTAATACAAGAACTGGTGAACCAAGTCCCCTTTCAAGTATCTACACTCAGAGATTGTTAATAGCAAAAGAGCAAGGGTCAGAGCTGCCGTTAACGCTATCCATTCCAAGCATTTCGTTCTCAGACAACAAAGCTTTGGTAAATAACATCATTATAAACGGCTACGATGCAAAAGTAGATAAAGCTGCGACGTGGAATGCTACAGATAGAGGTTTTTATTATCAAATATTCTTTGAGTTATGGCTCTATGATGCCATGTCATCAGCCTTTCGATTTAATAATCGAACCGTTGGATTCTGGTTCAATATGACCCAATGAACGGCAAAACTAGCTTCACAGTAACTGTTCTTTATCAGATTTCAGTTGAATGGATTCAGACTTCACGGGCAGACGTCTGTTTTATATTCAAATTTGTGTAACCGTTTCACCTTTGCCGCACTCAAAGCTACAAAAGCAACAAGAAACTGTAAGGGCTGTAAATACCAAGGGTGACTTCGTGCTGCTTCTATGATGCTCTTCCCGATTCTGTAACGGCATTGATAGAACGCATAGTTTTCTCGGATTCTATGAAATGGGCCTCTTTTCATATGACCCTTCTCTATTATGTGAGAGTTATCATCGAAATAATGGAGTTTGCCCAGCTTCTCAACACGCTTAAAAAAGTCCACATCTTCACCCCATTGTATATCTTTCCAACCACCTATGGCATTTACCAGATATCGAGGAATTATATGGAAAGTCTCGTAGGATAACATGTACCCTTCATGTTCTGCATGGTACAAATTTAGAACATCCTTTAGGACCGGCTTTATTACATCATCTGTGTCAATTCCTGACAATATGTAATTGCCCACTGAATTCTCGAATGCTATTTGTCTTCCTTTTCCTCTACCTGAACGTTCAACGATCAGTTTAATTTGCCTATCCCTTGAGTATTCTTCTAGAATTTCGCGTGAGCCATCGGTACTGTATCCATCACAAACCACTACCTCAAACTCAGAATCAATCTGGGATAGAACGCTATTCAAGCAATTTCTTAGAGAATCTTTGGCATTAAAGTTTGTGATACAGATGCTGTATTTAATCATACTAATCTACTTCTATTTAATGTGACCTCAGCTTCCTAGCAATTCCGAAAAACTTCATACGAATTCCAGTGCTCGAGGGCAGATTTAATACTTTCGATTTAATAATCAAACAGTTTGGTTCGCTCAATATAGCTCAATAGTTGATGATTATGGAAAACAAAGAAACAGAAGCCGGACAACAGATGAGTAACGCGCGACCTCAGAAAATCTTGCAAGAAGAGATAATTATCAAACAAGCAACTCAACTTGAAAACGAAAAAGACCACGTCCAGAAACAGTCACACGCAGCTTCCAAACCGAGCGCGTCCCCTCTTCCAGTTCAATCAAATTGGTACGTTATCGTGATATTCCTCGAAATAATTACAGCTATAGCTGTATTTACAATTTCAGATTCTTCGTATCCACTGGTTTATATACGCTATGGTTTAGGGTTGGTATTCCTATTTTTCCTACCGGGTTTTACTCTCACAAAAGCTGTGTTTCCAGCCAAGAATTCGACTACCTCTTCAGAAGATATGTTCTCAACAGGTCGAGTTGCACTTAGTATCGGATTAAGTATAGTTTTAACAATACTTATTGGTTTTATTCTATACTATACTCCATGGGGAATTTCATTGACCTCCATTGTTCCGACAGTCATAATTTTGACCATAGTTTTCGCGACCGTTGCAGTATACCGAGAGCAACGTATGCTTTGATATTCTCAATTAAGTGGTAAAACAACTCTACCGTTGATTTCTTCTCGAATTATTCGGTTATGTTTACTATTTTTTTTCTGCGGATACGGAAATATCGATGCCTAGCACGAAGCTATCACATGCTTCGATAACAACGCACCATTTTATCATCTCATTTTTTACAGTTCGTTAAATTTCAGGTGTACACGCTATACCTTACATATTTTATTCCATGCATAGTCCAGTAGATTCCATACTATGTATTTGAATCTGGATAGTCACATATCAATCTTTGAATAATCAAAGATTGGATCATTAGAATCCAACCACTAACTATATGAGATCGGTTGTCTGCTTTTAGAAAGAGATTATGATACGTTATGCTATATCCACGCTTGAAATATGGTTCCAAGTTGAGCGAACATAAAAATCACAAGATAAAGAATCTAGGAATATTAACTGATTATAATCAAGAAATAGCGATAAAGTCATCAATATAATTTGTTAATGTCAACTATAATAGGAAAAGTATATGAAAAAAGCAACGGATATAGCCAAGGTTACCACAAAAAGTGGTTTCCATTTGTTTTGGGGGTTAATAGTATCCACCGTTATCTCATCTATAGGTTCGATATTTATTGCTCGATTGTTGGGTGCTGACCTTTATGGTTTGTACACAATAGTCTTGGCAGCACCTGCATTTATTTCTGTCTTCCGAAATTGGAGCGTAAGCATGGCTGTAACACGGTGTACTGCACAATGCAGAACAGAAAATCGGACAGACGAGATTAGGAGTGTATTTATGTCAGGTCTCATTTTCGATATGGTTCTAGGCTTAGCCTTATCTTTAATATCCTTTGCTTTGGCAAACTTCATAGCTACTACAATTTTCAATCGACCAAATATTGTTTCGCTCATACAAATAACCTCTGTCTCCATCTTAGCCTCTGGTATGGTAAATTCGGCCACCGCCATTTTCGTAGGCATGGAAACAATGCGGCCCAATAATGTAGTAATAATTGTCCAATCTATTTTAAAGACCTTTATAGTAATCATACTTGTGATCTTAGGGCTGGGTACATCAGGCGCTGTCATAGGCTATACAATAAGCTCGGTTTTCGCAGGGCTAACAGGTATGTTGTTTGTATGGATTATCTACAAGAATCTTCCTAGGCCAAGTACTACTAAACTGCAAATAAAGGCATACTTGACTACTATGCTTTCGTACAGTATCCCCCTTTCTGTTTCAACCTTTGTAGTCTCCGCTCAAACACAGTTTTACACTTTTCTTCTTCCAATACACTACGTAATAGACAATTCCCTGATTGGTAGCTATGGTGTGTCTTCAAATTTCGTCGTATTGATAAGTTTTTTTTCGATACCCATAACAACGATGCTTTTTCCAGCGTTTTCCAAATTCACTGCAGAAAAAGATAGAGAAACTTTACGGAGCTTTTTTCAATATTCTGTCAAATATACAGCATTGTTTGTTGTGCCTGTAGCATTTCTTATAATCTGCTTGGCTGAACCTGCTGTTACAACGCTCTTCGGAGATACTTACATTTCGGCTCCGTTATTCCTTGCCTTGCTGGCTGCTACGTCTCTTTATACGGCTGTTGGCATCCTGAGCATGGATAATCTTATAAAAAGTCAAGGTGAAACTAAATACCTTCTAAAACTCACTATAATTACAGCAATTATAGGCTTTCCAATAGGAACAATCCTAATTCTTAACTTTGGTGTCCTAGGTCTCATAATCGGATCGTTTATGGCTGGCGTTCCCAGCTCAATCTTAGGACTATTATTTGTACGGAAGCATTACAGCGCAACTGTTGACTGGGGTTCATCAATAAGAATCCTCATTGCGTCCGCCATACCCGCGGCAATAACGTACATTATTATCTCATATATTCCGTTCACAAGCTGGATAAGACTAATTATTGGTGTAGGTGTATTCATTGTAATGCTAACACCTACTTTATTGTTTAGCCGAGCAATTAATAGGTCAGATATAAACAACTTGCGTGAATTAACTAGCAACTTTGGATTGGTGACCAAATTATCTATCTTTGCTCTAAAGATTCTTGAGAGAGCGATGGACGTACTTCGACTATAGTCTGTACAATTGTGCATAGGTTTTCTTTGTTATGCTAGGCATTTGGCTAAGCACAGAAATAATTTTCGCAAAAGGCTCGATTTTTCAGTATACCCCGGTTGTGGCATGATCTCAGAACTAGTGACAAGCGGTGCGATTTATTATATTTATGTTCTTCTTAAACTATCGTTGCCCTTATTGACTTTTTATTACTAACATGTTTGTAAAAAACTGGAAAAGAGCAATTTACCGAAAAACTCTTTCTAAAATTTTATAACATTTTATTTGAATATTAGACAGTCTCTTTGAATGTATGATTAACAACTTGATTCATTAACTAGACTGTAGAATGTAAGTTTTCTGCGATAACGCTTGAAGGAACTATTTGCAGGGTTTAGATTAATAGAGTTGTATAATATCAATACTCTAAGTCAACATAGTGCTTTAATTGTTTCTCAAATGGACTTGAGAAAGAATAAATATTGCACGTTTCCAGGTTCTTAAAGTGTGGGATGCTAGTCAAGCTTGATTCATTCAATAAGTGTCATAGTCGTTACACACAATCGCTTCAAAGAAGTAAAAGAAGCTATCAATGGATTACTAAATCAGACTAGTAAGCCATTTGAAATACTACTGATAGATAACAGTACTCCTCCGATAAAGCTCAATGTTGACTTCAAAAACTTAAAGGTAATACGTATTGATACTTCAATTGGTCTAAGCGATGCAAGAAACATTGGCATCAAATCTTCCTTTGGCGAGTACATCGCCTTCATAGATGATGATTGTATTCCAACGGAAGACTGGCTTGGAGAAATTCAAAAAGGAATTCAAAAAGGCTATGCTATATTGGGTGGTCCTTTACTGCCAAAATTTGAGGTCAAACCACCTGATTGGTGGACAGCAAAAGATTTTGGACATCAGGCTGGAGTAGGTAACGCCTACGGTCAACATATCTGGGGAGCAAACATGGTTTTCAGCAAAAAAGTCTTTGATAAAGTGGGCCTTTTTGACTCAAAGTTGGGCAGACAAAAAGGCAAACTCTACGCTAACGAAGACACTGTTTTAATTAATAGTGCTATGAAATATTTTGATTCCCTATTTCTCCCTCAAGCTATAGTTTACCATCATGTACCAGCAAGAAGACTAAACTTAAGATATATTCTTAGTTGGTCGTATTATACTGGTAAATCATTAAAGATTAATCATAATTATAAGTTTATTAACACATTTTATGATCTGATACTTTATTCAGCAAAAATGCTAAATCCTTTTAATGCATTTCAGAAAACCAAGAGAATTAAGATTATTGCTGAAATAGCTGGTTTACTTGGAATAATCCTCTAAACTTTGTGGCTATAAACAGTAGACCAAAACTGTTTGATAAAGTTAAGATAGAAGCTGTCAAGCATATGACTAAATGAGCTTGCTGGGTATTCCTAAGGTACATAAATGTGATTTTGATAGTATTTGTATGTTATGTTCGAAACTAGCGTCTTAAGATCTCTAAAGTACCGCTTTTTATCTCGTGTAACGTACTGCTTCATTCTATAGGCAAAAATCGATTGATCCAAAAAGGCTTTGAATACCTGTTTGTCGTTGACCTTTCTTATTCTCTTCTGAATAAATTGTCGTTGTTTCCAATTATACTTGAAGTTCTTGATAAACCACCAAATAAGCGCTACAGGTGTCTCCACGTTACCTTGGTACAGCAAATCAATAAGATCCAGTGTTAAACTTAGTAACATTATACCTCCTTGAGGCAATAAGTTCTTGGACTCAACGTTTTTTATTAATAAACCGATTTGACACGTTAATAAGAAAAACATTTTCTGCTTCTCTGTAAACGTTCTATTGCTGGTCAGTTCTCCATTATGATAGGCTATTGAAAATGGAACTGAAACAACTTTGCGTCCGGCTAATCTAGTACGCCAACCAAGGTCAGTGTCATCATGATAGAAGAAATAATTTGAATCAAATAAACCAATTTGTTTAATTAGCTCTCGTCTTGCAATAAAAGAAGCGCCGCATGGATAAGTTATCTCGCATACTTCATTGAATTGACCTCGATCTTCTTGATCCAGACCAATCAAATAAGCATGCAAAGTCGGATCCAATAGATTGCCAAACGTTTGTATACGAAAGCGATCCGGATAGAATATCTTACTTTGCGCTAGACCAATCGTTTGATCAATCTCCATAACTTTTACTAATTCGTCTATGTAATTAGGTTCGACCTCAATATCATTGTTTAAGAAAATGATGTAATCTCCGGATGCATATCTGAATGCTAAGTTATTTCCCTGTGCAAAGCCATAATTTTTTCCGTTTTCGACAACTTTGATTCGAGTTTCCTGGCAAAAATTTTGTCTGATAAGCTCAACACTATTGTCTTTTGATCCATTATCAACAAAAATTACCTCAAAATTATCGTAATCATTCTTAAGAACAGAAGATAAATTAGTTAATAATCCTCTGTGGCCTAGATTTCGTAACCCATTATAGTTTAGGATAATCACAGAAACCTTAGGTCTCATTAAATTCAGCTCAGTCTATTTCAATAGCGTTAGTAATCAATTGTGTTGATCAGTTCTAAAGCCTATGTACAAGAAAATAAGCATATATTAAAATGCTACATTTTTGGCTGCAACCAGCTCATAATGTTTTGACGGTTTGAATGACGGTTTGATTGGCATTATCACGAAGTAGCCTACAGTTTAGCTTAGGAATTAATTCCAGTTTTTTCTTTTTAGTCTAGCCTTTCATTTTCCTTCAGGTATTTCTTGGGCTAACCCGAGGAGTATTATATCGTAGATGTTAAATCCAAAGATTTAGTATATTGTTTAAATCAATTGCTAGACAAATTACCGTTGTACCTTTAAGGACTAGCTCTAATGACAATGATGCTTATTGTTCAGATTGTTTGATTGGGTTACATTATTTTTTGTTTTTGAAGAGAGTCAGGGTGAACCCGTATTTTGTTAAGCGCGCGCGCTTCCAAATTTTCTTGTACAGTCTTCACAATATTTTTGTTTGAATTTCTTTTTTGAATTTGTTTGAAATTTTGTTCCACAAGAAAAACAGATCTTCTCGTACGTAAAATCAGAATCAAGAAGTGATAACCTCTTCTCAATTTCATCTACAATTTCCGGTTCATCTTCAGATTTTAAAGCGTCAGTTAGCATTTTTTTGGCTACTGTGAGGCTATTATTTTCAAAGATTTTTTCGAAAGCAGTTCTCTTTTTATCGTTGAAACTAAGCCTTTTTGGCAGTAGACAAACAAAATTCATAGGATAATTTTTGGCCCTATCTAAATCAACGACAACGAAACGAAGGTTTTTTCTTTCCGAATAATCTTGCATTTCATCATACTTTAAGATTAGAAGTTGTACTTTCAAGTTTTTTCTCACAACACTATAGTTATCCATTAATTATTTGCTTGGTATTTTCTCATTATTTTGGCATACTAACAGATTAACTTAACCATCCATGCTTTGCTTCACTTTAATTGTAGTCTCTCACCTGTATGCGAAGGTTGTTTAAACGATACCTTATATGCTAGGTTAAATCGCCTGTTTTTTAGAGAAGTGAGAGATTGATCCAAAACATATTGATTGAGACTAAACCCTCTAGAATGTTGCTTTCGTTTAATATGCGAAACATAACTCAATTATTTCCAGGCTTTCAAACAGGTGATTTTGCTGTTCTGTATGGTTCACCTTCAGTTCAATCTTTAGCAACTTTACTCTCAATTAGAGCTCAATTACCACCTCAACTCGGAGGTTTAGGCAGTAACGTACTCTACATTGATGGCGCGAACACTTTTCAACTCTATCAAACCACAAGATTAGCCAAACTATGTCAATTAAACCCTAAACGAACATTAGACCACATCTATATATCGCGGACCTTCACCGCTTATCAAATGGCCTCACTAATCTTACAAAAACTTGAAGAATCAGTTAAAGCAATCAACGCTAAACTTATAATAATTTCAGATATTGCAGCAATGTTTCTAGATAAGGATGTGGAGGAGAAAGAAGCAAAAAGAATCTATAATCAAGTTATCAATCGTTTAACAAAATTCGCCAAAGAAAATTCAACTATCGTAATCGTAACGTATCCACCACACGTTAAGAATTCACGTTCGATGTATTTTGATGCTTTAACCTTGGGTCAAGCAAGTGTTGTCATAAAGATCAATCAAACAGAATATGAAAAAGAAATAATCTTAGAGAAGCATCAAACCTTTACACTTGGTTCAACTGAACTACCAACCGAGATTTTACCCATAACGGCCTTTTTGGAAGCTTAATCAATGGGTAAAACAGTGGAATCTTATCGTATAGCTATCGAAGATGAAATTCAAAGATGGAAAGGCTTTGCTAATGCATTACGAAGTTCTGACAGAGAAGCTTTTGAAAGATTAATGGATGCATGTCGAGGATACGCCTCAGCAGGTGGTAATTCTACTCAACCTATACTCTTTGAACCAATGACGATGTCAATGCTGCTTTCACTACAAACACAAGTGCAGAAAATCCAGAAGGAATTAGATGCCTATAAACAATCAAGTACCTAGCCAAGTTAAAGGTTGGATACTTGATGCTTATCCTGATGCTGAAGGAGAAGTTGCTGTTTGGATAATCTGTGAGAATGGTAAACGTATTAAATTAACTGATACTTTTCAATCTAAAATCTATGTTTCAGCTGCACAAGATGAGCTTGAAAGACTAATCAGTCGACTCTACAATAATCAAATTATAGTTTCATGGCAATTTGTCAATAAATACGCACAACCAACAGATAACGAGAAATCTTGTGTTCTTGAACTTACATTAAAGGATTGCAGAAAAACACAATCTCTGACTCATGCTCTCCTTAAGATGGGTGATTATTTACGTTATGAAATTCATAACTGCGATTTACGAGGAGACAGAGACTATTTTTTTAGCCGAGATATTTTTCCACTTGCATTCGTAGATGTTAAAGTTGACAAAAATAGCTTAGAGTATTCATTATTAGATTCAGTGACAAGTAGAAATTATACGGTTCCAGAATTTCGTCTTCTTGAACTTAATGTGGAAATCGCTAAAAGAGGAAAAATTGTTAATTTCAAAGATCCAATAGACAAAATTATTGCTACGCAGGGAGCAAAAGAAGTATACATTGATTCAGGCGATGAAACAGATAAGCTGCTTCAGCTTACCAAAACTATTAAAGAATTAGATCCCGATTTCCTCATAACTAACGGTGGTGACTCATACCTATTTCCCTACCTTGCACAAAGAGCAACACTAAACCAACTTTTAACTGATTTTAATTTAAGTAGAGCTGACAGACCATTCAAATCCAAAACACCATCAGGAAAAACCTACTTCAGTTATGGTCGAACCTTCTATAGAGCTGGTACAATACGACTCTATGGAAGAATCCATATTGATACACATAGTGGATTTATTCTTTCAGAAGCTGGGTTTGAAGGATTAATTGAAATAGCACGCACCTGTCGCGTCCCATTACATACGGCTGCACGTAGTTCCATTGGTTCAAGCATGTCTTCACTTCAATTTTATCAGGCTATCAAAGATGACGTCCTAATTCCTAGAAACAAAAGCATTCCAGAAGCCTTCAAAACAGCTTATGAATTACTAGTTGGCGATCGTGGTGGCTTCATATATGAACCAAAAGTTGGTGCTCATGATTTTGTTGGTGAAGTAGATTTTTCCTCAATGTATCCACTGCTTATGGCAAACAATAATATTTCAGCTGAGACTGTTCTCTGTAAATGTTGCCCAAATTCATCACGACGCATTCCAGAATTGGATTATCATATATGCATGAAACGCGATGGCATTGTACCTAAAACTCTAAGATTCGTAGTAAACAAACGATTATTCTATAAGCGTATGCGAACAGAAGCAGCAACTCAAGAGTTAAGAGAACTCTATGATAAACGACAAGCAGCTCTAAAATGGATTCTAGTAACATGTTTTGGTTATTTAGGCTACAGGAACGCAAAATTTGGTACAGTCGATGGTCACATAGGTGTTTGTGCGTTTGGTAGACAGACCTTACTTAGAGCAGTTCACACTGCAGAGGAGTATGGTTTTGAAGTAGTTCATAGTATCGTTGATTCACTTTGGCTAAAGAAACAAGATGCATCCGTTGAAGATTATAATGCTCTATGCACTATAATCTCTAAGCAAGCTAATATTCCGATAAGTTTTGAAGGACGATACAAATGGATTGTTTTTCTACCATCTAAAACTCATCCACGAATTGGTGTTTTAAACCGATACTACGGCGTAATGACGAATAACAAAGTTAAGGTTCGAGGGTTAGAGGTTCGTCGTAGAGATACGCCATGTTTCATATTTGATGCTCAAACAGATATGATAAACACATTAGCCAAAGCCAATAACACAGCTGAACTGTACAACCAAATTCCAGCCGCATTAGAAATCGTAAGGATCTTTAGACAAAAATTACTCGATGACGAAGTAGGCTTCTGGGACCTTATCATCACTAAACACATGTCTAAGAATCCAAAACACTACAAGCAGCACGTTAGCCAAGTTATAGCGGCTGAACAATTAATAAAGGAAGGCGCACAAATTCATGCAGGAAATAACATCCACTTTCTTTTCACACACACTGAGGATAAACGTCATAATCGACGAGTAAAGGCAGCTCAATTAATTGAGAGAGACATTAATCCTGACAAGAAAAGATACTTGCTTCTTCTCTATTCATCAGCGGCTAATTTACTTAGTTTTGCAGGTTACAATACTAATTCAATCTATGAAGCAATTATGAAACAGAATCAAAAACAATTGATTGAATACCAAAACTAAGAAGAACAGAAAATATAGTTAAACTCAAGGAACCGAATTGTACGCTGACAAAAGGCAAAAAATTTATCCAAACATAAACTTGCCCCTAAAAATGATATCTTGATATACTAATGGGCTTTAAACGAAATAATTCTTCATCATTTATGCTCTTACTAATTCTCTAAAGTAATGAAGATGGAAAGAGGGAAATAGTGAGTCCCCCCTGTTCATCATTGAAATTTGTATAAACTTAACTCTAAAAAATAGTGACCAGCGAGATACGAGCGCTTAGACATGAATTTATACGAAACTAAGCCTCAGAATATAGCTCTATTTCCTCTTTTTCTTTGCTTTAGAAATTCTTTGACTGAGAGGCTGGCATTGACTTGACTGAAAGTCAACCTGTTTGTGATGTTCCACCCAAGAATTTTACCTGCAGTTTTCATGCTCCTAGCTTAGTTTCAGGGTTAAAAATCACATGTTCGATGGGCCAAAGAAGAAAAGAGTTGGTTGTGAATACTCAGAATCAATAGTTAGAAAAACTATGATGCATCTTTATTGTATCAGCGAATGATTTTTCTATTGGAATCTATAAACTTACAGGAAATAGCTTTGGTAGAAATGAATAGGAATTTGGATTCCGCATTATCACTTGATGCTAAGGTTTACTTGCACGACATTGAGAGGGCTGATATTCTGGTTGGAATTCCTTCTTACAATAATGTGCTCACTGCAAGTTACGTTCTCTCTCAAGTAATCAAGGGTTTGGATAAGTATTTTTCAAGTTTACGATCGGTAATCTTTGTCGCGGACGGAAGGTCGGTAGACGACACGTTGACGTCGGTGAAAAAGGTTGACTTGCCCTCAGAGGTGAAATTGATTCCCGCCATTTATATGGGGTTATCAGGTAAGGGAAGTGCTGTCAAGGCCATACTTGAGGCGGCCAGCTACCTTAAAGTAAAAAGTGTAGCGTTGGTAGATTCAGATTTGCGCAGTATAACTCCCGAATGGATAAGATTATTAATTACTCCAACCTTGACGGGGACAGATTTTGTAGTTCCATACTATAACCGTCGTAAATACGACGGAACTATAACCAATTTTCTATGCTATCCAGTAACTAGGAGCCTTTTTGGTAAAGACATCAGGCAACCTATAGGTGGGGACTTTGGGATCTCTATCAAATTAGTAGAGGACATGATAGATTCTAGTATGTGGGAGCTTCCAGACGTCAGCCGATTTGGCATTGACATTTTTGAAACCTACACTGCTTTGTCAAAGGGGTATAAAATTAAGCAGGCTTTTTTAGGTGTTAAAAATCATGACCCTAAAGATCCATCTAGCCAGCTGGCTTCCATGTTCCGGCAAGTAATGAACACTATGTTCTCTTACCTTGAACAATGTGAACCATCATGGAAGGAAATACGCGGTGTATCTGCTGTAGACATTTTTGGTGAGACTAACTGTGGTTTAGCTCCAGAAGCAATATCAGTTTCTCTACCAGCAACTTTAGAGGCTTTCAAAAGTAACTATCGACAGTACTTACCCATATACAAATCAGTCTTGGAGCAGGGGATTCAGCGCAAATTTGAACAGTTAAACCAACTAGAACATTCTAACATTGATTTTCCGTCGGAAATATGGGCAAAAACGGTCTATTCGTTCATCGCACAATTTCACAAGGCTCCCATATACGGCAGAGATAAATTGATTGATGCCTTGAGGGTACTCTGGGTTGGAAGAGTGGGTGCTTTTCTGAAAGAAACTTGGGATATGAGCAGAGATGAGTGTGAAGACAAAGTATTTGAAGAAGCCCAAACTTTTGAAGAGCTAAAACATTACCTGAATGAAAAATATTAAGCTCATCAAATTTAGAGAAAAAGAGAAGCGATTAGTCTTACCAAACTTGAACACATCCATTCTAAATCTTGTAAAGAATAATAGTAACGATGCTTGCAACAACCGGATCCGCACGGGCACACAGGAACAAACTTGAGTACCGCCAATATCAACACGACTTAGAAAAAGACAGAATTCGAGTCTCGACATCCATATCGAAGCGGAAATCACTAAAGGCAAATACAATGACTACGACACCTTCCTCAGATAGGAATCAGCTGAACATTCCAAAGATGGGATTCATGAAGTAAAGCAATCCAACAGGAAAAACAACCAGAAGAGATCAAGTCATATCAAGAGGAGCACTAATGTAGTCAAAGCGCGCGCGATTCATTTTCTTCATGCAAATAACCTTCAAGCTTATCATTGGAGAGACCAAGTAAAAATTTTAGGTCCTTCTCGCCACCATCCTCAATTATAACTCGAAATTCTTGACGTCGAGCCTTTTTTGTCATGTTCACCATGAAGCAGGTTCAAAACTTCACGTACAAGGCGTCGGTCAACATCTTTAACGGGTAATACAACTGCAGGAATAGTAGACATCTCTAATTCTTTGGCAATCTTCCAACGTTGCTCACCATCAGCAATGAGAAGGTTCTGATTAGTGACAATAGGCTTGATGAAACCAAATTTCTTAATTGAAAATTTAAGAGAATCTAATTTTTCACGACTCATACGATTAGGATTCTTACCATCCACTGTAATTTTGTCAACTGCAATCAGTTGAATTGGTGGAATTACGATTTTTTCACTCATAGTAGTTTCTTCTCAAATTCTTCAGCTTTTGTACATACGTATCATACGCTCTTAATAGTTCACTGATTTCATCACGAGTTCTTTCTGGACTAATCGTTGTAGTAATATAGTGTACTTTTGGATCATCAGTATAAATTTTCAAGAAATTGCCTCCTGTACTTGAGCATCTAAACTAAAAAGTTTAAACCAAAAATCTTCCATTAAATAAACCTCCCATCACCCTATAGTAAAAAAGAAAGTGGGGAAATGGCGAGCCCCATATTCGCCATTTAATTTTGTATAAATTTAACTCTAGAGTATAGTAGCCCGGGAGAGATTCGAACTCTCGTCGACGGGTCCAAAGCCCGCTATGCTTGGCCACTACACCACCGGGCTGCGCAATCCAAATTAGACCTATAGGCTATGTTGGTAATGTGGCTTTTTCATTAAAACCTTACCCTTAGTTATATGAATGTAAGAATCAGTAGAATCATAAAAAGTGGAATTTGAACTTTAAGTATGAACACATTATCCTTAAAGTTTTATATACGGCGCCAACAATGCTATGGTTGAGATTCATGGCTGAAGTTTGTCCAACATGCGGGCTTCCCAAAGATCTATGTGTTTGTGGAGAAATAGAAAAGGAACAGCAACGAATTCGGATACGGCTTGAAACAAGAAAATTCGGTCGACCAACCACCATTATCGATGGAATTGATGACAAAAACAGCACCCTACATGATGTTTCTCATAAACTGAAATCCTTCTGTGCTTGTGGAGGAACACATAAGAACGGTTTAATTATGCTCCAGGGAGATCATCGTGATCGTGTTCGTGAATATCTTGTCAGAATTGGCTATCCAGAAGAAAACATAGAACTCCAATAATATCTCAATCCACAATTCAAAAAGGCTTTAAACTCCGCAACCATCAAAAAGGAAGCGTCCATGAAAAGACTACAGAATATTCGTGAAGTATTTGGGACCATAAAGCATAGAAAACCTTCTCAGATTTATTGCCCAAGATGTGCAAGCCCAAAAATCAACCTTTCCAGTAGTTTTGATACCTGGTTGATGCCACAAAAGTACTACTGCAAAAACTGCGGTTACCTAGGACCAATTGTCATGGAATTGGAAAAAGACGAAGAATCTGAAAAAGAAAACAAAAAAGAAAATGGAAGTTCTTAACTCAGCGTCTAATCAGGCAACTCTAAGCCTAACTGTTTCTTCAACGTCTTGTATCTATTTCGAACCGTAACTTCAGTTACGCCAGCAGCTTCAGCAATATCTTTCTGTGTCTTCTTCTCGTTATTTTGCAAGCATGCAATGTACAAAGCAGCAGCGGCTAAACCCATAGGATCTTTTCCTGCAGCAGCTCTACGCCTTCGTGCATCGCGTAAGATTTGAATCGCTGCACCTTGAGTCTTTCCAGAAATGCCTGTTTTCTCTGCAATCTTTGAAACATACGTTAATGGATCTGCAATTGGCATATGAACTTCTAATTCACGCAATAATAATCTATAGCATCTTGCAACATCTTTTTTGTCAACTAAGCTTGCTTCAGCTATTTCACGCAGAGTTCTTGGAGTTCCACTGCCTCGACACGCTGCGTACAAGGCTGCAGCCGCGATAGCTGCAATTGACCTACCTCTTACTAAGCCTTTATCCAAGGCTTTTCGGTAGACTACAGCTGCTTTTTCTTTGATTGGAGGTGGGATGTATACTTTGTCACTTAGTCGGTCTAATTCTGCCATGGCTTGTGCCAAGTTTCTGTCAATGCTTGAGTGTACGCGTGAACGGATTTGCCATTTTCTGAGACGCCACATTTGTAACCTTGTGGAAAGAGGTAATTTTCTCCCAAACGCATCTCTATCAACTTGGCTGATGGCTGTTGACAAGCCTTTATCATGAACACTGTAACTGGTTGGAACACCGACGCGGCTTCTTGAGGCTTTTTCTTCTTGTGTAAAAGCACGCCATTCTGGACCTTTATCCATCATTTGTTCATATAATACGAGCCCACAGTCACCACAGACGGTTTCTCCTGTATCATAATCATGTACGAGGTTTTCACTACCGCATTCTGGACATTTATCTACTAGACGCTGTTGTGTACCCGTTGCTTGTGGTTTTTTACTCAAACTCTTAACTTCCTTTGACATATCTGCGAGTGAACCATCCTCATGTGATTAGAAATTAGTGCACATTCAGTTCAAGCGCAAACTAAGCTAACGCACAATTTAAATATATAAGCTTTGCGGTTTATTATATGGTATTTTTGAGGTTGTTTGCAGATTTATAGCAAGACTATTAAGTACAGTGTGATATTTAGGTTTTCTTATCTTTTCAAGTTTCATTAATCCAAGAAATGCATTATTTCATGGATGATTCAAACCCTCCCTTTTTTCTGCAGAGCAAGGATAACAGAAATAGATTATCTTAAAATGAAGTTATGTATTTCAAATAAGCTGACTTCTAGTCTGATATTGCAGGCATAAGCATTTCAGTCTGGCGCCACTTCTTAACCGATTAATTTTTCCATCTGTGGGATCCTCTTTAGCAACCAGATAATCCCAACTGTGATGAAAAACGTGACTATGGTTATCAAAGGAACCTCTATAATTGGGTTCATCGTGTTAAGGCTTATCTGGAAACCAAGAAAGCCTTTCTGCAGTGACTCCAAAATTATCACATGAAACAGATAAATCGCAAGCGTACTGCTACCAATAAAATGAAGTACCTTACTGCCCAATGGATAACGTAAAGAAATAGTATTAGGCGAGACCTTGAGCAATAATATAAAGAGTGATGCTGAAGCTAAGACGACAGTTGCACTCAAATAATCGACAAAGAAAAGACCTGTTCGGCCACTTACAAGTGCAGTTGCCACGTACATACCAACTACAGTACCAACGGTTCCCGAAAAATAAGTTACATACAGTATAGATGACTTAACGTGTGTTGAGAGAGTATAGTAACCCAACATGAAATAGCCGATCCATCCAGTGATGGCAAAAAGTTTCAACTCAATTGAATAATTACTAATTAAGGCTAATAATGGAACAACGCTCGTTCCAACAACTATTACAATCAGAAAGTACCGGAGAATTCTTCGTTCTGCGTGAGCTGTCAGAACACGCAAAACCGGAGTAATCAAGTATAATCCAGCCAGCATATACAGGAACCAGAAATGGTAGTACGGTCCAGTCACAATTCCTTGAACAATACTACTCGCTGACAATGCTTCATTGTTAATGAAGAATCGCCAAAGAAAATATATTGTTCCCCAAAAGATAAACGGTAACCCTAATCTTACTGCCCGTTTCTTGAGAAAGCCTCGAATAGATTCTATTTTGTTCGGTTGGAGTAATAGTGCTCCTGATAACATCACAAACAGGGGTACGCTGACTGCAGAAAAAGCGTTATATGTGTTCATTGTAAACCAACGTACGGCTTCTGCTTGATACATAACTTGCACGATTGGCTGTTCCTGTCGAGTGGCGGCATGAACAAGTATTACTAGTATTATTGCTAAGGTTCGAATTATGTCAACAGGAACAGAGGCTGTGTAATCTCTCAAGAGCAAGTTTGTCCCACGGATAAATCTTCGTTTGCTCTACGATGTTAATAAAACTTGAGCCACTATAATACAAACTGCTTGTCTACCAATTCTACCATTTCCTTATTCAACCAGAAAATCCCTTAGTATGTTGCAGAAACAGCAAAAAAACAGCCCAATGATATAGTCAAGTTTGCTTAGTGCGATAAGCCATAAAAGGTGTCTGAAGACAAGAATTAATGTTTTGGACATTTGCTGGAAGTAATATGGACGTAATGTGTTTTCTAATATGGTACTGTGCTATAATAGTACTAATGTTGGTTTGAGATGTGATATCTTTTTATATATAGGCACAAATTAGTGAACTGAATTAATGACTGATTTTGATTCTTTGATACTCACTACATTCCGTTTGCTTTGGTTGGTTATACAATCATTAGACAGTAATCATATATTCTATTTCTGAAGGGAATAGATTCCGCTTTCCATATACCAGAGGAAACTCAAATAAACTTCATCCTATTTGCTATGAACTCGGACAATGAGGAAATCGAGGTACGCGGAAGCCTTTAGGGAGGCTTATGAGCGCTTTTTCCGCTTCTGAGTCCAAAAATCGCCGTATTATTCTCGGAGTTTGATAAATAATGAGAAAATAAGGTTTTGGAAAATTGTGAAAGAAAGAAATGTGAATGTGATGCTTCTACATTTGGTTTTTGTTGCCGCTGAAGTATGCCCAGATTGTAATCAGAACTAAAGTCAAGCCTGCACCTGCACATCCAGATACTATCCATTTTACGTTTATGAGTGCAGGTAGAACTACCATTATCCATGGAATTACGTATTCTGCTGTTACTTGCGCTATGACTCCAGCCATAAAACCTAGGATCGCAACGATGGCGAATATTCTTATTCTATCGCTCATGTGTTTTCACCTTTTTGGTTTAGCATTGAGGGCAGGGTTCTTTTTAGTCTAACTTACATATTTCTGTCTAATATTCAAAAAACCATCAATGAAAGTTTTAATTTTATGACTAAAGGTATAACGCATTTCACCAAGACCGTATAGCTGTACATATATACGTACATAATTCAACCATATTAACAATGTATAAGTCAGTTTTACCGCACTTCTTGGTTTCTGGAGGAAATTCAATTGTCAGAACGATTCGCAAAGAAATGGGAAACGAGAAGAGAAGAACAGCCATTTACAAACCGCATCAAAGACGCAGTAAAACCGCCAGGTCCTCTGAAACCACGGCTAGACTTCGCAGTCCGACGCATCGAACTACAAGTCCAGAAACTTGACCAAGCTACCGACAGGTTTAGTCAACGTGACAAAGCAATCTTTGCCAGAATAGTTGACGCTTACACCAAGCATGATACAGCCCGCGCCAACGTTTTCGCTAACGAACTTGCAGAAGTTCGAAAGATGGAAAAACTGATTATAAACGCTCGACTTGCCTTAGAACAAATCGTTCTACGCTTACGCACTGTATCCGAACTAGGAGACGTAGTCTCTACCCTCGGTCCAGCAGTAGGTGTCCTTAGGTCAGTACGAACAGGTTTGGTCAGTGTTTTTCCAGAAGCAGAAAACGAGCTTGGCGAAATTGGCAACATGTTAAGTGGAATCATGATTGAAGCAGGCCAAGGATCAGGAATGACATTGAACTTTGACAACGTAAACGAAGACGCAAGCAAAATCCTAACTGAGGCTGCAACAGTTGCAGAGCAAAGAGTAAAAGAGAAATTCCCAGACTTGCCAGCAGGCATGCCAGCCATGCCATCGCAAGAGAAAGCAGGGTCCGAGAGCTACTAACCTAAAGGAGTGATAATATGTCTCAAAACCCCAATCTTTTTCTTTCTGTCGGAAGACCAGTTAAAGATGAGTACGGACGAGTAATTGGTAAAATTGCCTCGTTCGCTATGAACCCTGCCGGCAAATTTGATGCTGTGTTTGTTGAATTCAGTAATGGACAATTCTCAAAACAACCCATGGAACAAATGAAATTTGCAGGTTCAGAAGTAATATTCATTTCAACAGTAAAAGCTCAATCTAGTGTTCTATGTGATCAGATACCACTCGTATGGCGCAAGGAGCAAGCTCTGAAAGATTTAATCGAGAAAAAGAAAATATCACCTGAAATGTACCAAGAAATCCACAACAGTTTCGACAGCGTCTTAAACCAACTGAAAAAAGATGCTCAAATCCTCACAGATGAGATTTCTGATCAAATAGCAACGTGCGAGGAAGAGATTAAAGCTATGAGTTATGCGGTTCTAAACCTGGAAATAGAGCATGAAATTGGAAAAATAGATGAGGATGCCTATAGAACTGCATTCAGCACATTGCAAGAGAATCTTAAGCGAACAATCCAAGAAAAGAGCGAATTAGAGCTAGCAAAAAACAAACTAGCAAATACATTACTTGGTGAAGTTCCTGCACCCTTACAGAAGCCTAAAGCTCCAAATCCAACTGAAACAACTACTGAACTAAAGAATGAGCTCCCCGAACCACCTGTCGTTGTTTACGTCAAAGAAGTCGGCAAAACTGGAATCTAAACTTAACTAACAAGTAACGGTGGAGAAAGAAGAGTGCTAAAAAATACAAACACAAATTCTCCACCGTTACGTGAAATTGCTGCAAAATCGATCCTCACACTTCGCGTTCAACAAAACAAGTTAGAGCAAGCAGGCTATAGACTTAAACAACGTGACAGGGTTCTATTTGAATCTTGCATGGGCGCACTAAAACACAATAATAAAGAGAAAGCGGCTATTTGTGCGAACGAAATCTCAGAAATTAGAAAACTCATAAAATTCCTATACAATGTGCAATTAGCTATCGAACGTGTAGTCCTGCGTTTAGAAACTATCCGTGAACTCAGCGAAATTGTTGTTGACTTAAAGCCAGCCCTGAAATTGTTGCAGGACGTCTCACGCGACTTATTCCAAGTATTACCCGATGTGTCTAGTGAACTAAACAATGTTAACAGTGCAATAAGTGATACATTATGTGCAACGAAGATAACAACGGATCCATCAGTAATTCCGGTTGAAAGAAAGACTGAGGGCGGCGAAGAAATTCTTAAAGAGGTTCACAAGTTTATAGAAAAGAAACTCGCTGAAGACTTACCTGAACCACCGGCGACCGTTGCTCCTGAGAAGACAAAAGCAAAACCGGTAAAAGAATTAGTTGCACTAACGACCACAAGCTCACAGAGAATCGGACGCAAATCGGTTGAGGATGACAGCAAAGGTTCTTCTCAAACCCTATTTTCTTATAAAAAATCTGAAATTAAAGAATTCTCCTTAACAGTGGAGAAACCATCAATCGAGGATATGCTCCTCGAATATGTTAGAAAGACTAATGGTGAAATAGATATGACTCGATGTTCGAGTGATTTAAAAACCTCGAACGAAGAGATTGAAAGAGCCCTAGAGACTTTGGGAACGAAGGGAAAAATAAAGATCGAAGTAAGATAAGAGAAAATTTGAGGGATAGAAAAATAATGAGTGCTTCACAAGAGCTTGAAAAAGCTGCAACCGCATTTGCAATGGATGCTGTAAAACTAGATAATCAAGGCGCCAAAGGAAAAGCGATAGCGCTTTACCAAAAAGCGATCGAGAATCTCTTACAGCTTGTTCAACTCTACCCAGAGTATGGGCTAAATAAAGTTTACATTACGCGGGCAATCGCTTATCAAGAGCGAATAAAAGCCTTACAAGGTGCTGTTTCGCCAGCTGATATGCAAATGGATGTTGATCCAAAAAGGATAGATAGCGAAAGAACATCTGAGGGCGGAAAATCAAGTTACGAAGAATTAATCGTTACAGAAAAACCTAAGGTAAGCTGGCAAGAAGTCGTCGGCTTAGATACTGCTAAGAAAGCTATCAAAGAAGCGATTGTATATCCAGTTCAGCGACCAGACCTGTTTCCACTCGGTTGGCCAAGAGGAATCCTCCTCTTTGGTCCACCTGGCTGTGGCAAGACTCTTGTTGCAGCAGCAGTTGCCACAGAACTTGACGCAACCTTCTACTCCATAGATGCAGCATCGATCATGTCTAAGTGGTTAGGTGAAGCGGAACAGAATGTAGCAAAACTGTTTGTTTCAGCTAGAAAATCTGCTGCTGAAGGAAAACCTGCAATTGTATTCGTTGATGAATTAGATTCATTGATGGGACAACATACTAATGAGGTTGGCGGCGAAATACGTGTCAGAAATCAATTTCTGAAAGAAATGGACAGTGTTATGGATAAAGGGAAAAACCTGCATGTTTATGTTATCGGTGCGACTAACAAGCCATGGGATTTAGATTGGGCATTTATTCGTCGATTCCAGAAAAGAATACTCGTACCCCTTCCAGATCATTCCACCCGATTGATGATGTTAAAACTTTATGCAAGCAACTTAATAGTTGGTAGAGACGTGGATCTACATGAACTTGCAAGGTTGTCTGAAGGTTTCTCAGGCAGCGACATAAGAGATGTCTGTCAATCTGCACAATTAAAGCTAATTGGTGAATTCTTTGAGACAGGCAAAGCTATGGATAAACAAGCAAAGCCCAGAGCACTGACGATGGGAGACTTTAAATCAATTCTGGAAGATCGAAAGCCAAGCGTGTCAATGGGCATGCTATCACATTACAGTCGATGGTTCGAAGCGTTTAAAGCACTTTAGAATGGAGGGACGCAAAGGAGACAATAGCTGATTTAAGGGTCGATGGAAAAGCTTGGGGAAACTTCAAATTTTCGCACGCTCTCCCTTCTCCCCAAATCAATTATCTCCAAGCTCCATAAACAGACCCTTAAATCAGCACAGACTACTTCTTCAAAAGATTAGTCTCAATTATATCCACTAATCGTTCAGAATTTTCTAATGCATTTTCATACGGTATCTCAGAGTTTAGGTTTTTTGTTGAATATGGACCGCTGAAAGCAAGGATAGGCTCGTAAGTTTCAATTGCATCTGCGCTTTCATCCATAGTTTTAGTGACTACAATTTTAGCTATATCTTTTCTTTTAGCGACTTTCTTCTTTAAACCTTCAATAAAAATGATATCATTACCCATGCACTTTTCCAGTAGCATATCGATTGAGACTGTTTCTAAGGATCTTTTTTCTATGGTTACAATTTCATTAGTGGCGACACTGACGATAGTTTTTGCTCCTGCCTGAGCATAGCGCCAAGTATCTTTTCCTTGTGTGTCAATTGTGTGGTCTGGTTCGGAGACATGTTTAATGGCTGCAACTTTGTAGCCTCTTGAGCTAAGTTCTCGGATAAGTCTCTCAATTGTAGTTGTTTTTCCTGATTTCTTAGTTCCAACTACAGCTACGACTGCTTGATTCACAAAGGTTACCTCATTTCATTTCTTGTCGGAATATATCGTCCAGCATCTTTTTATTTGTGCCAATCTCTTCAGCTAAACCCTTAACCATCTTTATGTAGGTTCGAAATAGGCTTTGGAGGATTTCCGCCTTCTCTTGCTCTGTTAACTCTTTCTCCTCTGCCAAGAGTAAAGCGAACCATTTACCCGCATCTGTTAGTTGATATGCTTTTACCCAGATAATTCTACCTTCTCTTTCATTCTTTTCCATTTCCTCATTCAATATGCCTAATTTTGTAAGCGCTTTTAGATTTTGGATGATGGTTTTATTGGAATAGTTGAGTTTCTTAAAGAGATCTTTCTGATAAATATTCTTAGAAACGCCCTGTTTTAGTGAGAAACGTAATAGGTCTACGGCAGCTTTGGAACCAAAAATAGCGCTTAGCGTCTTGTCTTTTTGTTCGGCTGGAAGAAACACTACATAGGGATGTAATTTTTCCGTCAAGAGAAATCACTTTTCTATAATTATCGGAAGCTTGATTTTTAAGAATTGTGTTATTTTTGCAATCTGAATTAAGCTAGTTTTGTTGCTTCTGTTTCTTGAGGAAGATGAGGTGCTTTCTTCTTTTAGAACATCTTGCATGTTAACTATGTTTTTTAAGGTTTGTTGTGTTAATTGTTTTTTGTTGGAAAGTCTTATATCAGCTTTTTTTTAATAAAATGTAATTAACAAGTCTGAGGCGAATTGTTTGGTAACTTTTACTCTAATTATAAACGAAGCGCCGTACGCAAAAGAGCGTGCACTATCAGCTTTGAGGTTCGCTTGGACTGCTAACATTGAAGGTCATAAAGTTAGAATTTGGTTGTTTGAGAATGGTGTTTATCTTGCGAAGAAAGGGCAGAAGCCTGCTTCAGGCTTAATTAATTATGGTCAAAACTTGGAAGATTTAATTAAAGAAGTCGAAGTAAAAGCCTGCGTTGTGTGTGTTGAAGCACGAGGCTTAACTCAAGCAGATTTGATTTACGGAGTGAAAATTGCAACTATTCATGAATTAGTCGAGTGGACAATTAACAGTGATAAGGTAATTGTGTTCTAGGCGATTATGCTTGGAAAAAGAAAAGATAGATGTTACTGGAAAAATGTGTCCCATGCCGGTAGCGTTAACGAAGCGGAAACTTGAAAGCATGGCTGTGGGGCAACTGCTGGAGGTCGTTGGTGAAGGACGTTTGGAGTTTGACAATATCCAGCGTTGGGTTAAGAATAATGGGCACGAAATTGTTGAAGCATCTATGGATGATTTAGGTTTTAGAATTTTGATTAGGAAGCATTAAGTTGGGTGAGTATCGGTTAACTAAAGTTGTTCCCGTGCATGGTTGTAGTTGCAAACTTCCACAGTATGAGTTAGGTACGTTATTAGAAAAAGCAGGTTTGTCTATGGATTTGTCCGATAACATTTTGGCTGGTCCATGGGAGAATTCGAGCGTTGTGCGGATTTCTGAGAATACTGCCGTTTTAAATACACTTGATTTCTTCACACCTATGGTCGACGAGCCTGAAATTCAGGGCAGGATTGCAGCAAGCAACGTTACAAGCGACATTTACGCGATGGGCGTGACACGGATTGCCAGTGTTTTGACGATCATGGGTTTTCCCGAGGACATGCCGAGCGAATTGGCTGTCGGTATGCTGAGGGGGTTTGGTGATTTTTGTCGTGAAATGGATGCGCCCGTAGTTGGTGGTCATACAATTAGGAACCTTTGGCCAATTATTGGTGGTGCAGCGACTGGTGTTGGTGACCCAGCGAGAATCGTCTATACTCGTGGAGCAAAGGTTGGTGACAAGCTGTTCTTAACTAAGCCTTTAGGAATTGCGCCTGCGATGGCTGCTTATAGACTCCGAAAAGAGAAGGAGGGCAGAGAGTTACTGAAGGATGTTCCAGAGGGGTTAGCTGATGCGGCTGTATGCGGGGCGATTAATTCAATGATAACCTCAAACAAGCCTGTTGCCGAAGCCATGCAGCAGGTTCCAGTTCACGCAGCGACTGATATTACGGGATTTGGCTTAAAAGGTCACGCAGAAAACGTGGCGATGTTAAGCAAGGTGGACATTGTTATTGATCAGTTAGTGGTTTTCAAGGGAGCACCTGTTTTGGCGGAATTATTCGGTTATCCCTTGTTGCAAGGCGAGGCTAAGGAAACCGCAGGCGGAATGCTGATTGCTGTAGCCAAGGAAGATGCTAATGATTTGTTGAGTGCGTTGGACAAGCACAAAGTAAAACATTGGGAAGTCGGGTATGTAAAGGAAGGGAAAGGCTCAGTTAATGTGTCGAAAAGCGTGAAGGTTACTGAAGTGTAATTTTGTCTATGAAACGTAATGCTGCTCCCTTTTTTTGGTCGCAAAAAGATTTATGTCTTTTCGAAATGCTAAGTATACATTAGCTAGATTCTGTATTAATAGCTAATACTGAAATAAAAGCAACTAATAGATGTACTTCTTTTTTCTTATCCATTCTCGATACAATAGCTTTTTTAGCCTTCATTTTTATCATTAGCGCGGTGTATCAAAACGTCGTCAACTAAGAATTGGATTCCTGCTGATGGAGATACATTCGTCACCAAGGAAGGTTTCATTTTTAATACATTTGGTTATGAGCATCCTGCAAACCGTGTTTTTGCATTTCTCAAGTACATTCCAGCCGAGTACAAAGTCTTATTCAACGTTGATATGTTAACGCGGACATGGAAGTATGAAAATTTACAGCTTTTCCGTGCAGAAAAATTGTATACAGCAAAGAATTATCGAACATTCATTGAAGTATTTCGCAAAAACTTCCCAGACTACGTTTATCATTGTCCCTTCAGAAACAAAGAGTTAATCAGTGCACCCTTAAATAATATTAGAACGGTTTATGTCCCTCGACATTGTCTACCCATGTTGCAGAAAATGAAGACGCCAGATGAATTGCAGACGACAACGTTGGAACTGCTTGATATGATCTGTAAGCAATCAGGTGTCAACCTAGAAGATTTTGGTGTTCATGGTTCAATTGCATTGGGTATGCATTCACCAGAATCAGACATGGACTTTGTCGTCTATGGGTCAGAAAACTTTCGTAATGTTGAGCAAGCAATCGTTGAGCTAGTGAACATGGGAAAACTAAGTTACATTGCTGGGAATCGTCTGGAGGCGGCACGACATTTTGCTGGACGGTTTAAGGGCAAGATCTGGATGTACAATGCTACAAAACAACCTGAAGAGATCGTAAATGAATATGGCATGTATCGTTTTATACCAATTGCGCGCCTAAAATTGCAGTGCATCGTGACAGACGATAAAGAAACAATGTTCCGTCCAGCCACATACAAAATAAGTGATTACAAACCAGCAGACTCTACCTCAGAGCTTCCCTTTGATCATATTCCTGATCGCGTTGTATCTAACATTGGCTGCTATCGAAATATTGCTCGAGCCGGTGGCACAATTAAAGTTGCAGGTCAACTAGAACGTGTCGAGCCAACTGCCGAAGGCAATATGTATTACCAAGTTGTAGTGGGTACCGCAACTTCAGAGGAAGAATATGTTTGGCCAATAGGAATCTAAAGTTAAGAGATCGGGATGGCATAGTAACCAAGGAAGGCTTAATCTTTCGTGTGTTTGGTTACAGTCATCCACCAGACGCTTATGTTTGTGATGCAGAATACGCCTCTGAAAAAATCTTCGTGTCAAAAGATACAAGAGCACCAAGAACAGGTGGAAACGGCATTTTCTATAAGTTTTACGATGACGAGGGTTGGAAGTTTGTCTCCACAAAGTATCCGCAATATTCTATCTGGCATGAGATGCTGGAGCAAAAAATCACTGGTGTGCATAAACCAGATATTGTTGAAGTAAGAAAGCCCGGTACAGTATTGAAAATATTAACAGGTTCACTGGCGAAGGATGAATTAGTCGATGCAACACAGAGATCGCTAAAAATAATGCTGGAACGCACGGGTTTATCTGAGCATGATTTTGGAGTATTCGGCTCCATGCTGCATGGCTTTCATCATCCAAAGCTCTCCGATATCGATCTCATAGTATACGGAATTGACGTTAACAGACGAGTTCGAAATATCTTGCAAATGCTTTACGCTGAGGAGCAATCAGGTTTTAGGAACGAATTTGAAACTGAGAAAGCCATGGAAGGTAAACGTTGGCGGTTCAAGAATTTTACGGTTAAAGAGTTCTTATGGCATCAGCGGCGAAAGCAAATCTATGGTTTGTTCGATGATATGCGGAGTGGCCGAACGATTAAGGCTGAGTTTGAGCCTGTAAAAGCCTGGAATGAAATCAAATCTGAATACGATTCTAACAAAAGAATCATCAGAAGGGATTGGGTTAAGGTTAGGGCGAGAATTACACAGGATGCTGAGGGTCCTTTCATTCCATCTGTCTATGGTATAAACCCCTTGGATGTGTTAAGTGGCTCGCGTGCTGGATTGGAAGCGAAACGTGTTATCTCTTACATGGAAGAATTTCGACTGCAAGCTTGGAAAGACGAGATTGTAATAGTTGAAGGCAACTTAGAAGAAGTAATCTCGCCAGAAGGCAGGCATTATCAGATTGCACTAACATATTGTCCACGCTACTACGAGCAAACCTTGAAGCTTTCCGACCTATGTCTTTAAGAGCACCATATAATCTGAAGGTTTCCCGCCTATAATGATCCTATAGTGTTCACTGCTGTTACGGTTATCCTTCACGTGTTCGACTTTGCCCTGAACCACAATTCGTTCGCCCTTTAAGGCTTGTTTGCAAAATCGACCGCGGAAGGAGACTACTTCAGTTATAGAGTTTAAGTTGGGACCATTAATGACTCTGGTGTTTTCAATTTTGTAGGTACAGGGAGTAAAGAGTGTTTCAGAATCATCATTCACAATGGCGGTTATTTTAGCGTAGCCACTGTTCTTGTAGCATACACTTCCGTATTTTTCAGTCTCTTCATCCCACTCTTTCAAGAAACGAACAAAATAATCAACGCTATCAAATTTGCCTTGGAATGCTTTTCGGCTTTCGACTTTAACAAAATCTTCGAACGTCATACTGGTATCTTTCGAACGAAAATCGAACAAAGTTTGTAATTCTTCTCGGCTGTAAGGTTTAAAACGTGATTGCTCATCTTTCAAAAGATTCTCTAAAGCCATGTACGCTTTACGGCAATTCTTTATACCATATATTAGCAGGTCAATATCGCTCCGTGATGTGGATAAACCCGCCATGATTGAGCCTGAAACTCCGATGTTATTCCAAGGGATACCTGCTGTCTTCTTTAATGATTCAGCTAATGAGACCGCTCTGTACTCCAAATCAGCAAGGTTTTTACTTTCACGTAATTGTGTAAGTTTTTCGATTGGTTTGTAATGTTTTGTGATAGAATTAATTGGCACCTCACATAAGTTTTCATCAAACACTGGGTCAAAAACAATGAATTGTGGTGTATTCTGTTGAAGATATTTGAAGCGTTCAGCGAGGTTGTAGATTTTGCTGTACACTTTTTTTCCACTTTGCCTGGTGCCATCTTGGTCGGGTATGTATCGTGGGAATGCTATGACTTTGTGTGGCGGATGAACTAGACCTTTGACGTCAAAGATGACGTTGGCCCATGTCTGAATTAAATCGCCTTCACGTGCTCGCATTGAAACTTCCCTTCAATTGTTATGTAAATGATTTCAATTGTTTGTATTTTTTTACATAACGTTAATAAACCTTCTTTGAACCCATAAGCAGAAGGTGTTCCAACGGATGCCTAATTGTTCGAAGGCAAGACACATTGCTAAATGCTTGGAGACAGCTATACTCTTTGAAGTTAGTGCCAATAAGCCTGGCAACGTAAATTTCGTAGTTGGTTTTGAAGGCACACGAGTTGAACATTTCTTAGCATCAGCAGTTGCTGCAGCACCTTCTTTTGAGCAAGCTGCAAGACGCGGCATAGAGATAATGAATGAAAAGCTCGCAATCAATGAAGTTGGGATAGGACATTTAATAAAAGATTGTGTTGCAGATATCGCCGCTTGGCAAACAGGCGGAAACACGTTGCTTGGAACGGTTATGCTTTTCATACCAATTGCAATGGCAGCCGGAATGACGTCTATAGGGAACAACGTCTTTGATCTCACAACATTACGCAGAAATATTAAGTTGGCAGTCGAATCCACAACCGCTGAAGATGCTGTTCATGTTTATGAGGCAATAGATATTGCAAAACCAAGCGGTTTAAACGGAGCACCTGACCTTGATGTAAAGGCTGCAGACTCCAAGACACGCTTAATCAAAGAAGATGTCTCGCTTTTTGAAGTCTTCAAGATTGCTGCAAGCTATGACGATATATGTTTTGAATGGATTAACAACTATCCAATCACATTTGATATGGCTTACCCATATCTTATGGACCAGCTTAAAACAGAGGCTTTGAACACAGCTATTATACACACTTTTCTTAAGGTTTTAGCTGAGCGTCCTGATACATTTATCTCAAGAAAGATCGGAAAGGCAAAAGCTCAAGAGGTTTCAAAGGAAGCGGCACGAGTATTAGAGCTAGGGGGCGTAAGAACTACTCAGGGTAAGGAGAGCATAATTGAATTCGATAAGAAACTCCGTGATTCAGGAAACGATTATAATCCTGGCACCACAGCCGATATAACGGCTGCAACCCTGGCGTTATGCACTCTTAGCGGTTATCGCGCTTGATGTTAGAATTTTCCGTTTTCTTGAATCTAATCTTAAATACAACCCATTAAACTTTAATGGTAAGGTCAAAACCATGGTTGAGCAAAAACTTCGTGTAACCTTGTTATCTGGCAGAACTATAGAGCAAGGTGTGGGAAAGGAACAGGGTAAGGGTTCAGAATTATATTTTGAAGCTTGTTCAATGGTTTACATGGATAGTGGAGATATGAGAAAGCTTGGTTTACATAATGGCGACAATGTTTTGATAACTACTCCTCAAGGTTCAGTTGTCTTAAGAGCCATAAAGTATCCTCGTAGTGCTACGCCTGGTTTGATCTACATTCCTTATGGTCCATGGGCAAACGCAGTCTGCAGTGATGCTACTACGAGCATCGGTATGCCTTCGTTTAAGGGAACCCCAGCTGAAGTTGAACCCGCACTGGATAAGCCTGTGCTCTCCATGGAAGCTCTTTTAAAGAGCGAGTTTGGGAGGTAACTTAAATGACGATTGTTAAGTCTGTAACTTGTCCTGTTTGTGGCAGCTTATGTGATGATATAGAATTAACTATTGAGAACAATGAAGTAGTTAAGGTCAAATATGGTTGTGCATTGAGTGAATCCAAATTTTTGGGTTACAAGTGCGAGCACCGAATTAAAACGCCGTTAATTCGCAAGAATAATGAATTAGTGCCGGTCTCTATGGATGAGGCAATCTACAAAGCTGCAGAAATTCTTGCTAATGCAAACTATCCTATTATGTATGGTTGGAGTTCAACAAGCTGTGAAGCTCAACGAGTCGGGATGGAGTTAGCTGAGGAAATTGGCGGTATAGTAGACAATACTGCAGTTGTATGCCATGGTCCTTCTATTTTAGGCATTCAAGAAGTAGGCATACCGACCTGTACACTTGGACAGATAAGACATCGTGCGGATCTCATAATTTATTGGGGTTGCGATCCGTGGAGTGCACATCCGCGTCATCTTGAAAGGTATACTTCATTTACTGAAGGAAGATTCGAGAAAAGTGAATGGAAAGCATACTGGCAAAAAGTTAAGGCAGGAGCAGGTCAAAAGAAAGTTGCAAGCCTTCAAAGAGGTGGCTTCGTCAAGTTCCGTCCGCGCGTGCCTCCAGCTGGAGCGGCTTGTTCAGTCACGGGTCCACCGCAAACCTTGAAAAAACAAGGTAGAAAGCTAGTAGTAATCGATGTAAGGAAGACTATGAGTGCTGAGATGGCTGATTATTTCATTCAAGTCGAGCCTAACAAAGATTATGAACTCATGCAGGCGCTGAGGGCTCTCGTTCGTGATCAAGAGCTTGATGTTGAACAAGTAGCAGGCGTGCCAGTAGAATACTTACAAGAAGTCGCTGATGCACTCATTAGCTGTGAGTTTGGTGTAATTTTCTTTGGAATGGGCTTAACGCAAACTGCAGGTAAGTTTAGAAACATAGAGGTTGCCATATCGTTAGTGCGTGACCTAAATAAGCGGACGAAATTCGCTATCATGCCTATGAGAGGTCACTTTAATGTTACAGGTGCTGACGTTGTTTCAGCATGGCAAAGTGGCTATCCATTCAGCGTCGATTATTCTCTAGGCTATCCACGCTATAACCCGGGTGAAACTACTTGTACAGATGTACTTCTTCGTGGAGAGGCAGATGCTTCGCTTGTAATCGCTGCTGACCCTGGTTCCAACTTCCCCAAAAGAGCGATAGAGAACATGGTTAAAAAACCACTCATAGTAATCGACCCGCACATGAATGCAACCGCCATATTAGGAGACGTTGTTATTCCATCCGCCTTTGTTGGAATTGAAGCTGAAGGAACCGCTTATAGGATGGATCATGTTCCGCTACCTTTAAAGAAGGTCGTCGAACCACCAGAAGGAATCTTACCTGATGAAGAGATACTCAAACGTATTCTTGAACAGGTACGCATAATCAAGCTACAACATATGAAACAGACTGTGGAGGCTCCACAATGACAGAGTTACTAATTAAGAATGGCTTTGTGTTCGATCCTCAAAATGGAATTAACGGCGAAAAGTTAGATATCGCCATAAAAGACGGCAAGATCGTTGAAAAAGTCAACGAACGAAGAGCAAAGAAGATAGACGCAACAGGGTTAACGGTAATGCCTGGTGGTGTTGATATTCACACACATATTGCTGGTGCAGAAGTCAACACTGGCAGACTAATGAGACCTGAAGATCATGTCAAAGATGTTGTGCGGAAGACAAGCATGACACGAGCCGGCGTAGGATACTCAATTCCGTCAACCTTTGTAACAGGTTATCGATACTCAAAGATGGGTTACACAACTATAATGAACCCCTCTATGCCACCGTTAGAAGCTAAGCACACTCACGAGGAATTAAACGATACGCCAATGCTTGACAAAGCCAGTTATCCATTGCTTGGTGACTGGTGGTTTGTTCTCGAATATCTTCAAAGAGGTGACTTGGAGGGTTGCGCTAGACATATTGCTTGGATGCTTCAGATAACAAAAGGCTACGCTATAAAAATCGTAAACCCTGGTGGGTTGGAGTCTTGGGGTTTTGGTCGTAATGTACAGTGTATAAATGACGAGATTGCCAATTTTTGCATAACACCTCGAGAAATAGTCGTTGGACTTGCCAAAGTAAATAAAATGCTAAACCTTCCTCATACTATTCATCTTCACACGAACAATCTGGGTATACCAGGAAACTATGAATGTACGTTATGTACTATGAAGGCGTTAGAAAGCGTAGCTACTGATGACAAACCAGTAGGTCATATAACCCATTTACAATTTAGCAGTTTCGGAGGAGACGGATGGGGAACCATGTGCTCAGCTGCTGAGGAAATTTCCCGTTATATTAATGCTCATAACCACATGACTTTTGACATGGGTCAAGTGATTTTCACTGACACAACCACAATGACCGCTGATGGACCATTTGAATACACCCTCTATGAGTTAAGTGGACATAAATGGGTTAACGCCGATGTCGAGACCGAAACAAGTGGTGGAATCATACCTTTCCATTACAAACGTAACAACGCAGTAAATGCGACTCAGTGGTCTATTGGTCTTGAACTCGCACTCTTGATTAATGATCCTTGGAAGATGTATATGACCACAGATCATCCAAATGGTGGCCCTTTCTTTGCTTATCCAAAAATTTTAGCTTGGCTTATCAGCAAAAAAGCACGCCTGGCTACTCTGAAGAGGTGCCACAAGAAGGCACAGAAGAAGAGCCTTCTACCGACGATAGATCGTGAGTTGAGTTTGTATGAGATAGCGATCGTGACTCGCGCAGGTCAAGCTAAAGCACTTGGATTGCAGAATAAAGGTCACCTGGGTGTAGGCGCTGACGCTGATGTTGCTATCTATAACATAAACCCTGAAACAACTGACATAGCACGTAAGTATAAGCCTGTGCGACGGGCTTTTGGCAACGCTGTGTACACAATTAAGGATGGAAAAGTTGTAGTTAAAGATGGGGAAGTTGTGCAGCATGCTGATGGAAGAACTATATGGCTCAACGTCGAAACCACTGAACAAGTAAAGATTGATGAAGAAATGAAGCGCAAATTCAAAGAATACTGGACAGTTGAATATGATAATTATCCAGTTATGGATCATTATTTGAAAGTTCAAGACCCAATCATGATAAAGGCAGATGTCTAAAATGATAACACTTACAGTTCAGAAGAAATTAGAGTTTCCAGTCATGGCAGAATGCATTACACCAGAAGTTTTTCAAGGAAAGAGAGTGGAAGAAATAGGTGCTCTCTCTATTTGGGAAGGGAACAAGCAGAAGAAACTTGGGGACATATTCAAAATTGAACAAGCTCCTGAAGAAAATCCAAGCATAATAATCAACGGTGATGCAGCCGAACTTCGGCGTATCGGTTCAGGTATGAAAACAGGAGAAATCATAATCAACGGCAACATCGGTATGCATTTGGCAGAAAAAATGTGCGGTGGTAAAATAACTGTTAATGGTAACGCAGGTCAATGGGCAGGCTCTAGCATGAAGGGCGGTTTAATTGAGATTCATGGTAATGGCGGTGACTATCTTGCTTCACCTTACCGTGGAAGTGACTCAGGAATGAAAGGCGGCAAAATAATTGTTGATGGCAACGTCGGCAGTGACTCAGCTTGCTACATGAAAGGTGGCGTCATAAAAATTCGAGGCGATGCGGGTCCCTTCTTAGGCTTCCGAATGCATGACGGTGCAATCCATGTTGAAAAGAAGTGTGAAACACGTGTAGGTGCTAACATGTCTGGTGGGAAAATCATTATCTCGGGCTCATTAGAAGAACCTATGCCAACCTTCTCGATAGACAGCGTAAAGGCAAAAGTTAAGTTGGATGATACCGAATCAATAACAGGCCCCTTTTACGTGTTCATAGGCGACCTAGCCGAAAACAGTGCCAGCGGAAAATTGTTTGTATCAAAAACAAGCAACCCTCACCTGAGCTTCTATGAGAAATTTCTGTAAGACATACTCGTCGTGTTATTGATGTTACCACCGTGAATATGTTTCTAATTTGTTTTTTCTTTGTCTTTCTGGGCATAGTCATTTTCTCTGATTTACCATATAATTCTGATTGTTTTTTTACTGAATACGTGCGGCTTACCGTATGATTTATGCTAAAACCCAAGTGACTCTTTTAGAACATCCGTATCTAATTGTCCTGCTTTGAAGGTTCTGCCTGTTCTCTTATTGGTCAAGGCTACAACTGCCGGTGCAAATATGTTCGGATCAACCTTGTAAAAATCAAACCCTGCTTCTTTAAAAATATCTAAAAACCTAGGGTTTTTCGCATTAAGTCTTTTGGCTTCTTGAAGCATTTTGGACGCAGAACTAGGTGCTTGCTTAGCTATTGTTTCAAGCACGGTTTCATCATCGTAGTCAACAGTATAGTTTGTTACGCCTCCGTACAGAATTGCATCATTGCTTCTTCCCATTGCTTCTCCTGCATTAGGATGACTTGGCACGATTGGTGCGTAGCCCCAAGCATGCTTAACGACAAGTGGGTTAAGTTTAAGCCTCTCCAGCTTATGAAGGCCTGTCTCAACTATCCTACCTGAAACTTGTGTTGCTCCCGTAAGACTAGTAGTTGAAAACATGATAAGGTACAAGTTTTTTGGTGTTACCTTACATTTCTCTGCTATCTGCTGAATAATGCTTTCAGGAGGTTTCATTTCTGTTTCGAGGACAAGTACAGCAACGTCTGCTTCATCCATATACATTAGTGTTTCATACAGATGTTTGGGTTTAAGTGCTAATGCCCGTGCTGGACCAGAAGCAATAGCCGAAAATCCGTCGCCCTTAATTTGCCAACCTGCAAATTGAGAGCCCAGGAGTGATAATGCCGGATGATCAGTCTGAACAAAAACAGAGGGTAAAATCAAATCCCCATACTGCACTGGATTTACCACAGCTTTTCCATATCCTCCCAGGCAAATCTCAGTGACCATTTCTCCCGCAAGATATCCTCCTTCAGCTTTTATGCCTGCATCAACAAGTGTTGTTCCTGATTCGGATTGTTCAACTGTCACTGCATATTTATCTGCTTCATCACACAATTTTTTAACAAGTTTTAGAGCGGAAAGATTCAGACTAGTCTTTGGAGCGGACATCTCATATTCCTCGACCAATTTTGTTTTCAGTAGTGTGCTCAGGAAAGGATAAGTGTTTCTCTTAAGTTACAGAAGAATACCAGAGTCTTTCATTTCTATAGGTCCCAGTTTTACAAAAGATTGAATTTTCACGTTTCATTCTCGGAGACTAGTTATGTTGTGGATTAGTTTTTATTCTGCATTGTTTTTTTGTGAAAATGCTAGTGAATTTGCAAAATCCGTTGTTTCCAATTAACGCAGCCATTATAACACTTATTATTGTCAGCTCTACCAACGCCTTCGGCAGTATTGCTGTAGAATAGAACGTCACTCCTGCTAAGACACTAGATTGAAGCACAGCAAAGTATCCTACGGTAAAAAATGCTTCAGGCACGTATGAAAGGAATGAAGTTGGAACTCCAAGTATTGAAGATCGTTGATTTTCACTGCCTATTCTCAAGCTTTTACTTATGAATCCAGAGGCTAAGCCTGATAATGCTTTTCCAAAAGGTAAACCAATCAATCCTAATACTCCACCAAATCCTAATGGTCCAAACATTATTCCTGGCAAAATGCCAGCGATTAACCCAGCGACAGCTCCGACTATTGGTCCTCCAAAAAAACCAGCGATAAAGACTGCTAGAAGTGAGAAATCAAGGTTTATTCCAGCTGCAATTGGCACAAGATAGAATGAAACTGCAAAAAATGCGCTTCCTAATGCTCCCATCATTATTGCAAATGCGAATTTCTTTGTATCCATCTTATTGCGTCCTGCATTCATCAACTTAGTCGTTAGCTATTTAAGCGTAGCTACTCAACAAAGAGTAAGATTATGAATGCTCAACATTGATAAATAACCATGCTAAAAATATTATTAACATAATGTGAGCGAAAGTGTCTGAGAAACTCTCAATAAACGAAATGAAATCATGGCTTGATCAGGAAACTCGCTCAATTCTTGCTCCGGTACAGGATCAAGCTAAACAGTTACGTGACGAAATGCGGCAAGCACTTGATACCGAAGCTGAAGCTTGTAAGATGCTTTTCGACAATAGCAATAGAGAAATTGAAAGAAGAAATATGCGTGTCTACGGACGTGCTAGAGCGCTTAATAAATTAGCTAAGCTATTTTTGGATAGACTGAAAAAAATTGTCATACCTGAACAAATTTCTTATGAATTCCTTAATCGATTCGCGCAAGATACTCAGCGAGTTTTTATCGTATTAGATGTAGATATCAAGAATTGGTTTCCAAGGATTTCGCCCTTTTTCATAATCGACAGAAGAAAATTTCTGATGGTACATGAGAAGGCAAAACTATCTTTATCTACTCTTAATGATTTTTTGACAAAAGAATACTTGAAAACCAAAACCGTAGAAGAGACCTTTCAATTGATTAATGAAGTTCAGTCTCTTGAACAACGTTTAGGCGACGTTACGACGCAAAAGGCTACAATGAGAACCGAGCGAGAACCAATCGAAAAAGAGATCGCTGAGTTACAGCAACGAATTGAGCAACTCGAGACACAGGGACCCATAGACCAACTGAATGTTGTAGAAGCAGAAAGAGACGTCATAAATAACGAATTAAGAAATGAATTACGGCATTTACAGAAACCATTCATCAAGGCGCAAGCTTTGGCAACGTCTGGCGGCGGAGCGGGATTAACTCCTGATGAACTCAAGAAACTCAGTCAGTATATGGAAAATCCTGTGGAAGCAATAGCTTCTGAAGAAATTGGGTATCCTACGTTGCGACAGATTTTAGAGAAATTGACTCGATTGATGAATGAAGATAAACTTAAGTTAAAAGATGATAAGGCCCGCAAAGCGACACAATCCATTAACGATATTCTCAACAGTAATTCTCTTACATCACTTCAAAAACGTTCTCTGGATGTCGTTACACGTCGAACTGAGCTTTTAGCGTCCAGTAAAATGGATGAGATTAAACATGACCTTGCAATCTGTCAGGATCAATTAAAGCAACTTACTGCACGACGAGCGAGTATGGAGACACATGAGACAGTTAAAGAGAATGATGAAACGACTATTCAAGAAAGAATTCGTGCTGATAAACGGACTATTGAGAAGAACGTAAATAGTTTTCTAGGTAAGAACATCGAAGTTTTGTAGTTAACTTATTTTCTACATGTACTGTATTTTTGTTCTACAAGCAAGCAATACGCTTTATTAATATCAGATTTAATACGATATAATATAACGTAGATCCAGTTGAATAGTCATTGAAAATTATTAGATTTAAAGGAACGAGGATCAATATGAGTAAACTAATATCTACCCAGAGAATTATCACTTCAGCCACAACATCCTCTATGAAGGAAAATATTGCTCCAAGAAGAACTGTTGTTTATCAGACCCTTATGGATCCCGCTACAGTAAGGATTGAGGGAGAAAGAAACAAGAACAAATTGTTCAAGAAATTTCTGTTTAAGATAACGAATCCAGAAGAAATTGAATTTGTACGTATGGAGAAATATTATGAACCGTACATAGTGATTAGTGGAAGACACTTAATCGATTATTATCGCAAATGCACTTATTCTATATGCGTTGATGAAAATGTAAAGGAAGTTATTCTTCTCAATAGAACCTTTACACCTGATCATTCTCCCTATTTATCAACATGTAAAAATGAAATCAAGCTTGACGGAGAAGAACGATTGGTGAAAGAAACGCGTGATTTCCTCGTATTAGACAGATACGGCGAAGATACAAAGCTAAGTCAAATTCCTTCGGCTGTAAGTGAGGAAAACCCTCAAGAGATGATCAAAACATTCCAAATGCCAGAGGTAACTCCAGACTTAGATTTGCAAGTTATCCATAGAAAAATAGTGCAACATCCGAATAATATAAGTAGAATTGTAAATGAAGAGCTTGAAATTGACGAAAGATCCGTGATATACACACCTAGATTCAGACTCACATACAGATGTCAAAGAATTGACAAAGAAAATCACATTGATTTTGATGGTATTACACTAAAACGAGTTAAACAGAAACAAAGTGCATTCTCAAGGGCCGTAAACACTGTAACATCAGTACCCAAGTATCTTGTTGATATAAGTGAAAAATGGATAACAAAAAAGCTTCTACCATAAGAGAACAATGGAAAAGATACTAGCATAACTTGTTATTCTAAATATGTTAGGAGCTTTATTGAGTATTGGAAGGCAGAAATCTGTATTCTTATGTTGCCTGTTCCTTTCACAAACCTTTAAGAGTAGAACAATCAGCTTCTTCTTCCAGAAGCAAGCTAACTGGAAGATTCAGCATTGAAGATTGGCATAGTAACTCGAAATATGAATGCATGGAGTAGTAGCCAAGTCCGAGAAGCCTTAACGAAACATGATGTTCCTTACGTCTGCTTCACATTTCCAAAACTCGTTGCCCGTTTAGCTTGTAAGCCGTATTTCAAGACTATTGACACCATAACTCGTACTGAAATCCGTTTACAAGAAGATTTGGATGCCATTCTCATCCGACCGATTGGACATGGCAGTTTAGAAGAGCTTGTTTTTCGAATGGATATGTTGTATAAACTTGAACGTCAAGGCTTCTATATTATTAATCCACCAGAAGCTATAGAGCACTGCGTCGACAAATATGACATCCTAGCAAATCTAGAAGATGCAGGTGTACCTGTCCCGCGAACTGTAGCCACGGAAACTATTAGTGAAGCCATAAAAGCCTTCAGAGAACTTGGCGGAGACGTTGTCGTAAAACCTATCTTTGGTTCACGAGGACAGGGATCGACTCGCATCAACGATATTGATGTAGCAGATACAATATTCAAAGCCATTACCTTCCACCATGGAGTAATCTACCTTCAAGAGTTTGTTGCACATGGACATAGCGATATACGTGCATTTGTTGTCGATGGACGAGTGATTGCTGCTATGCGTAGAGTGGCTGAAAGCTGGAAGACTAACTACAGTCGAGGGGCTAAACCGGTATCAACACAATTAAGCAAAGAATTTGAAGATTTAGCCATAAAATCTGCTAAAGCAGTAGGTTGCAAAATTGCAGGAGTTGATATTTTGGAAGGTCCAGATGGACCAAGAATCGTTGATGTGAATAGTCAGCCTGGCTGGAAGGGTTTACAGATGGTGACCAAAGTTGATATCGCTGGCGAAATAGTAAAATTCATCCTATCTGAACTGAAGAAATAAACGTGTGAGTTTATCATGCGTGAAGTTAAAATAACTAAACTAGATGTAACAACCAAGATTTCAAAGAGAATAATTGATTATATTGCAGAAGAGAGCCCATTGCATTTGTTCGTTAACAATTCATATTGGGCTACAATTCTGTGTTCACCTGCAAATTTGAAAGAGATGAGCGTTGGACACTTATTGTCGGAAGGGATCCTCAAATCGGTGAACGAAATTGAAGAAGTAAACTTGAAAGAGGCAGAAGGAACCTGCTATGTTAAGCTGAAACCTGAAGTTAAAGTTGAGGATCGAATTAAACTCTCACGTCTACATGCTCGTGTCGTCACGTCAGCTTGCGGAAGTAGCTCACCCTACCAGTACAACAGAAAACCTAACAAAGTCATGTTAAGATTAACCGTAAAAGCCGATGTTTTGTTTAATGCTGTTAACCAACTCAACTTCAAAGCGGAACTCTTTAGAAAGACGGGTGGAGTACATGTTGCCGCCATCTATAGAATTGATGGTACGATTGTCGCATTAATGGAAGATGTTGGCAGACATAATGCTGTAGACAAAGCTATCGGTTTAGCAGCACTAAACAAAGCTGAATTTGATGAATGTTTCTTAGCTCTGAGTGGCCGATTATCAGGCGATGTTGTATTCAAGGCAGCCCAAGTCAGATTGCCCATTATTGCCTCATTGGCAGCCGCACTTTCTTCAGGCATCGACATGGCATTGCAAGCAAATCTAACATTGGCTGGTTTTGTTCGTGGAAAACGCATGAATATCTATACTTTTCCAGAAAGAATCCTCTCGTAAGGATCAACGGGTACTTCAGGAAATCTCTTGCCTTTTCCTTTTCGTACTAATGTTCGAGATTTGTCTTGCGTGAATTTTCCTATGACGTGTGTAGCGACTCCAATTTTGGCTAGTCTTTTTTCAATTTCTGCTCTTACTTCAGCATCTGCAGCTATGATGACTGAACCTGTGGAAGATGCAGAGAGCACCTGTTCATCATTGAGACTGTAAGTTTTCTGAAGCATGAGCATCTCCCCGCTTATCGGTATCATGTCGAACTCAACACTAAAACCTAGTTTTGAAGCTTCAGCCATTTCATTTAAAGCGGCTACTAATCCACCTTCAGTAGCGTCGTGCAATGCATTGACGCCCAGAATTTCTGTAAGTGATAGTGCTTCTTTTACACAACTCTGCAGATGTACTTGTGAGGACAAATTCTCTGTCGTTTTTATCCCAAAAAGTCGTTCTGCTTGAGTCTTATGGGTTAATGTGAAGTTCACTAATGTTTCTAAACCTATAGATTTTGTGTATAAGATTAAATCATTTGGTTTTGCATTGCCTGGCGTAATCAATTTCTCTTTAGCGACTGTGCCATAAGCAGTACATACTCCTAAAACCGTCGAAAGCCCAAAATAAGTTCCTGTGTGACCTCTTACGATAGCTATATCCAATTCATCGGCTGCAGTGCAAATCTGTTTCATTAATTTTTGAAAAGTTGACGCTGTAGTTCCTATTGGTCCAAGCAAGGTTATTGTACAGAATTCAGGTTTAGAACCGAAAAGTGCAACATCTGAAGCTGCATAGTTGATTAACAGCCAACCGAACCATTCATCGGGCACACCAATGCATGGGTCAGTGGCAACAACAAGGTACTCGTCGCCTATCAAGTGTACGCCTGCATCAAAGCCTGGCATAGGTGGTACAATTACTCTTGAGTCTTTCTTTATGCAACTCAGGAGTTTTTGGAGTTCAATAGTAGCCAGTTTTCCCAACGCTTCCAAACCTTAGAGATAGATATTTATTATGTTACTTTTTTGCAGAATGACAATTACAATTGCACAAATTATTATGCTTGGTACCATGTATGTTCCATTGTAAAGTGCGGAGTAGACAGCTGGGCTTAATCCAGGCGGTGTCAAGTTAGCAAAATAGACAATTCCTGAAATAAAATGGCTCAAGAAACGTCCAATGCCGCCTATTGCCACACCTATAACGGGATATTTTTGAAAGAATCCTGCCAGTCCAAGAGCGGCAAAAGCTAATGGATAATCCAGAATTAATTGAATAGGATTTATGATAAATGGTTCAATGGCCAAGTCAACTACTCCGAATACTGCGCCCCCAAAAATGCCTATTTTCCAGCCTCTCCTAAGTGCTAGCCAAAAAATTGGTATCATGCCAATGTTTATTGATCCACCTTGAGGTAAACTGAAAATACTATGACTGACAAGGCCCAATGCTCCAGCCAATGAGACTAGCATGATTATTTCTGCCAGTAATCTGGTTGACAAAATTTGTTTTCGATTCTCAGTTTGATTCATCATTTTCCCTCCGCCAGTATTACCTGGTTCAGGTTCAGTGGGTCGATAACGGGTTTAGTTATCCTCTCAGCCAGGTCGTTTTTCCCAGCTCCCCAAATACCTTAAGTTGCTAATGCTACTAACCGATATATTAGCATTTTGCGATATGTTTTTAGCTTGTTTGCGAATTCCAGCAAAGGCTTGTCAAGAAAGGTATCGTAAGGCTTAAACATCCTTGAGTATTTAACCACATAAAAATCTATTAGGAAGATACTAAACATGCAACTTCTGCCAAGAGAATATAACTTCGCTGAGATTGAACGTAAATGGCAGCAGAAATGGGAAGAATTAGAAATCTACCGTTTTGATTGGAACGATAAAAAGCGGCAGCCCTTTACCATCAACACGCCACCACCCTATCCATCAGGCGATTTACATATGGGTAACGTCCTGAATTGGACGTATTTCGACATACTTGCTCGATATAAACGAATGAGAGGTTTCAATGTTCTGTTTCCTCAAGGTTGGGATTGTCATGGTTTAAGCATCGAAGTCCAAGCCGAGAAACTACATGGTTTACGTAAACGAGATGTACCCCCTGATCAGTTTCGGAAATGGTGTATTGAAATTGTGGATAAGTACATCAACCTCATGAAAGAAGGCGTCATCAGACTGGGTTGTAGTATTGATTGGAAAACTGAGTATCGAACAATGGATCCAGATTACTGGCGACGAACTCAACTTAGCTTCATCCTTCTGTATCGTAAAGGGTTTATGTATCAAGGTACACACCCTGTGAATTGGTGCCCACGTTGTGAGACCGCAATCGCAGATGCAGAGGTCGATTATGATAGATATGAGGGTGTTCTGCATTACATTCGGTTTCCATTTGAAAATGAAGGTTTTATGTTAATTGCTACCTCTCGCCCTGAATTTATTCCTGCTTGCGTGGCTGTAGCTGTAAATCCTAAAGATGAGCGCTTTAGCTGTTATGTAGGCAAGAAAATCAATGTTCCATTAACAAATCGACTTGTAGATGTTATTGCAGATGAAATGGTTGATTCGGCGTTTGGTACTGGCGTTGTGATGATTTGCACCTTTGGCGACAAGGAGGACGTGAAGACAGTGATGCGGCATGAATTACCGACGATTGCACTAATTACTGAGAATGGACGAATCAGTGAAGTTGGAGGAAAATACAGTGGTTTATCGATTAAGCAAGCACGAGAAGCTATTGTAAAGGATCTTGAAGAAGCAGGTTTGTTGCAGTGTACTCAACATTTGCAGCAAGAAGTCGGTTTATGCGATCGTTGTAAAACACATGTTGAAATCTTAGACCGCAAACAATGGTTCATGAGGACAAGGAGTCTGACAGATAAGGTTGTTGAAACAGCCGATAGAGTAATATGGTATCCTGATTACATGAAAACCCGGCTTACAGATTGGGCACGCTCATTGGATTGGGATTGGGTAATAAGTCGGCAGCGTATATTCGCCACTCCTATCCCTGTTTGGCACTGCAAGTCATGCGGTGAGTTAATTCTGGCTGAAGAAAATTGGGTTCCCATTGATCCTAAACTTGAACCGCCACGAATTGATGCCTGTCCGAAATGCGGTGGAAAAGAATTCATTGGTGAAACCGACGTATTCGACACCTGGATGGACAGCTCCATCACTTGTGCTGTTCATGCAGGCTGGCCCGACCGAAAAGATTGGCATCGATTATTTCCAGCTGACGTGCATCCATCAGGAATCGATATTATTCGTACTTGGGCATACTATTTGATGGTTCGACATTTAGCACTTTTTGATGAAACACCCTACAAGACATGTTTGATAAATGGGATGGTTTTGGGGTCAGACGGGCGAAAGATGAGTAAATCGTTGAAGAATTATGTCGCTGCACCTCAGGTGCTAGATAAATACGGCAGCGATGCAACTCGACAATGGGCTGCAGCTGGAGGTACGACTGGATCTGATATTCCTTTTAGATGGCCTGATGTTGAATATGGCAGACGTTTCTTGGTGAAGCTGTGGAATGTATCAGGTTTTGCATCAAGGTTACTCGCAGATTACAATAAGAGTACTAACGTAGGTTGTATCTCGGAAGCACTAGATAAGTGGATTTTAAGCAAGACCGCAAAATTAACGGAAGAAGTTACCCTAGCAATGGAAAAGTGCGAATTCAATGTCGCTATTGAGGCAAGTCGAAATTTTGCTTGGCACACCTTTTGTGACTGCTATGTTGAAGCTGTCAAGGATAGGCTCTATCGTGTTGAAACATATGGTGAAGCCAAAAAGCGTAGTGCTCAATATGCTTTGTATGAAACATTATTCACGATTTTGCAGCTTTTGGCACCTGTAATTCCACACGTGACTGAAGAAATTTATCAAACTATGTACGCGGACAATAAGAGACCCGTGAGTTTGCAGCTGTCATCATGGCCCGTTATGAAAGAATTAGTTAATAATGAAGCTGAAGCTCAGGGAGACACAATTATCGCCGTTATTGGTGCAGTACGTCGCGAAAAAGCTGATAAGCATTTACCATTGAATATGCCTATAAAGCGCCTTGTCATCTGCGCCGAAGAAAATAAGACAGCAGACGCCATCAAAGCGGGTATAGGTGATATTACTGGTGCCTGTAAAGTAGAGAAACTCGAAGTAAACGTGGCTAAAGCGACTGGCACACAAGTAACAGGTTGTACCAATGTATGGTTCAATGCTGAATATTGAAGCTGATTAAATAAATGAAATCTGATATAACAGATTGGCGTATCGGCGCACCCGCTGCAGAAACATTATTTTATATCTGATGTTGCTGGAAATATAAGTCCTTAATGAACTAATCTTTTTTGATTTTTCAATTTGTTTCGCATTATTTCTTTTGCTTTTTCCAACTCTGCTTTTCTTGACGGCGATAAATTCTTGCCTGCTCTATTGATAAAGAATTGAACCATACGGATGCCTGAGCCTATACCCTTCGGGCTAACTAGCCTACTGCTCATTACCCGAGCGATTGTTTCAGCGTCTTTCGTGAAAATGTTTTTCGGCGGATAGGTCGAGACAGTCTTAACGTTTCGCACCCAATTCTTTTCCTTAGTTTTAGTCTCACTCTTAGACATCTATTCCATCCTAGATTCTTGTTGAAATTCTCACGTTAAAGACTCATCTGTTATAAAAGTCACACAGTTTTCTTATTAGAGTTTGTGACTGTGCTACGTCAACAACAGAATAAGCATAAACCATTATTTTCATCTAAGTTCAGTCCCTCTCTATCCAAATGGTGAACGAATAATTAGCGCGAAATCCCTATCTTTTTAGGATAGTTTACTCAAGATTTCCTGAGGGTTTAAGCTGAACGAAACAGTATCACGAAGGCAACTGGTTGTTAATTTCTTTGCTTTGCATAGACCCTGGCTTTACTTAGTAATCGCTTGTTACATCTTGACTATGCTTTTTGTTTGGCTTGGAAACCCTGTTCTTCCATTAGAAATATTAGCGCGTGATGGCTGGTCATGGCATCATGTTCCAGAAATCTTTGGTTTCCTCTTCTTCGGTGCATACCTTGCTAACCTAGGTTACTTGCCTCAAGAATCCTTCAACTACTTAGATGGCGCTACATTAATTCTTGTCACAGTCGTTTGTCTGAGTTACGCAGCAATTATTTCTTACGATCTGATGTTTAGAATCGTTTTGATAATTGTTTTTATTCCTGCATTCTCAGGCTATTTACTAACAAAATTTTGTGGGATACGCAAAACAAAAAACTACACAATATCCAACTAATACAACGTATACTATAAACTGACTATTTCGACATGAATCCACATTTAATCATACAATCAAACAGTAACATAACAAAATCATCCAAACAGATTATTCTAAATAAATCTAATTTATGAAACCACGCACAAACAAGCTGAACACACTTGGAAAGTCTCACCAAATATCGCTCAGACACCACCGAACCCAACACCTTAGGCGGTTGGAGGCTGCAGGCTGAGCTGATCGACCGAAGTCTTCCAGCTTACACCCCAGCTCCATCAAACCCATCTTTTATGGGAGCCTTCGTCCCGGTAAACGGGAATGGCTGCCTCTTTTCGGGAGAGGCTTCGAGCTTAGATGCTTTCAGCTCTTATCCTCAGCGGCGTGGCTGCCCGGCAACTGCCCTGTCGGACAACCGGTTGACTAGAGGCCACAGCGTCCCGTTCCTCTCGTACTAGGGACCCTTTCCCCTCAGGCAGCCCGCACTCCCAGCAGATAAAGTCCGACCTGTCTCACGACGGTCTAAACCCAGCTCACGTTCCCTTTTAATAGGCGAGCAGCCTCACCCTTGGCCCCTTATGCAGGGCCAGGATAGGAAGAGCCGACATCGAGGTACCAAGCCGC
>DATGZD010000073.1:0-3704 GCA_035297385.1 Candidatus Sulfotelmatobacter sp. | reverse complement strand
AGGCGGCTCTGTTTTTCTTGAACCTGCGCCACGCAATACTCCACTGGCTTACGCCTCTAGCCCGTTTGGCAACTGTTAAGGTCTTTGCGGGTTTATTCTTTGATTCAGTACTCGTGTTCATTCTACCATATTTCCATTAATATCATTCAAGTCTGATCCTTGGATCTATGTATGCGTAAGTTATATCGGTTATCAGGTTAGCTATTAACACCATTACTGTTATGAAAACGGTTACACCCATGAGAACGGGAAAATCAAGCCTACTTGTTGCCTCAACATATAGACGACCTACTCCTGGCCAATTGAAAACTGTCTCTGTGATGGGCGCTCCTGCGAGCATACCACCAAAGTATAATCCTATGTATGTAACTACTGGAATCAGTGCATTTCTCAACGCATGCTTGTAGATTACTGTTCTATTGCTTAAGCCCCCAGCTCTTGCAGCAAGTATGTAATCTTGCCGTAAAATTTCTAGCATACTCGATCGAACAAGAAGCACAACCGGAGCTAAAGTTGCAAAAGTTAAAACCGCAGTAGGTAACGCCATGTGCCACAGTTCATCTAAGACGTAGCTTCCAAATGGATATCTATCAGGAAGAAGGGAATGAGCAGCAAAAGAAGGAAACCAAGGTAAATAGTAAGAGAAAATTAGGATAGCAACTATTGCCATGTAAAAAACAGGAATACAAGTCCCAATTAATGATGTGGTAGTTACGGATACATCTAATTTTGAGTACTGGCGCCTAGCTGATAGGACACCCACAGGGATCGCTATTGCCAACGAAATGAAAAGCGCCGCGAGTTGAAGCTTAATAGTCTCCCACGCATAATTTGCTATTAATGTTGTGACAGCGGTCCCACCTCTAATGACGTAGGAATTACCAAAGTCGCCGTGAAGAAGGTCCCATACATAGAGGAAAAACTGGTAGTATATCGGTTTATCTAATCCATAATACTCTCTTAAACGTGCAATAGATTCAGGTCTAATATTCGGGTTCAAGCCTGTCATAAGCCTAACAGGATCGCCCGCCAACCGAGACGCAACAAAGACTAAAACTAGAATGCCAAAGAATAGAGGAATTAAGTATAATAGTCGTCTAATAATGTAAAGAGTTAAAGGGCTTTGAGCAACTCGCGAAAGGCGCGACCAGACTGAATGTAGACGCTCCCTCAGAGCAGACAACACTATTCACGGTTCCAATGTCAAGTCTTGACTTTATAATCTATATAAGCATTGTTAATAGTTTTTGAAAACAAGAATTCGTACATATCTTACCCTTATGAAGAGATAATACACGGCAAATGTTATAAGGCAATGACTAGAAACAGACTGATTGGAGGTAAAAGAGAGAATTGCTCAGTAAAAGTAAGGTGCTAATCATCTGTTCGCTGTTGTTGTTCAGCATGTTTGCATTGCCAGCTACACTGCTTGTTCAGAGTCAAGGAACACCGTACTTCAAGATTACCCTAATTGTGCCTGGTCCAAACCCTTCAAGAAAAGCTTGGGCACAGGTTGTAGAAAAAGCATTAGATGATGCCGGAATTGACGCAGTTAGAGTTGAGCTCGACTGGGATACAGTCTACAGCAGAGCTTTGACACCAAACGCTAGTGTTGTCGGCAAAACCTATGATGAAGGAGGCTTCGACTCACTATTCGTAGGATATGCTTTAGGAATTGATCCGGATCCATTCGGCTTGTATGATAGTAGCCAATTCCCACCAAGTGGACAAAACTATAACTTATGGAACAACTCACAGAGCGACACATTATGCCGACAAGTTAAGGAAACAGTTAATGAAGACACGCGTCTTGGCTACGTGAAACAATGGCAACAATTAGCCTACAATGAACAACCAGCATGCACAATCTTGTACACTAAAGAAACAGTTGCTTACAACCCGAACGCGCTCAAGGGAGCCCCATTTGAAGCATATCACTATCCAGCGTGGCCTGGAACAGAAAAATGGCAATTAGTTCAGGGAAGCACAAAGACCAAAATAGTGCTTGCACAAACAGGTCCTGCTCCTGAAGAAGGAATCAACCCACTACTTACTACTTCATACTATGACTTAACAGTATGGGGTGCAGTATTCGATGGTTTAACAGACAGAAATGATACTATTGGAAAACAAATGGTACCTGATTTAGCAACTGATTGGTCTGTCGCTTCTGATCAAAAGACTTGGACTGTTCATTTACGTCAAGGTGTAACTTGGCATGATGGCGTAAAATTCAATGCAACAGACGTTAAATTTACTTATGATTCATTAATGAGCGACGAACTCGCATCACCTGGTGGAGCGTTTGCAAAAGAAATTATTGGTGGTCCTGATAACGTTAAGATAATTGATGAATACACAGTAGAATTTGACTTACCTAAACCATATGCATATTTTGTTTCCAGTATTATGGCCCGAACAGGTTCTGGTGCAATGGTTCCATATCATGTTCTAAAAAACGTGCCGCTTGGAGATTGGAAGACCCATGCATTCAATACTGCTTCAGGAAGTTACACAGTAAACACCGATAGTGGCCCCTACACTGCTAATGGCCCAATAGGTACTGGACCTTATGTCTACAGTGGATATGATACTGCAACATTTTCCAATAAGATGACAAAGAATAATAATTACTGGAATAAAGCTGCTCTAGAGAGTACAGGCGCCTTCGGAATTACGGAGTACTACGTTCAATTGATCGAAGAGTCTGACCCCGCAATTTCCGCACTCAAATCAGGCGATGCAGATATCTTGGACTCTCAATATAGCTTATCAAGTAAAATTAGCAGTATTCAATCACCATGGGGGGCAACAGCTAGCTATGATGCTTTTGGTGTTCAAGAATGGGGCTTTAATATGCAACATCCAGTATTTGGCACAGGCGTAGACACACCACTTGGGAAACAAGATCCAAGTAGAGCCGCAGAAGCCGCGCGATACGTTAGGCAAGCTATGAGCCATTTGATTGATAGGCAATCAATAATTAACACTATTCTTGCAGGCTACGGATCGCTGGGTGTTACTACACCAATCACTAGAGTTACTGCAGGATTCGACACATCGCTACAAGCCTATTCCTATGATGCTAATGCAGCAAAATCTTTGTTAGCTGCAGCAGGATACAATACGGGGGTTGCCCCGCCAGCAGCAGATGTTTGGGGACAGTATGGTCTCTACATAATTGCAGCTGTAGTAATAGTGATTATCATAATAGTAGCCGCGGCACTCGTGTTAAGAGGGCGTAGGAGACCACATACAGAAACCACTCATACATAAAAACAACTTTCTTCTCTTTTTTATTTTTCAAATCAGGAATTTCTTTGCGCATATAACAACATCGATTATGTTATTGGACAATTATGTGTAGAAAACTTTGTTTCAGCAAAACATGGTGTAACGTTCTTGTTTAGAAAACAGATATTAGAAGACCAACCAGGAATAGAATAACTCCCGTTGTAATCCAGTTTCTTGCAGTTGTTTCGGCTTCTTTTTGACGTTTAGCGTTCCATGGTTCAGAATGAATAATGACTTCACCAATTTTGTTAATAGTTGGCGAAAAGGTAGCTAGAAGTCCACCAATCACTAGGGCTAATCCTCCTTCGCCAAGTAATCCATATGAGAGCAACAGCAAGATTTCTCTCAAATTCTGTGTAAAAACAATTATGACTATTGTGGTTGCGAAGGTTATCGCTAAAGCATAGATT
>DATGZD010000072.1:0-17071 GCA_035297385.1 Candidatus Sulfotelmatobacter sp. | reverse complement strand
CCGACGACATCAACTGCTACGGGAATATCTATGGAACTTCTCATAGCAATCATTGCCATAATAATCGCCATCATTGCAGTGATTGCATCAGTTGTTTACGTGCAACGAAACAAAAAACGATAATTCCTCCCCCTTTCTTTTTATGGAAATCGCAGCTAACGTCGTTAGCTCTCTTGCATCGTTCGAGGTGTCTGTTCTAGAATAATAGCGCGCGCTATGGATATCAAAGAGTATGATGCAACAATAGGTGAAATAGCGAGAGTTCTAAAGAATTATGGCCGATTTGTTTTTTCAATTACTCATCCATGTTTTGAGTATAATTCCGTAACTCAACAATTAGAGCAACCCTCAAAATATTTTGAAGCTAGAGCAGAAAAAGTTGCTTGGAATATGGAGCGTCTACTCAAACCTTTCGAGACAAGTTTTCATCGAACTCTTACAGATTATTCAAATACACTCTGTAAGCATAGATTGTTGATAAGAAGATTAATTGAACCAAAACCAACAAGAAATGGATTAAGAAAATTTCTTCCACTAAGACATATTCTATTGACACCACATTCAATGATTATTGAAACAATCAAAACATAACACAAAACTAACAGACAAACACTTGAGACATTAATCAATGAAGAGGCATTATTGTTTGCTAAGTATTTGAGAAATGAAAAGAAAAATTGCTAACATAGTTTATTTGTTTTCGCAATTTGCCCTAACTAACTTTGAAACTTAGTGAATTACATCTTTCAAAAAGGCTTAATTTAAGAAATGATTATCGTAGAATTTGGGGAAAATCGAATGGCGTCGCGCACGTAGGGGAGGTGAAAACCAAATGAAGAAAGTGTCATTAACGGTCTTAGGGTTAACATTGTTTATGGTCTGTACAGTTATTAGTCCAGTATTTGCAGTAGCTATTACTCCTGCACCATACACGATAACAACTGGTAAACTTGGAGGAGCAGACTACGTAATTTATATGCCAGAGAATTGGAATGGAAGATTAATTATGGGTTGCCATGGTTACAATTACATTTCCAATCCTCATACTGAACTTTACTTTGATGCACTTGCTAAATCTTTAGCATCATTAGGTTATGCTTTTGCTTCCACTAATTATAATGGAGGAGAACGTGCCTGGCTAATTAAAGAAGGAATAATTCGTACTCATCAATTAACACAATACATTGTCGACAACTATCACGTAACTGACAAAATATTTATTCTTGGTATATCTATGGGAGGAAATATTGCTCTTAACCTTGCATACAACTATCCTGAAGTATACGATGGTGTTTTAGATATTTGTGGATTAAAAGATAACATTGCATCTTATAATTATGGTCAACTATGGGCTACAAAAACTGTAACTGAACTAAGAACTATCTTTAACATACCTGTATCTGTGTCAGATGAACAAATAGTAGGATTAAAAGTCTTCTTTACTACCATATGTGCTGACATCGTTGAAGCAAATGGTGGAACTCCTGAAGAAAAACCACAATTCTATGAAATGCGTGATCCAGTTTGTCATGCAGACATAAAAATTCCAACAATCAGTCTTGTTGGAGCAGAAGATTTGATAGTTCCGATATCATGTCATCTTGCTTATCAAAATGCTATAGCTACTGCTGGATGCTCTGATCTATACAGATTGTATATTGATGCTACAGGTGGACATGCTGATACACCAATAATGAATGAAGTACCTGCAAAACTTATGGAATTAATTGCTTGGTCAGATAGTTTAGATTAAATATTAAGAAAATAACGAACTCTTTTTTCTCTATTTTTTCTGTTTTTATGTGATAGATGTTATACACAGATACACTTGTAAAAGAGAGTGTACAAAAGAAAACGAAATAGAGAAGCGCGCGCTTGAAAGTCAAATTGGCAAAGGCACAAAATTCACAATAACTTTACCAGCGGCAGCATTAAAATTTAATCCCAACCCAAACCCATTCATAAACACGTAAACGTACGTACCGACGTACTCATACCTACACGCATACGTATACATGCGCATGTCGTCAGTCAGTCACAGTCACGATCAATCAGAATCACACGTATACACACAAAAGACAAAATCTTAAATCATGAAGCAATAGTATATATTTTCTGGGGGAAAAGTCAGCATATGCGATATTATTGCAGTGTTTGCAAAGAAACCATAAGCGAAAACGTCTACCGTTTTTCAACAGACCGATTTGGAGCACCTCTTTGTATGAACCATCAAAAAACAGTTACTGCACAGGCACTAAAACTCTCTAAAGCACTAAATGATATCGATATCAAGCATACTCTCGAATACAATGACGGTTTCAAGCATGTGGACATCGCAATCGAATATGCAAAACTATACCTTGAATTAGATGGTTCACAACACGCATTCAGTCCAAAACAAATGTGTGCAGATGATGAAAGAGATAAACACTCATTAAGAGATGGATACATCACAAAAAGAATTTCAAATGTCTGGGTTGACAAAGACGTTGATAAATTAGCTGTTAGCATTGCTAGTCTGGCAAATAAGAGATATCGAGAAATCTTAGAAAACGAAAAACAACAGTCTTTGGCAAGCAAAAACGAGAAAAAGCATTCTTTAACAGGTATAATGAAAACTGTCGTAAACAAAGCACGAGAAATATCCGACAAACTCGAAAACTTTGAGTAACACGCCAACACCGCTTAATCTTCTCACATTAAATCAATTGCTAAACTAGCCTTCATAGAACTTATATTGTCTAAACAACAACCCGAACTACTACGGGGATTGCATAATGAAGAATCTGATTAGAAATTCTAAGGCAGTCGGCAAAGTAACCTTCAGCTTTACCAGTCTTATCGTTGCGCTAACTGTTGCACTAATTGTCAGTGGATTCATACTGTCTAATAGAATAGACAGCCTTCAAACAACTAATAGCCAACTTCAGAATAACTATGGCGCCCTTCAATCACAGTACGATGAACTTAACAACGCTTACCAAAGTCTAAAATCAACAAATCCGACTGCGCAAAATTCGCAAATAGCCAGTCTTCAGTCACAACTAAAAGACGCAAATGATTTGATTGCCAATTTGCAAGGTCAAACAGGTATCCTTCCAACCTACATGGACTTGAAATTTTCCGGCAGTGGTAGTTACGGATATTATGCATTGCAATTGTCGCTGAAAAATACGGGTGCTGTGCCAATCACACAAATATATGTTACGCTTAATTCCATTCAGACAAATATGACTTTAACTTATCTCAATACGACCGTTGGTGTGAATGCGCCACTCCCTCCTTATCAGACTGCGTCTGGACGGCAGGACACACTCGTTAGTCATGTTGACACGTATCCGCTTGTTATCCAAGCTACTGCTACAAACGGAACAATCTATACTTACCAGACAACAATAACCGCCCATATCTAACTCGCTACCAGCGCGCTTAATTATCTTTTAGGGAATTAAGAGATTTGGGAACTAAATAAGACCACTCCTTTATGAATACAATCTGAGAAAATTGCTTCTAAGAAATAAAGGTGAACAACTGGTCTGTTATAGATGTAAAAGAGCTGGAGATAAGAATTGCATCCAACGCAAGTGGAGACGTCTCCTGCAAATCCTCTTTTTCTTCAGTCAGCTCTAGTTCAGGTAGTAATTGGTCAGAATAATATGGTAATCGAAAACTGGAAGTTGTTAACTTTGTTATTGTTAAATTGAAAATTTCGCGGTGTAGTAACTACTATTAGGCATCGGAGGTTTTCTCGATGTTGCTTGAACACACTATAGACATAAATAGTCGAGTCAAACAAAAAAGTAAACCGTGAATTCTTTATGCAACATAGTAACAACGTAAAAATCTCGACTAACCGTGAGGCACTATCCCTAATTGCGATTGCAATAATAGTCATAGGCATAATCGTGGTAGTCATCGCAGTAGCTGCTATCTACTGGTACTCGCCAGGAGCACAAAAAACGGAAACATTCGAGTTAAGCGACTTCACACAGGTTGAAGTCAGCTCAGCATTCCAAGTCACCATTAGAGAAGCAGAAACGTACAGCATCAAAGTCACCGCCGGTGAAAGATTCTTCGACCGAATACAGGTTAATAAGACAGGAGAAACGCTAAAAATTGGGACTTTGCCAATCACCGTCTTACTCGGTTCATTTGACGCCAAAGCGGAAATAACCATGCCAACTTTGAAGAAACTCGATTTAAGTGGAGCAACAAGAGCAACCGTAAACGGATTCAACGGCACAGCATCGTTTGCAGCCACCATAACTGGAGCAAGCTCACTCGAAATGACCAATGTCAAATTCGGAGACGTCAACATCCAACTATCAGGTGCCAGTCATATCGTCGCAACAGGTACAGGAAACGATCTTGTCGCAGATGTTTCCGGCGCAAGCAATCTTGATCTAACCAGCTTTCACGTTAACGATGCCAACGTGAATGTAAGCGGAGCAAGCCATGCCACAGTAAATCTTGATGGAAGACTAAACGTCGACGCAAGCGGCTTATCAAGTCTAGACTACATAGGAGAACCAACGCTAGGAACAATCAACACATCAGGCGGCTCAAGTGTCAACAAGAAATAGCAGTAACATCTTTCCTTTTTTCTCTCTTGAAAGTCTTTTCACAGTGAAGGAATTCTTAAACTCAGCATCAATCTCTAGCAAGGTTCTCGCGCGCGAATATAACGCCGTTATACGCAATCTAGACCCCTAAAAACGCAAAAATAGCCTATCGAAAACATTAACATTACGTAAATGAAAACCTCAAACTAAGCCCAAACCCTAAAAATAAACCAAAAACATACCATAAAAAATCAGGGTATCCCCTAAAATAAGACAAATTCTCCATAAAAAATTCCTAAACAGGACATTTTTTATACGTAAAAAACAATAAAAAAAGTTTAGTTTATGTTTAAACTAAACTTTTTGTCACCAACAAAAGCAAGACTAAGAACTAAATTAACAAGAAAATTTCCACTAATCAAAAACAAAAAGAGACTAAAATTTAGTGCAAAAAAAGAAAAGAGGAACTTAACGACATTAATATTTTATGCCATTTTTCAGTGTATTGGACCATTCAATAATCTTCTTTTCTGCCTCTTCCTTGTTCTTCAAAGGTTCCTCTACAGCTAACTCACCGACGAAAGTAGAATTCGGCATTAGAGCTTTCGTCTTCTCAACAGCTTGTTTTAGGCTTTCGCCCCCAAAGAACAAAGCTACCTTCTTACCAGACAAATCATGCTTATTCAGGTATGTTCTGATCGCTGGCGTTGGACTCCAAGCCCAAACAGGCTGTACAACAATTATAAGATCATAATCAGCGGGGTTTCTTTTTGTTTCAGCAATTTCAGTCTCTTTTGCGCTCATAGCATCCCTTCCACATGACATGTAAGCAAGTGCCCCTTGACGATTCTTCAAGTCAACGACTTCTTCTACATCAGCCCCGAGTTCTGCAGCAATAGTTTCAGCAGCAAATCTTGAGTTCCCAGTTCGAGTATAATAAACGACTAAAGTCTTCAAAACCAGTCCTCAGGTTGTAGTTAATGATGATCTTGGAATAAAGAACTTTTGCATGCTCGATAATTTGTGCTATTATTTCCTGCGTTTGTTTCTAATATGCAGTGATGGGTATGGAACATAGTTGATGAAGTAGATAGTATATATAGTTGAATTATGGTTGTTTTGTTACAGTCACATATCTTTAAAACTGTTTTTGCGCATAATCCTCTTGCTTAACCGATTCTATCGGAGGTGAATTTTTTGGAGTCGAAATCAAGTGAATCAAAGATGAGTAAATCTAAATCTCGACTTGAACCAGAGATGACTTCTGAAGGAAAATACAGATGTCGCATCGATAATCAAGAGTATGATACAAGAGAAGATTATGATACACACTGTATGGAAGAACAACATGAGTCTGAAAGTATTAACACTGAAAGTGAAAGCAACATGTAAGACAAGATTTACTCTTTCTTCTTTTTTTTCTACGATGCTTAATAATTAATTTCTTACTGCAGTAGTCTGTACATGGCGAGTGAGTATGTGAATAACAATATAATTGTTTAATAATGATTGTGAGATTAAGTGAAGAGTAACATAGAAACTATGCTTTTCTTCCAGCGCCGCAATTACTGCAGAATAAAGCAGTCTGAAGGTTTAATGATCCGCAATATTCACAAGGCACCATCACTATTTCCTTGATTGTTTCTTTTTGTACTATGACCTTTTCCTCTGAGTCAGAAACTTTTTTGTTTTTTCCTTTAGCAAGAAAAACTGCACCTACGATGGCAACAATGGAGATGACTGCGAAAAAACCAAAAAAGATGATAAGAAAATTCATAACATTAAAGTCTTCAAGCATTCAACATCAAAAAAATGTTTTTATAAACTTTATTTAAGACTTGTTAATATCAAATAACTAAGAATAAATCTTTATTATTAATAAAGATTTTAAATTCACATTATAAAAAAGAAAAACTAGCTATCTATCTAAAAGTTAGGTTTAACTTCATCTATTACTGGATATTCCATATCACAGTAAGGACAAACCCAAAACTTCTTTCCATCTCGTTCAATAATTTCTACTTATTCATAACTTGAAGTCTTCCGGCACTCATAACATTTTAGAATACTCTCTGCAAGTCTCATTTTTAATGACTCCTAGCGCACTACCGCATGAATCTATCGCATTAACAAAACACATGATTTTAAGAAAGTTTATTGGAATAAGCTAAGAATACAGTAGTATGGCTAGCAGCAACGTCCCCAAACCTCCGCAATGTGAAAGAAAGAAAAAAAACAAGATTACCAAAGCGTTGTGGCTTGCCATCGGCTTTATTTGTTTGGGTTTAGGCGCAATTGGAATGGTATTGCCAATTTTACCAACCACACCTTTCCTGCTGGCTGCTGCAGCTTGTTTTTGCAAAAGTTCCACAAGAATGTATGACTGGTTACTTGGCAACAAATGGTTTGGCGAATACATCAAAAACTACCGAGAGGGTAGAGGCCTTCCTATGAGAACAAAAATTACAGCTCTCACCATTTTATGGATTACAATTGGTGTCTCAACCGTTTTCTTATTAGATCGTCTTTTACCACATCAACTAATTTTACCGATGCAGCTAATAATGATCGCTGTAGCAGTTGGAGTCAGTATTCATATCCTTAAGCTACCAACATTCAAGAAACACACAGCACAAGAATCAAAATAAATAAAAACAATTACAGCGAAAAATATGGCACACATCTACTTCTCGACATCCGAAGAAATAAGATTAGCGCGCGTTATTTCACCTATAGTTTTTTTAACCTCTGAATTTTGTTTTGTCTTCTAGCGCGCCCTAAAAGAACAAATACCTTACTTCAGTTTGTTGGGAATCTAGAAAAAATAATCTAACGTTGAACCTTCCTTTATTTAAATAATCAGCCTAAACAGAATAGATAGTAACAAAACCTTTTGTCTCTTTTATAGCCAAGTTATTCTTATCTAAAATTGGCTGAATCAATTCTCTTAAAGAATTAGTCAAAGAAGCCTGAAGCACTATTGCATAATCCTTAGTCGATGCATCTTTATGTAGAACTATACTTTCTCCAAAAAGGCCTTTATAGACATTATAAATCTCAGTAAGCGTGTCTAACGCTTTTGTCCTATTCACCCCTAACCACCACAGTGCCTATTAGCGTAAGTTATACTAATAATTTTCCATAAAACAGTATTGTTGTTTTCTTCAAAAGTATGGATAATTATTGCATAGTTTCTATTTTCTTATCAAAGTTCATGTATTTTTTGAGGTTAAGAACGATTAACTAATGAACTATTAAATTAAAAATTTATGGTCAACGTTCACATGACCAGACTTTATCAAAAAGCGTAGTTTCTTATTATCCAAACTCTATTTTTAATCTCTTCTCCATACAAAAGTAATAGAAGAGTGTTTGAATACAATGAAAACTAAACCTAATTTCTTAATCTGATTTTAGTATAAGAAACTGTTAGAATATAATGAGTTTGCCCGATTTTCGATCCTGTGGTGCATAAATAACAAGAGTATGATCCATAACTTTTAGACCAAGATTATGTTTTTTTGCTAATTCTCCTAAACGTTGCCAACTTTCATCATCAACATGAACCCTAATATGAATCTCATAACGATCTGTATTATCAACCTGTTGTAAAACAATTTCTTGAGGATTCAACAACTTACAACAATCACCAATTTCTTTAATTATATCCAAGGCTTCTTGCTTCTGCATATTTTTCTATTCCTTCACTTATTTCCCAAAAATCGGCAGTTATTTTGTAGTTTTTCAGGAATAAAAACAATTTGGGTAGACCCCTAAATTCAATAATCATAATTTTTGGTAAATATTAGTAAGCTAGCCATCTACATTGCATAAATTGAGGTTTCTATTTACTATGTTTGTTACAGCATAAGTCCAAGGAACAACGTAGAGTGACATTAGTATAAAGATTGTTTACTGTAGATGTGTAAATATTTGTTCTCACGTACTATGTATGAATCAGAAAAAAGGGAATGTTGGAAAAGCTTCGTTCGATCAGCGCTTTCTGACTGCCAAGAGTATCAGCAATCCAACGATGGCAACTGCAACGATGATCGCTATTGTCGCGTAAATAATCGTCATCGTGTAGTCTGGAACGGTTGTTTGCGGAGTTTCAGTTGTTGTTGGAGCAGGGCCAATTGTGATAGTAGTAGCTGCTGACGAACTTCCATAAGAATCGTCGCCTGCAAATGAAGCCATTACCGTGTAAGTTCCCTCAGCAGGTGGAGTCCAAGAATAACCAAACGTTCCATAATATCCGTTAGTTATGACAGTACCAATGTCAGTAACTGAGCCGTCGGAGCTCATCGCAGTCAATGTTACTGGAACGCCGGTTAAGGTTTCATTGTGGTAAAGACCATCCTGTGGATACTGGAAATGTAGATACTGCATCTGTGTTGTCATTGAATCTTTAGATATACAGGCTGTTCCCTTTTGAGCAGGTGATAGGTCAAGTACTGTACCCTTAATTGTTATGGCTGTCCCCTTGGCTACAGCGACGTCTGGTGCAGTAACCGTTGTAGCGCTCTGTCCTTTGCCAAAAGCATAGGTGTAGCCTGTTTCTGAACTGCCCGCAACCAAGTAACCGTCGGCAGCAGCCGTTGGACTCGCATCTCCAACTATTTTCCAGATACCCTCACCGGTTGTTGCATTAATGCAATGGAGTTGCCAGCCCCTGGTTAAAGGCCAACTCGAGGTATGTTCGCTATTTGCAACAAAGAGTTTACCATCAGCGAGCCAACCTCCAGAGTTGAAACTATACTGCGCTGTACCATTCTCATAGTAGGGAGTTTCCCAAGCATTAAGTGCAGGAGCAGTATAATGCCAAGCCAAACTTCCATCACTCCAACGGAATGCATAGACACCATCGTAGCTAAATCGGTAGAATAAACCGTAAGCTGATGCTACAGCATAAGCTCCGAAACTATTGTATCCCCAAGGATATTCCATTCTTGGAGTCGTCCATAACAATTTTCCGGTATTGATATCGTAGCCTTGCCATACACCCCAGATTGTTAACACTGCGATTATCCCATGATCAGTAATGTAATCTGATCTACTGTACGTTGGCACACCTGTTACGTTCTTTGACCACAGCTTATTGCCAGTTTGTAAATTGTAAGCAGTTAAAACAAATCCGCCGTATGTAGCCGTAGTGTTCAGTGCTTCCCAAGCGTTTACCTGTAACCACACGCCAGCAGTGAAATCGATTTGGACATCACCGTTAAAGCGGTCAGTGTCGTTAACTACTCCAGCCCCAAAGAAAGTATCAAAACCAGCGGCAGAATAACTTGTATTGGTTAAAACTCTACTAGCTAAGTTACCTGTACCCCGTGTAGTCCAATTAATCAGACGATACTGAGTGTTATTACCCGTGCCAAGCGTCTGCACAGCAATCGACATACCGTTATATTGATTGTAGAAATAATTATAGGCTTTACCAGTATTAATCGGAGAAATCGAATAGTTACTCACAGCTCCAGTGTACGGGTTCACCTTGTAGAGTGTGGTGCTACTTATATCAACAAGCTCCGCGGACCAAGCCATCTGAGCAATTTCACCTGCAATAGTTGATGATTCCTGTGGCGGATAATACACAATTCTAGTAGGTGTACGACCACCCGACGAAGTAGGAATCTCATAGTAGATTTGTCCAGTTCGCAAATCATAGCATGCAGCAACGCTTCCAACGCCGGGCTTGTTATAGGTCTGATAGCATCTTCCCTGATAGATTACCGAAGCACCACCAGGATTACTCGTCATTCCATAAACACCAGCTGGTCCACCAATGAGACCTGCGATAGCATGCTCCTGTTTCCAAACAATGTGATTGGTGTTCGGTGCTGTAACCCATGGATGGAAATTGTGATTAGATGCATAGGTTAAGCTATTGCCAGGGTATAGCGCGTCCCATGTAGGTCCTCCACCCTGCCAGCCATCCTGTGGAAAGTTGCCCAGAATTGGCCACCATTCTCTGTTAGCCAAAGACACTGGACGAGTCCAATAATCTGTTGGTAAAGCAGCTGGAGGCCACGAACCGACCATATCATTCTGCACAGTCAGCGTTTGCCAATCAGTAGAAGAGGGCTTATAGTAAACGTTGCCAAAAGGCGTTAACCCTGTAGTACCGCTTAAACCTAAATCTCCTTGATATTCTGTCGCTGAGACGGTGTAGCCTTTATAGTACAAGCCTTTAGGGAAGTAATCCCCTGTGAAGACAAACTTTAGTTTCCATGTTCCAACTTGATCAACAACGTATTCAAACCATGAAGTAGCATCGCCTTGGTACGAATTCAACGGACCCACTGAATCAATCGATCCATCAGGCTTTTGAATATAGACAGTGTAGTTGTTGTAGAACTGCTGATTATTAGTTGACGGGACAATCCACATGTTAACCAACAGGGGCTGACCGATACCAATAGGGTTGGGTCTAAAGCTCAAATGAGCTTCAGTATCTAGCACTTGAGCAACATCAACCCCGGTTGGTTGTGGCCCCGGAACAGCACTGCCTGCTCCACCTGGTGCTCCGCCTGTAACTGTTGTTCCAGCTTGAACGGGCAAAACAGGAACTGATAGCAGCGCAAAAGCAATCAACAGAGATAATAGGACTACAGTTGCCACTTTTTTTGACAAATGCAATTTTCTATTCTCCTTTAAATTTGTCAAAGCTTTAAAAAAAGCTCTGCGAATCTTCAGGTATCTACAGAAGATATTAATTAATTTTATCTAAATCCGCATTGGCTGATACAAAAAAAGGAAAAAACACAAGAGATAGAAAATCAAAAGTCCCATAGAAAATCAACAGAAGTTGTTGCAAAAGTGGAAAGGAATTCTCGTCAAGGTTGCTCCCTATTTCTACGGAGCATAATACTTATGATAAACTGTCCATGCTCAGTCTTAACCAAGCTATGTATTACTCTAACTTGAACAGGAGACCCATCCTTGCGAACATGAGTTACATCATGCTCTAAGTATCCCTCTTCCACTGTTTTCTTCAGGCTTAGCTCAATGTTTTCTGTTTCTTCAGGTCTCCGAAACCGCCGTATATTCATGTTTAAGAATTCATCTTGACTATAACCATACAATTCAGTTGCAGCTTCGTTAGCGTAGACAAGGTCACCTTTCAAATTAATTAGAAGAATTGCCTCTCGAGCATGATCCAAAATCAAAGCGCGCAACTTCAAAGCAGCTTCCATTTTCTCGTGCTCCTCAAGTTCACGCGTCAATCTTTCGTTAGCCTGAACATACTCCGCAGTTCTTTGAGCAACAACCGCTTCAAGTCGCTGATTATATTCACTAAGCGTTTTCTCCATCTCTTTACGCTCAGTTATATCTGTTGCCATAACTATGATCCCTTTAACCTCACCTTTCTCATCCAACCAAGGACTTTTTGTGGAAAGAGCTATTCTTCTTCCATACGGTGTTGGAATTGTCTCCTCGATCACTACAGACTCTTTACTCTCTATAGCTTTACGATCTGCATCCATGATGGTCCTACTAATAGTTGGATCAATGAAAAGCTCCATATCTGTCTTGCCAGCTACTTCCCAAATTGGTTTACCGAGCATTCGAAGCGCTTCAGCATTTGCAAAGAAGATTCTTCCCGTCTTATCCTTGAGAAGGATAGCATCCTTAGCATCATCCATTATCGTACGCAAAAGCTCCTCGCTCTTCCGCAGGTTTTCTTCAACAATTTTCCGCTCAGTTATATTCTCAAACACCGCGGCGAAATGGTCCTCCTTCGGTCGGTACACAGAGATGTTAAGCCAAATGTTAAGAGGCATAAAGAAAATTTCGAATCGTCTTCCCTGTCCAGTTACCACTACATCTCCGTAAATTTCGAAAATCTCTGGGCTTGTCTGTTTGACATCAGGAATTATTTCAGTGATTCTTTTCCCGATAACATTCTCTTTTGTCAAGCCAGTCAATTTTTCAAATGCATCATTAATTTCCAAATACACAAAATCTGATGGTTTGCCTGATTCATCGAAAATCATTCTACAGTATGCAAACCCATTCAGCATGTTCTCAAATAGGGAACGATACTTCTCTTCACTTTCTTTAAGCGCTTCTTCTGCGCTTTTCCTTTCTTCAACATCAGGTTTAGCATCCATAACAATCAACCTCTTTGTGTAACCGTAATTTCAGCCGCCGATTTTGAAGCTGAAGCGGCAGGGATATACATCTTCTCAGTATATTCTTTCATCATACGAGAGGCATTAAAAACTGGGCTAACAGACTTAATCGCAGCCTTTGCGATTTGAATCCAGCGATGAGGAACACCCTTGCGGTCACGATCGTAGTATAGCGGCACTATATCATTCTCTAACAACCTATATAATGCTTCAGAATCAGCTCGGTCCTCCTCCACTGCGTTTCCGCCTTTGAAGCTGTCTATTGCCCAACCATTACTGCCATCGTAGCCTTCGTACCACCATCCATCTCGAACACTTGCATTAATGACACCGTTCATGGATGCCTTCATACCACTAGTTCCACATGCTTCTTGAAGACGTCGTGGATTGTTAAGCCAAACATCAGCTCCCCGAGCTAAATCACGTGCCAACGACATATCATAATCTTCCACAAATGCAATTCTACCCAGAAAACTTTTGTCCATCGCAATCGAGTACACCCGTTTAAGAAGTTCCTTTGACGCAAAATCAGCAGGATGAGACTTACCTGCGAACACTATCTGTACAGGCCACAATGAGTTAGTAACTATATTCTTCAATCGTGCAAGGTCTGATAGAATAAGGTATGGTCGTTTATACTCGGTGAATCGGCGGGCAAAAACAATAATCAACGCATACGGATCAAGCAAAGCACCCATCGCTGAAACTTGCTGAGGGCTTGCACCTTCTTGAGACAAGCTGCGCTCAACGCGTTCTCTTACTGCACGTATAAGCCTCGCTTTCAACGCCTGATGTATTTCCCAGAACTTTTCATCAGGCATATTGGCGACACAATTCCACAGCGCTTGATCGTCTTGTCTTTCTAAGATATCTGAACCGAGGAATGTGCGACAGAGAGATGTAACTTCAGGCGCCTGCCAGCTAGGCATATGGACACCGTTAGTTACGTATGAGATTGGAACTTGAAACTCATCACGATTAGGATACAGAACTCGCCACATTCGACGTGCAACTTCACCGTGAAGCTTACTAACTGCATTAGCCTGACCTGACATCCTTAATGCAAAAGCCGACAAACTGAATTTTCCAGGCTCCAAACCATCATAATAGCCAAGCTTAAGAAAGCTATCTCGATCAATGCCTGCACTTTCCCATATACGCCTACAATAGTAATCCACCATCTGCACCGGGAAAACATGTGAGCCAGCGCCTACAGGAGTATGAGTAGTAAAAATGGAATTCACACGAATTTTCTCAATCGCCGTTTCCCATGAAGAACCCTTAACCAATTCTTCGCGTAATCGCTCAAGCATCATAAAAGCCGTGTGATCCTCATTAGCATGCCACACTGATGGTTGTAAGTGAAGCTCTCTTAGTACCTTAACCCCTCCAATGCCCAATACTAGCAATTGCCGAATTCGTTCATCAGGGTCAGGAGTATACAATCTCGCTGAGAGAGCTCTATCCACAGGCACATTTTCATCAACATTAGTGTCCAATAAATACAGTTTAACGCGACCCACGTTTACCTGCCAGACTTTAACGAATAACTGGCGATCATTAATCTGTACAGGCACTAATGGTCCACACTGTGCTGGCCATGCACATGGAGATATAGGTGCTTCATAGAAGTTCAGCTGAGAATAGATTTCTTGTTGCCATCCATCAGCCGAAATCCGCTGACGAAAATAACCTTGTGGATACATAAACCCAACAGCGACAAGTGGCAAATCCAAATCAGAGGATTCCTTACAGATATCGCCTGCCAGAACACCTAAGCCGCCGGCGTAAATAGGCAGCGAGTTATGGATAGCATACTCGGCTGAAAAATATGCAATTTGACCCTTGAAGGTATCGGCATGGGTTTTTTTCCACCATGTACTGCCACCTGCCATATAGGAGTCAAACCTTGACATAACAGAATCGTAAAGCTCTAAGAATGTAGGATCTTTGGCTGCCGCTTCAAGCTTGCTTGGACTAATATCACTAAGTTGTTTGACAGGGTTATGTCCACTAGTTCGCCACAGAGCGTAATCGAGTGAACGAAATACCTGTCGCCCCTCTTCATCCCAACTCCACCATAGATTGTTTGCAAGCTCACGTAACCTTTCGATTCTTTGAGGAAGCTGTAAGTCTCTACTTTCTTGATTTTCAACAGTACTCATAGTGGCGCCTGAAACTCAACGCTGACTGCGATGCGAAGCAAGTTTTGTCCCTCACCATCCAAAACCGGACGCTGACAATCAGCGGGGCGTTTCGCAGATAACACACACAGATTGTTATTTATAGTTTAATCTATTTTCGGATAGTTCTTTCGAGAAGTTGATCAATCATATTAACAGGAATGAGAGAATTTAAGCCCAAATGAGAACAATATTTTCCCTAGTTTCTATCTTCTTATTGCAAAATCAAGGGAATGAACGTGTGATTTCAAATTGCTTTCAGAAGACTCGATTCTGAATCGTGGATAAACAAAGCATAACTTGCCTGAGGATAAAGGAAAACTAAACATAAGGACGATCAACGTATGCAAAAAGCATGTGTTACTGACTATGAACCACTCATTGAAACATGTGGAGTTACGAAACAATTTGGTTCTGTTCAAGCTCTAAAAGGTTTGAATTTGCATATCAGACCAGGTGAGATCTATGGATTGCTGGGTCCGAACGGTGCAGGAAAGACTACAGCCATTAAAACCGTTCTGGGTTTGTTGGAGCCTACTTCAGGTTGGGTTAAGATCGCAGGCTTTGACCCGATTAAGGATTCTGTTGAGGCTAAATCAAAAATAGGTTACGTAGCCGAAAATCCAATAATTTACGATTCTTTATCGCCGCGAGATTTCTTAGAGTTTGTCGCATCAATTAGAAAAATCGATAAGACTGTCACAAACGAGATAATTCAGAGCTTAGCAAACGCATTTGATATGGAACATTATTTCGATTCACCCATAGCGACTATATCTTTAGGCATGAAACAAAAAGTCTCTCTCATAGCCTCACTCATACATCGACCATCTATCCTACTATTGGATGAACCACTCAACGGACTTGACGCAAAAAGTAGCCGCATCGTCAAAGACTTGCTATCGTTTCACGCACAGAAAGGCGGCGCGGTACTGTTCTCTACACATATAATGGAAGTAGCCGAGCAGGTCTGCACAAGAATCGGCATAATAGATCAAGGCAGAGTAATAGCAGAGGGAACAGTAGAGCAATTAAGAAACAAGACTGGAGGTGTCGCCCAGACGCTTGAAGAGGTTTTTCTAAAACTGACCCATGAAGAATCTGAAATCGCCGACACCACAAGGATGTTAAAGGAGGCGTTCTTCAAGACTTGAAGCTACTTGAAGCTTGGCAACTAAGTCGAGCACCCTACCGAGAAGTAGTCTACCAATCTTTAGCTGAAGAAAAAGGACGAATGTGGTGGGGTGCTTTCGGCCGCAGCCAACCAGACAAAGAACAGAATGAAATCGAATTAACTAAGAGGGCTCTGAGGATTGCTAAATTCGACAAAACAATCGTGTCAATCTTTAACATAGTAGTCGCAGTGGCGCCTTTTGCAGCACTGCTTTTTGGAGTTCCAACATTCGGGTTAGCTACTTCAATTGCTCTAAGCTTAGCAGTTACGCTAGGATTCACTGCCTTATACGCAATCCAGACACTTTCATCATTCGTAAGCGCCGAATCTCGTGTCTTACTATCAGTTTTACCCATAACAGGAAATGATTTTTCCTTGATCACCCTGTTCTCTTTTATTCGATCAGTCGATTACATGGTTTTAGGCTCAGTAATAAGCCAAGTCATACTGATAGCCCTTTTTACAGCCTCTCCTCTTGCCACTCTAATCATGCTTGTAACAGCAATAATGAACCAAGTATTCGCAGTCGCAATAGCGCTCTGGTTCTCAATGATCTTTCAAAAAAACCTGACACAAGGAGGAAGGTCCAAAGTAAATACTATCCTACGCTTAATCTTCATTCTAATGTGGGGACTGTTACTTGTTGGCGTAGGGTTCATGTTCATAATGCCTTTGTACATAGTTCCAAACTTAGAGAACTTGTTTGTTTTTGGCAACATTACAAATATGTTGCTTAGTATATTGTACCCTTTCTCCACGGGCTCAATAATTACCAGCATAGTCTATTCCAACATTCCGTCTTTGATTGTGTTTGTATCGGCTTTCTCGCTCACAATATACGTTTTGTTAGCTGTTTTTTCTGGAAAACAAATATTACAGAATTTGAGAAGTATATCTCAAGGTGCTGGAAGAAAGATTATCAGAGTTACCACAAAAGATTTTTCGGTTAAAATCCATCATCCACTTTTTGGCTACATTCTAAAAGACCTGAAAGTTGCCTCCAGAAACCCAGCAACT
>DATGZD010000071.1:0-8328 GCA_035297385.1 Candidatus Sulfotelmatobacter sp. | reverse complement strand
TGTCTTCTAAATAATTGTGAATTTACAACATGAAAGATGTTATAACCAAGAATCAATTTCTATGAATTTTGTTTTGTCAGTTTCAATAATATAGCTTTGGCGGAGTATAGTCTGTTTTCAGCTTGTTCGTAGATAATAGATTTTGGATTATCGACTACATCACCAGTGATTTCATATCCTCTATGGATTGGCATATCATGCATAATGTAAGCTGTACTTCCTTCCATCAATTTGGAATTGATTTGATAGGGCATCATTAGCTTTAATCGTTCTTCTTTTTCTGCCATAAATTCAGGGTCAGTGAAGAATTCCATGTCAATCCACGTATCAGTATAAACGAAATCTGCCTTCTCTACTGCTTTCTTAGCATCTAATGTATTTGTCCATAAACCTGTTTCTTCAGCCGACATCATTAATTGTTTATCCTTTGCAGCTTCGTTCACAATGGGTGTAATAGTTGTAAGTTTGATCCCTGTTTTTGTACAAGCCTCGATTAGTGAGTTGCAAACATTGTTATGTACGCCAATGTAAACAAGTTTTGTACCTTTTAGTTTACCACGTTTTTCTTTAATAGTGATTAAGTCGGCTATTGCTTGACTAGGATGATACATATCATCGCAGCCGTTTATGACTGGAACTTGTGAAGCATTAGCCATTTTTTCTAAATCCATATTCTTCAATAATCGCGCCATGAGGATATCCACATTTCGTGAGAGGTACTTTGTTTCATCAGCAATATCTGCTAACGTGAAGTTTGTAGTTCTCCAATCAATATACAGTCCATGTCCGCCGAGTTGAGTCATTGCTACTTCGAATGCTACCCTTGTTCGAGTACTAGTTTTTTGGAAGATAAGCGCTGCTGATTTGCCATTTAATGATTTAGCGTATTTTTGAGGATTGCGCTTGGCATCAATTCCAGCATTAACAATTGCTTCGATTTGCTGACCTGAGAATTCTTTGAAGTTCAGCAGATGCATTATGTATCTCCTGAGAGGTGAACAGCGTCTAGTACATTAAAGGTTTATGGAAAACTAGATTGTCAAAAATCTTAAATTCTCAATAATACAAACAATCAAGCGAGGGTTGGGCAGTTATCTCCTTGTGTGTGGGAGTTATGCATATTGACTGTTCAAAATCTAGCTTACCATCTAAGTTCTCAATCTGGAAATATCAAGAAAAAAACTTCGTTCCATTCATGGGGGAAAAATGAGTCAAAACAACTCTTCAAAAGTACGTATTAGAGAACTCGCAAGAATACTTCTTTATGTTATTGGATTAGTTATGGCAATAGTAGGATTATTACTAATTTTCTTTGCTCCAAGGTCTATAAATCTAATGGTTTCAGAAATAGAAAATCACTATTTGTTTTTGTTGGAACATTTCTAGTTTTTCTAAGTATTCGATTAGAACAAAAAGAACCAAGACTTTCTTAAAAGATTCTTCTCTTCAAATGTCCCTGAATCTAGAAATTTGCAAAGTTGCAAAGTTAGGAAATATTTAGTTTTATACAATTTAGTAAAAGTAGAGATTTGGCTCTTAGTAACTAGCTCGAAGAATTAACAATAAATTGTGCAAAACAGAGAAAAGAGAAAAGAAACAGCCTAAAGCGAGGATTGACTAATTAGAAAACTAAGTTTGTCTTCGGCAAAAAATGTTACCCCCAACCCAAATAATCTTTTAAGCCAAAGATAAATTAGCTAACTTCTAATTAGTCAATTATATTTTCTTGGGATTTGATTTTGAAAAATATTATTCGTTCCAACCCATCATATCATGTCCGTTTGTTGTTTTCAGTCTTCTTGTATTCGCATTAACAAAAACTGAATAAGAAAAAATCCTAATTTTTCTTTAGGGTTTATGGAAACCTTTTTCTTGCAATCAATAAGACGATTAGCAAGGGCGGGCAGATGATTTTAATTACATACAGCACAATGGACGTGGCTGGAACCAATATTGCAAAACAAGTCTTAATCCATTTTCAGTTCAAAAGAACAACTGAAGTATTTTTAGAGAGCCCAGTCTATTCTGCCGAGATAGATGGGAAAAATCTGAACCTTATCACCTTAAAGGGGGAAACAGTTAATGCACAAAACTTGCCTGATCACTTTACTAATGTAGATCTTATTGTTTTCTTATCACGCCATAGCAGTCAAAGCGGCAAACCCACCTTATCAGTCCATACACCAGGTAATTTTGGCAATGCACAATTAGGTGGATTAGCGAGAAAAGTCTCTGTTGCACCCGCTACGGCCATGCGGGACGCACTCAAAGCACTGTTAAAGTTTAAGATTAATATGAAACTTGATTATGATGTTTCATATGAATGCACTCACCACGGGCCATCATTAAACGTTCCAACAATGTTCGTGGAATTGGGAAGTTCCCTGCAACAATGGAATGACTTAGAAGCGGCAGAAGCTGTCGCAAAGGCAGCAATAGACGCAAGTGTCAAATTCCATAAACCTGAAAACTCCGCTGTTCTTGGAATCGGAGGAACGCATTATAATCAACGATTCACGCAGATGGCATTCAATGATGAAGCTGTATTTGGACATATGATTCCTAAGTATGCTCTTCCATTAATTGATTCGGGCATTCTTGGTCAATGTGTTAAACAAACACTGGAAAATGTTAGCTATGCGGTTCTTGATTGGAAGGGAATCCGTGGCGAAGACAAACCAAGAATCCTTAAGATGCTTAATAACATCAATTTATCATACGTCAAAGTCTGACAGTTAAACGACTAACTCTCGAATTATTCTTGCAAAAACATTAATTCTGACAATAAATACAGATGAAAGCCAGATGCGTAGAGGCTTCTGCATGTTTGAAAGGTTTGAACGTTATCATGAAAAACTTTTGCCTAGACGCAAATTCTTGCAGCGTTTAGCAAAATTTTCCTTCATTTCCTTATTCCTTGTAATTGTCTCTCTTATAATCGGTATGGTAGGCTATAGTTTGACTGAGAATATGACGTGGATAGACGCTTTCTTAAACTCTGGAATGCTAATGGGTGGTATGGGTCAAGTTACCACACTTAACACAAGTGCAGGAAAGATTTTTGCTGGATTCTATGCACTGTACTGCGGACTAGTAGAATTAGTTGCTGTTGGTGTCTTCGCTGCACCAATTATTCACAGGTTCCTTCATAGCCTACATGTAGAACCCAAAACCAAAGATCAATAACTCAAACTATACTTTGAATGTCAGTTAAGAGAGGATAAGATCTTCTGAAAAGGCAAGCGCCTTTAGATTGCGATTGTAATAGATAGTCACATCAGAATAGGAATCAACAGATGAATAGTCAAAAAACAAAAAAAACTCAAACTACAAAAAGAACATAAAACATCAAAACTTATAGCAACGTTTATTATGCTTTGCTTAAATCTGTTGTGCGGATAATCATGGGCTTACGATCTTGGTTAACTCAAGCTGGAAGAACCTTAAAACTTGCAACTAAACCTGGAAGAGATGAGCTTTGGCTCTCAGTAAAAATTAGTCTTCTTGGTATAGGCGTGGTCGGCTTGATCGGTTTCATTATACGATTCATTAGTGCAACCATTAACCCCGGTGTTTCACCCAGTAGCTAAGAAGGCAGCAAAGCAATGGAGAAGAAAGAAGAACAATATCAAACCAAAATTTTTGCTGTCAAAACTACGACGGGACAGGAACGCAACGTAGCACGATTGCTAGCGGCAAAGATAGAGATGTCAAAAATTCCGATAAAAGCCTTGCTTGTACCTGATGTTCTAAAGGGTTATGTGTTCATAGAGGCTGATGGCCCACATTTAGTTGAAGAAGCCATTGCAGGCGTAAGACATGTTCGTTCACGAATCCCAGGCTTGGTTAGCTTCACTGAAATAGAACGCTATATCGTCCGAAAACCAGTCATTGAAGACTTGTATGAAGACGATGTGGTTGAGATTACGGGTGGTCCATTCAAGGGTATGCGCGCTAAGATTACTCGCATAGATAAGCCCAAAGGCGAAGTTACGCTGGAATTATTGGAAGCGACGTTTACTTTGCCCATTACAGTCCATTCAGATTATGTTAAACTAGTGGAAAAAGGTAAAGGAAGAGAAGAATAAAATGGCGGAGAAAAAAACTGTAGAACTATTAGTTAGCGGTGGTCAAGCCAATGCTGGTCCACCTCTAGGTCCTGCCTTAGGTCCTTTAGGCGTTAATGTTATGCTCGTAGTAAACAGAATCAACGAGTTGACAAAAGACTACGCAGGTATGAAGGTCCCTGTAAAAGTGGCTGTGGATCCTGAAGATAAGACGTTCGACGTTACAGTTGGTGTTCCAACCGCTGCTGCGCTCATAATCAGTGAATTAAAGGTAGAGAAGGGCTCAGGAACGCCCAATTCAGCTAAAATCGGCGATTTAACGATGGAGCAGGTAGCACGGATTGCTAGGATTAAGGCTCCGCAATTGTTAGCTGGAGATTTGAAGAACGCAGCTAAAGAGGTCTTAGGAACTTGTGTGACTATGGGTGTTACTGTGGACGGTCAGGATCCTCGGGATGTTCAGCGTGAAATGGATGAAGGCAAGTATGCTGATGTGCTTGCCGGCTAGCGAATATTTTTATAATTGGTTAGCAATCCCTCTTTGGCACGAGGCTTAAGTGATGCCTTTAGATAAAAAAACTATAGTTGATGCTGTTAAACAAGCAAAAGAAAAATCTGGTGAAAAGAAATTTAACCAGACTGTAGATTTGATACTGAACATTCAGGAGGTCGATATGAAAGCTCCTGAAGGTAAGATTCAAGAAGTTGTTGAATTACCTCATGCTACTGCAAAACCGAATAAGGTTGTAATTGTAGCCTCAGGTGAATTAGCATTAAGAGCTCGTAGAGCTAACGCTGATAAGGTTATTGAGCGCGCTGACTTAGATGCTTTAGCAGGTAAGAAGAAGGATCTACGTAAGTTAGCGAATGATTACGACGTTTTTATTTCTGAAGCACCCTTGATGCCGATGGTTGGTAGAACTTTAGGTCCCGTTTTGGGACCGCGTGGAAAAATGCCAATCCCAGTTCCACCGAATGCAGATATTGATGCACTATTGGCTAAGCATAGGAAGACAGTAGTTGTTCGTATGCGCTCTCAACCAATTGTGCAGGTTTCTGTTGGTTCAGAAAGCATGAGTGAAGATGAGTTGTGGGATAATATTAACGCAGTTCTTCGGGTTTTAGAAGGCAGACTTAAGCGTGGACTAAAGAACATCAAGAACGTTTACATCAAGACTGCGATGGGTGCACCGGTGAAGGTTAAACCATAGAATGAGGATTATGTAATGCCAAGCCAAGCTGTTTTGGATGAAAAAGCGGGAGAAGTTGAAGAAATTAAGGGTATTTTTCAAGAGTACAAATCTATTGGGATTGCGAGTTTACAGAAGGTTCGAGCTTCTCAGTTACAGGGCATGAAGAAGAATTTTGCTGGAAAAGTCTATGTCAGAGTGTTGAAGAATACCTTAGTTAAGCTTGCTTTGGAGAGTATCGGTAAAAATGAATTGAAGAAGCTTGAGGAATACTTAGAGGGCTCTAATGTTTACCTATTTACGAATGAAAACCCATTCAAGCTAGCGTTGATGCTTGAACGCGGCAAAGTTAAGACGACTGCAAAAGCAGGCGATAAAGCAGCGATGGACGTGGTTATCCCGGCAGGAAACACAGCTCAACCACCAGGACCCGTTATTAGTCAATTGAATGCTGTTGGTTTGCCGACAAGGATAGAATCTGGTAGTGTTTGGATTAGTAAGGATACCCTCGTCGTTAGGAAAGGTGAACCAATTAATGAACGACTTGCTGGTGTCTTATCAAAGTTGGGTATCAAAGCGGTTGAACTGGGTATTTCAATGCGTGCTATTCTTGATGAAGGCTTAATGATTGAAGGTGACAAACTACATATTGATGTTGAAGCTACGCGAAATACTCTTATTCAAAGTAACAGCGCAGCATTCGCATTAAGCTTAAGCATAGCATATCCAACAAAAGAAACAATTGCAGCGTTGTTACAGAATGCATATCAAAAAGCATTCGCATTATCCTTAGGTGCTGCAATTCCAACTAAAGAGACAATTGGCGATTTAATCCGGAGAGCAAATGCAGAAATGACAAGCTTGAACTCAACTATAGAAAAGAAGACCGCTAAAGCATGACTGGAAAAGTAGCACTTAACTATCTATCAGTCAGTAAATCTATGTTCGTATCTTTTATTGGTTCTTAACGTAGAAAAGTTCTTAAAGGCTCAGTCATTCTCATTGACGGCAACGTGTAGGTTTAAGTATCAGCTTGTCCCCTTTATGGGAACGGCTAGATTAACCTAAAATCATGATAATCCGAATTGAGAGGTGAAAAAGAAGTATGGAAAACATCTACGCTGCGATGCTCCTTCATAAAGCAGGAAAAGAAATCAATGAGGAAACTGTCATGTCAGTTCTTTCAGCTGCAGGAATTACCGCAGATCCAGTACAAGTCAAAGCTCTAGTCGCATCACTCAGCGAAGTAAACATTGATGAAGCTATCAAAGCTGCACCAACCATGATGTCAGCAGCACCAGCAGCTCCAGCAGGTGCACCGGCAGAACAGAAACCAGCAGCTGCACCACCAGAGGATAAGAAGAAGAAAGCTGAAGAAGAGAAAGCTAAGGAAGAAGCAGCACTCGAAGGATTAGGCGCACTATTCGGGTAAATTTTACCCGCCCTTATTTTCCACACTTTCATTCGAAGCGTTATTTTCAACTTTTACTTTATTTTTTGTCTTTCGTTCGCTAATTAGTTTCCAACCTACAATAGGCAACCAACCAACAATGATCATTAATGTTCCAGGAAACGCACCAAACTGAGTGCTTAACAAGCCTGCCTCAAAAATAGCAAAACTGATTGTCATTGTAAAGGCAGAAATAATCGCAATTTTCCGGCCATATTTCTTGTAGGTCTGTGTAGCAAGAGTGCCTGCAAAGAAGAAGTCGCCTAGACCAAGCGAAAGAAAGCTAATGCCTTTAGATGTTATAATTAATGGAATTGTTGGCAAAGAAATCAAGACAGGTAAGTTCAAGCTTGCTACATGCTCTGCAGCTTGTACCATAAAACCTGTAACTAAAACTAAGATAATATCCATCACTGTAAGCAAAGCTGCAAAAATAAACGTAATTTTCCATGTAAACAATGATGCTAGATAAAGCGTAATCAAAACTGCAAAAAGCGCACCACTAACATCCAAAAGAACCAACGTTAACAAAGGTACAGTTCTATACATATACAAGAAGAAGACAATCAAGAATAGTATAGGCGGTAGTATCGCCAAGTACCATCTAGGCTTCGTCTGGCTTTTCAGTTGCTCATATATAATGGCAATGAAAGCAGAAGCTGCTAAGCCAAATGCAGCTAAACCCCCATAGAACATTACCAGGTTACTGCCATAGATATTCAATAATGCGATAATACCTGCAATCAATCCAGCTAAGCCAATTAGCAAGAAGAAGAGTTGCGCTTTCCGCTTCGATATATTTGAGAACAAGAATGAGAACGTGAATAGTAGAGAGGAATAAGAGAATAGAAAAATCGCTATTAGCGCCATTTGTGGGATAAAAACCACAATCGATACTGCTACCGCAATTAGGATTATGAATAGAATTGTATCGCGTGTTTGAAATTCGCGTTCTTCAAAAGTTGTTCTAAACTTTGGCTCAACGCGTTTACTCAATAACAATGATGCAATCGTGATGGCAAGTAACATTAGCGGCATGGAGATATCGAAGATGAGCATATCGTGAAGCATAATATCTTCGAAGATTTAAACATTAAAACTTAGTCTTCATATTTTGCATCAGGATCAGGAAAAAGAAATAGTAGGCTTATTTGTACTTGATTTATCCCTTTTACCAGCTGAGATTAATGTTTAGAACGGCTAGCGTTGCAAGCACAGCTTCCTCAGTTCGAACCGTCTCTGTTCCTTGACAAGGGACTACATTTAGTATAAAATCTAGCTGACTCTTCAAGCTAGTGTTTTCGTCCGCTGCAATCTCATATATGCCCCTAGCGGGTGAACCAAATACTATAAGGATGCTATTTATGTTTCCCAATTTTTCCATTATTTTATTGAGAACGCTGCTAAACCCTTCACCTTTTTTGGATGTACCTAACTTTAAATCCGCTTTTGCTTTCCCAATAGCCTGCTTTAGTGATCTCGCGATCGATATCACGTAGCCCCAATAATAAGGTACATCTGCACGGTTTACTGTTTGAACTTCAACTTGTTTTTCAGTTTTTATTATTTGTAGTGTCAACCTTTCGCCAATAGCATGTTGTTTTTCTCTCAATAATACAGG
>DATGZD010000070.1:0-67968 GCA_035297385.1 Candidatus Sulfotelmatobacter sp. | reverse complement strand
GGCGGTTACTTATTGACACATACACTCTTAGCTATCATTTGGCTCCATGACAATAATTGTGAACAATCAATACCCGATGACTTCAAAACATCTGTATACCAAGCTACTGCTGGGCTAATCGATGATAATTCAGTGATTACTGATATTGAACTCGAGGCCGCTGCTTTTCTATACGCAGCAGGACAAGGCGAATTAGTTAGTGATGCCTTTGTAGAACAAGTCATTGCAGTTCAGAATTACGATGGAGGATGGTCGCCTTCGAGTGATGTACAAGATGACTCATTTTGGCATGCTTCTGTGTTGGCGCTCATGCTTCTACTAAATGTAGAGTTCATTACGACTTCCTATATGCCGATGCTTGCGTCTGCATCAGCCAATGCCACCGTTTACTTTCATCCACTCGCAGTGTATTTTATCATAGTTTGGCTTTCTACTTATGTCACAATGAGAAAAAAACTGAATCTCTTTTACAGTAACAAATTTATAGCGCTTTAATGTGAACCAGAACTCACGCTCATATGTCGCCATCGTTTCTATGCATTAGCAAAATGATTGTTGATGTTGGTGCCCCTAATTCGGGTTTTAATCGTCTAACTTTCTTAATCGTAAATTGCTTATTAACCATGTTTTGAACGACATTTTCGTCGAACCAGTTTTTGTGAGCATCATACCTTAAGCTATCTCTTCCTTCTGGCGTTTCAATAATTAACCATCCGTTATATTTGAGAATTCTATAAGCCTCCATAAAGAAAGCTTCTGGATTCCATAAATGTTCCACAACTTCCGACGCTAAAACAACGTCAAAACTATTATCAGCAAAAGCTAAGTGTTCTGCATCACCTGATGACACCATAGAGACTCTACGTTTATGGCATATCATGGTGATAGTCGGTAAATCTACTGAAGCAACGTCATTGCCCAATTTAGCAATAGGTTCGCTAATAACACCATCACCACAACCGACATCTAAAACTCGTAGACTTTTGCCAATACCATTTATCATTTCAGAAAAGATTCGAATCCTCTCTAGATTTAAAGGTCGAACATACGCTGTCATTGTGCTATGTTGTCCAGCAGCATCATGTGTATCGAACTTTTGCCATGCTGTCCAAGTTTCTTTATTATGATAACGATTTCTATACCTAGTTTCTCGTATGATTATGTGTTTTAGTTGGTTAGGGTTTGAGAGGACCCATAACAACCCATGAATACGGAGCTTAATCGTCCTCAACATAAGCTTTCTAGACCACGTATTCCTGTAGATTTAAGCATTATGTCCTAATATTTTCGATTGTTTTTTAGCTCTACAAATACTAAAATGTTAACATAGACTTAGAAATATCTCAAAATATCTTCAAAGAAAAAACCATACATCATTAAAAACATATATTAATCAAATTAATCCACTATTCATCCGACCATTCACTAGGGGAACGAAATGAAACCTCACATTACTTTAGTAAACCCACCCTATCCAGTAGGAGCACATCAACATCCACCTTTCATTCCATTAGGTTTAGGATACATCGCTGCTGTACTGGAGAAAAATGGGTTCACAGTTGATGTAATTGACTGTCAAGCATTGAAACTTACACAAGAAGATTTTAAGACTGAAATTCAAAAACGACAACCAACCATCGTAGGTGTAACCTCGACAACGTTAACCTACAAATCAGCCTTGCAGGTTTTAAGCACGGCAAAAGAGGTTCATCCAAATTGTATAACTGCTATTGGCGGACCACACGTTACGTTCTGGGATGAAAATGCTCTGAAAGAATGTCCAGCGTTAGATGTTGTTGTCAGAAAAGAAGGCGAAAATACTATGCTGGAATTAGCTCAACGTGTAGAAGCAGGCAAGCCATTCTACGATTTGCTTGGTACAACCACAAGAAACGGCGACAAAATAATAAAGAATGATGAAAGACCTTACATAGAAAACTTAGATGAATTGCCATTCCCAGCACACCACCTCTTCCCCTTAGCAAGCCTGCAAAAATACGGCAAAGTCATCTACCCCCTAACAACAAGCCGAGGATGCACATTCTGGTGCAACTTCTGCTCCGCAGTTCGTATGTTCGGTAGAAGATACCGTATGCGAAGCCCCGAAAGCGTCATCAATGAACTAGAATTCCTCCACGAAAAATTCGGGGCAGTACAATTCACATTCTATGACGATGCGTTTAGCGTCGATCAAAAACGCGCTTGGCAAATCTGTGAAGAAATCCAGAAACGTAACCTCAAAATTATGTGGGACTGTGAAACTCGCGTAGACATGGTTACCAAAGAATTACTACAGGAAATGAAAAAGGCGGGATGTCTAGCGGTCTGGTTTGGTGTTGAAGCAGGCTCAAAACAAGTCTTGGATGCCATGGGAAAAGGATTGACTCTGGAGAAGACGAAGCACGCTTTCAAGATGGCCAAAGATTGTGGGCTCATGACCGTCGCAAGTGTGATTCTAGGCTTCCCAGAAGAAACACCTGAAACAGCACGCGCAACCATAAAATTTGTTGAAGAAATAAAGCCTGATGATGTAGGCTACTACATCGCTACTCCTTACCCTGGAACTCCAATGTATGATTATGTAAAAGAGAAAGGTTGGCTAAAAATCACAGACTTCAACAAGTATGATACTGCAACGCCGACATTTGAAACTCCAACAATGAAGATGACCGAATTAAGGAAAATCCGTGAAAATGCACTCCAAAGCTTCTACATTCATCCAGGTTACATACTCCGCATGTTCGGCAAAGGTGGCGTTTACGGTTACTCAGCAACAAAAACAGCATTAGCCCATGTCAGACGAAAAGTAAAATCAAAGTTAAGACCTTCACACGAGGAATAAGTTAACCGAAGAGTAAAGAAAGAGAATGAGTAAGAAAGCCAAGGTCGCACTGGTTAACCCACCTACATTGAAAGGTGTTTTTCACCATCAACTCTACGTGCCAATTGGCTTAGCCTACCTTGCAGCTGTTCTAGAAAACAATGGGCATGAAATCACTGTTGTTGATTGTCCAGCACTTGGTATGACTCAAGAAGAACTGAAGCAAAAGTTAGAAGCTTTTCAACCTGACTTAGTTGGTGTCACATCAATGACGCCAACAATACAGTCTACACTTGAATCAACACGTATCGCCAAAGAAGCTCTTCCAAACACAATGGTCGTCATAGGTGGACCGCATGCCACTTTTATGGATCAACAAATCCTAAGCGATGCACCCTCCGTTGATGTTGTGGTTAGGGGTGAAGGTGAGCAGACACTTTTGGAATTAGCCCAGACTATGAATAATTCGCATGATCTCCAAAGAATTCAGGGCATAACTTTCCGCAAAGATGAAAAAATTGTTCAAACTCCGTCTAGACCTGCAATTCGAAACCTTGATGATTTACCATATCCCGCCTACAAGTATTTTGCTTTGGAAAAGTATTTGCTCTATGGAAAATTGTTTCTTCCAGTAATCACAAGTAGAGGTTGTCCATTCCAATGTGCATTCTGCACGACTTCACGAATTCTTGGTAAAGAATATAGAGCAAGAAGTCCAAAAAATATTGTTGACGAATTAGAACACATAAAGACTGTTTACAAAGCTGATTCGTTTACCTTCTATGATGATACATTGACTTTGGATAAGGGAAGAATTTTCAAAATCTGCGATGAAATTAAAGCTCGAAAGATAGGGATTCCTTGGGATTGCCAAACGCGCGTTGATCAAGTCAACAAAGATATTCTAACTAAGATGAAAGAGACTAATTGTCAACAAGTTTTCTTCGGTATTGAATCAGGTTGTCAAACAATATTAGATGCTGTAAAGAAACGAACAACTGTAGAGCAGAACGAGAAAGCGATTCGCATGGCAAAAGAAGCCGGTTTATTCGTCTCAATCTCTATAATTCTTGGCTACCCAAGCGAAACAAAGGATATGCTAAGACAGACTTTGGATTTTATTCGTAGAGCGCAGCCTGATGATGTATATTTATGTGTTGCAACACCTTATCCTGGCACTGAACTCCGTAAAGTTGTCGAAGAAAATAGTTGGAAAATGTCACCCGATTGGAGTAAATATGATACTGTAACACCTGTATTTGAAAACCCTAATCTCTCAGATAAAGAACTAAACGATCTGCGACGTAGTTTTTACGATAGTTTTTACTCACCAAAATACGTGCTCAAACATCTATTCAACGGCAACTTCTATAGTCGTGTAATGGCAAGAACCGCTGTGAATCATATTCTTTGGCGAATTAAAGATGCACTCTAGAGAAACTGATTAATTAATACTTGTTCTAAGGAAACTACATGCAGTTCTCTGCTAAGAGTTAGTTGTCTGTGCTTGTCTTGTCATTCTTCTTCTAACAAATAAGGTTTCTATTGCCTTCTTTGGGCTCCTTGCGGCCCTAACAAGCCTATCACGAGTCATTGTTGGATTAACTAGATTGCCTTCAGCGCAAAGCATACGTAATTCATCTGCAGTAAACTCTAATGTTTCAATTAATGGTTCAACCGCTGCTAATGCTTCGTCACTTAGTCCTGGTTTAAGATAGCCAGCTCGTTTAGCTATCTCATAAAGCTCAGTGCCATATAGCGGTGTGGCATAACTGAAATAGAATCGATCTGCACCCAGTTTACGTAATTTACGTGCGAATGCTATTGTGGCTTTTATATCATCTTTTGTTTCTCCAGGAAAGCCAAGAATGAAGAAGCATCCAACTTCAATACCGACTTTTTTTGCTGCGGCCACTGCATTTTCTACTTTTCTTAGATCTTGCTTTTTCTTGATAACTTCATCGACTATACGTTGTACACCTGATTCTGGTGCAATCAAGATTCTTTTACATCCTGAAGCTTTCATTTTAGCCAACAATTCTTCATCAAGACAATCAGCGCGTACACCATTAGGTGTGCACCATTCAATCTTCAATTTTCTTTCTTTAATTAAGTCACAGATGCGTTCCATTCTTTTCTTATCCAAGGTCATATTGTCATCAAGAAAATCTACTTGTCTAACGCCATAAGTTTGGACAATTTGCTCTATCTCATTCACTACGTTTTCGGGGCTTCGGGCGCGCCATTTCCGTCCCATAACAATATAGTTAGAACAGAATATGCAGTTATGTCCGCAACCTCTGCTGGTAAGCATTCTGATGCTGGGTTTCTTTAAGTTGCCGCTAATAGGACGTTTCTTAGCTGCCTCAAAGAAAGCATCCATTGGAAGTAAGTGTCTAGCAGGAAATGGTAGGGAATCTAAGTCTTCAATTACTGCTCTTGCTTGAGTACGAACTATTTTGCCGTTTTCCTTGAAAGCAATACCTCTTACTTCCTTTAACTTAGTATCGTCTCCTTTTTCCAGTGTATTAGTTAATTCTAGAACACTAATTTCGGGTTCGCCGATCACAATAAAATCAACATTTGATTCTGCTAGACACTCTGAAGGTCTTGCAGAGGGATGTAGCCCTATTAGTACTGTTACAATTCTCTTGTCAACTTCTTTCACAAGTGCGGCTGTCTCGAATGCTGCTGGTGACCATCCTGAAAAAGGCACAGTGATAATTGCCAAATTAGGTTTCCATTTCTTGATTCTATAAGCAATCTCTTGTTTTGATAAACCTTGTCTTATTCTTTTGCCAGTGATTTCTTCTAGTTTATTCCAGCCTTCAGTGGGAGCATCGATAATACATACTTCATGCTGTTTTTCCAAGACTGCAGCTACATAAACTAAATCCATGGGCTGATAAACGCTGGGGTTACCCCATGTTTTTGGTTGAATTCGAGGTGGATTTATTAGGCAAACGCGCAATGCTATATCAAATTGAACTAGGCAAGTTCAAAAAATTAATGCTTTCGGTAAACATCACTCGTTTTAGATCATAGATTATGTAAGATATTTTTTTGAATTCACCGATATTGATATTAAATAAATCCCCAAAAACTATCAGAAAGCAACCTACTAAGCGGTGAGATAAAATCCTCTTTGAAGCATTAATAGCCATCGTTGTTCTTGTATTAGCTATTGCTGTTGACCTAGTTTTCGGCGACCCTGCTCCATGGAAACCATTCAAAAGCTATCACAATCTTCATCCAACTATTTGGATGGGAAAGTTTGCAAAAAAACTGAAGCCACATTTTAAGAATTCTAATCCCCAGATAGAGAAAATAAATGGTGTTCTTCTCGCTTTAGTAGTTATTATCGTGTTCTCAGTTCCTGTGTTTGTTGGTTTAGGTCTACTTTACATTTTTTTGCCCTTTATACTTAATATAGTGTTTTACATCATAGTTGGTGCGATTATTCTAAAAACAACTATCTGCATAAAACTCGAAACTGATGGTGCAAAAGGCGTAGCAAGAGCATTAGATGCTGGAGATTTGGAGGAAGCAAAAAAATACCATCACTTCTCAAGGAGAGATCCAACAAATCTAACAAGTTCACAAATGGCATCTGCCGTAATTGAATCCATGGTTGAAAATCTAACTGACTTCAAACACTCTCCTATTATCTACTACTCATTCTTTGGTGTTTCAGGCGCTATTGCATTTCGCGCTATAAACACTTTAGATGGCGTAGTAGGCTTCAAAGACCAGGAGAACATTAATTTAGGCTGGTTTAGTGCTAACCTTGACACAGTTGTAAACTATATTCCAGCAAGATTGACTACAATCCTAATGATAATCTCAACAGCGATAATTGGCGAAGATTGGCATAATGCCTGGAGAATTGCACAACGAGACCGTAAAAAAATTCCAAGCAGAAATCATGGTTGGCAGATGGCTGCTATCGCAGGGGCACTACACGTACAGTTGGACAAACCTGGTTACTACAGTGTTGGTGACACAATCGAGACATTGAATGCAGACAAAATCCTAAAATCACTGAAGATAAGAGACATATCAATTATTCTAAGCATACTTCTGTTTATACCTGTAATAATTGTTGTTAGATTGTTTGTTTTTCCGTTTTAATAGCATTTCGTGGTTGCATCCAACGTTCTCCCGTTAATGCATCGATACTTGTTATGAGTGCGAAACCTTTAAACAGTAAGTTTCACGTATTTGCGAAAGACGACATTAAGGAACAAAAAATGAAAATACATGTGACTCTGGTAAACCCACCATATCCAACTAAAGCACATCAGCATCCACCTTTTCCGCCTCTAGGCTTAGGTTACTTAGCAGCTGTCTTAGAGAAAAACAACTTTTCTGTTGACGTAATTGATTGCCAAGCACTAATGCTTACACATGAAGACTTCCGAGAAGAAATCAGAAAACGTCAGCCTACTATTGTTGGATCGACGGCAACAACTCGAACTTACAACTCTGCATTGAAGATAGCAAAGATAGCAAAAGATGAACATCCAAGCTGCATCACAGCAATGGGTGGTCCCCATGTGACTTTTTGGGACAGCGAAGCATTACACGAATGTCCCGAATTAGATGTTGTTGTCAGAAAAGAAGGCGAAAACACTCTTTTAGAATTGGTGCAAAAAATCGCAAAAGGCGAACCTTATTACAATGTTGTTGGAATAACGTGCAGAAAAGGTGCAGAGATCGTTCGGAACCCTGATCGTCCATATATAGAAAATTTAGATGAACTTCCGTTTCCAGCAAGACATCTTTGGCCTCTTGATGTTCTCAGAAAATATGAAGATGTATTCTACCTGCAAACTAGTAGAGGATGCGTATACTGGTGTGAATTCTGCGCTGCCGTTAGAATGTTCGGCAGAAGATACCGTTTTCGAAGCTCTAAAAACGTTGTAGATGAGCTTGAATTCCTCAATAAAACCTACAATGCGACACAATTTACATTCTGTGATGATGCATTTACAGTGGATAATTCACGAACTGAGGAATTGTGTGGAGAGATTAGACGTCGAGGTTTGAAAATTAAATGGAATTGTGGCACTCGTGTGGATATGATTACAAAAGAGCTTCTGCTTAAGATGCGCGCTGCAGGCTGTGTCTCTGTTTGGTTTGGTGTTGAATCTGGATCACAGCATGTATTAAATGAGATGAGAAAAGGAATCTCGACAGAACAAACAATTCGAGCAATTGGCTGGGTAAGAGAACTTGGATTAAAACCTGTACCTAATGTACTTATAGGCTACCCAGGAGAAACAGACGAATCAGCCTGGCGAACCATAAAATTCGCTGAAAAAATTAGCCCTGATGAGGTTGCCTTCTTTAACATAGCTACGCCACTTCCAGGGACACCCATGTTCGATATGGTAATGGCGAATCGTTGGGTAAGAATATTTGACTTTGACCTTTACGATTGTGCAACACCAATTTTTGAGAGTCCTACCCTTACCATGAAACAAGTGGCAGACCTCTATCAGCAAGCTTTTCAAAGCTTTTACTTCAGACCTACTTACCTTCCTCGGCAATTCGCAAGAGGATTAACATATGGGCTTTCTGCGAGTCGAAAAGTATTGAATCAGTTTGTTTATGCTCTTCGTACAAGAAGTGTAGGTTCAACAATTCGTTCAAGAATCAAGTATTCTACACTGAAGTGATTTCACTTAGCCTTTAGCTATTATATCGAAAGATGACATGATTTTATTCTTAAATGGAGTTATCTATACCTAATTTGATTGTCAAAAAAAGAAAAGAAGTGGATTTGTATTATTAGTGTCTCAATGGCTGAATTCCATACCACGTCATTACTTTTGCAAGGATTGGCACTATTACACCTAAAGCGATGCTTGGCACAAAGGCCAAAACGAACCCGTATACTGGATCTGCCCAGAGTCCACGTGCCATAGTTTGTGCTGGCGGAAGTGAATAGTTGTAGTTCATGAAGACTTGAATCACCGCAGTTATTATAGCAGCTGTCAGGCCTGCACCGAGCATTCTTTTGAAACTCGTTGATCTGTTATTTAATGATCCAGCCATATATCCAATTATAATAGCGTTAACCAAGTAAAAGAGCATGCTTATGTCACCGAAGAAATTGTATCCTCCTGCTTGAGTATAGTATCCTGTGTATAGACCAGCGCTGGCTAAGTAGTAAATGCTACCCATGATCCAGCCTGCTCCTCCACCAGCCCATTTATTCCAAAGCAAGCCCATTACCAATGGTATGCCAAGAACAATCATTTGAGCAAAGCCTTGAGTGAAGATGACGGCAATAGTACCCGTTAAACCTTCCAAGCCAAGTACATGGTATGATCCGCTGGGATTCACAAAGACTGCTAGAACGAAGATTAGAAGCACTAGTATTATTGGAATTATGATGCCATCGAATATGTCTTTAACCTTGAATCTTTCCGGCTCCAATTTTTCTCCCTTTCCTAAGTTGATTGTTGGACTATATCATTTGGGCACGTTTATAAATTTAACCATTAGAAAAGTTTGGGATTATAAACTTAAATTATAGTCTTTGAACTTTTAGATTGATCATATCTAATCCTTAAACGCTAATAAGATACTCTTTCAGAAAGCAAATCATAAGAGACTATGTTATTAGGACAATTTTTGGTATAGTATTCTTCCGCCAATAACAGTCATCTCAATCATAATATTAGCCAGTTCATCTGAAGCAATCGTCATTGGATTTTGCGAAAGCACAGTAAGGTCAGCTAATTTACCTTCCTCAATTGAACCTTTTTCTTTTTCCTCTTCGGTTGCAACAGCAGCATTGAGGGAGTAAAGTCGTAATGCTTCTTCAACGCTGAGGCGTTCTTCTGAGAATGGTTTTCTCATAACCAGAGATTGAATTCCTAACATTGGGCTTAAGGGTTCCATTGGACAATCTGAGCCAGCTATTATGCATACGCCATTTTTTATCAAGGCTTTAAGTGGAAAAAGCATTCTAGCTCGACCCTCGCCAAGATGTTCGATTGCTGACCACATGTTAAATTCTGACTCTACGACCTTCGGCTGGATAGACACAATAGGTTTCGTTCTCCTTATGCTTTCAATTAATCTTCTGTTGAGAAGTGCCGCCTGTTCTAAACGATTAGGATAGTTCCCTGTTTTGGTTATTGATTGGAGTGCTTTAAGAGCAACGTCAATAGCTTTATCGCCCATAGCATGTATTACTATTTGAAGATCTGCTTCACGAATCTTAGCTACCAATTGATTCATTTCTTCTTGAGTGTAGTACATTTTTCCGTTGTTTGCTGCATTACCGACATATGGTTGCTTGAGAGCAGCTGTCTGCGATGCAAGGTAGCCATCCAAAAAAACTAACACTCCATTAATATTCATATTAGTTTTATCTGAAGATAGATTTTCAAAAATCTCTGATGTAACGATGAGAAAAACTCTTGGCATTACCTCATCTCCCTGTATAAGTTTCTGTGCGATTGATGCTTCAGTGTCTGATAATGCAATCCAATGGATGCTTGTTATGCCTGCTTCAACTATTTTTCTGCACGCTTCCTTCGCTGCCTCTACAGTTTCTTCTTCAGTAGGTGCAGGGATGCAATTCCAAACTAAGTCAGTAGCAGAACCTTCCAAGATGCCTGTTAGTTCTCCTGTTTCCGAATCTTTTTCGATAACACCATCGTTTTGAATATAAGTTGTTTTTGTGATCCCTGATAATCTCAGCGCTTTACTGTTCGTTATACAGGCACGTCCAAGTTGATGATATAGGATAATCGGATTATCTGGTGCCACAGCATCAAGTTCTTGCAGTGTAGGTCGACGTTTTTCTACAAAGTTCTCTTGGTTCCATCCTGAACCTAAGATCCATCTATCTTTCAACGTTTCCTTTGCTCGTTCCTCGACGATATCTTGAAGTTTTTTTATGGAATCAACTTCCTTTAAGTCCAACCAAGCGAGAGTTCGTCCAAAATCCGCAACATGAATATGTGTATCTATGAACCCTGGAATGATGGTTTTCCTCTGTAAGTCCAGAATCTTTGTGTTTTCTTCAATTAGTGAAGAGACTTCGTCTGTCTTACAAACTCTGACGATGCGATCTTTTACTATAGCTACTGCTTCAGCATGAGGCTGTGCAGGGTTCATCGTTAATACATTAGCATTAATTAAGACTAAGTCAGCCATATTCAGAAGTATTCTGGCATGGACAAATAAGTGTTCGCTTACAATAGCGAAACATATACTCTTATATTCCTGCCTTAATACGGGTAAAGCCAACGTTAAATTGAGGCTCTTGCAGATGTCCAGCGTGGTTGTTTCGTTATCTGGTGGAAAAGACTCAATGTATGCCCTCTACGCCGCATTACAAGAAGGCGTGAAAGTAGATTATTTAATGTTCATAAAAATTGGTGGCAAAGCTCACTTAGATAATAAGTGGTTAATGAAATTGGTTTCAGAGTCTATAGGAATTCCAGCGATTACCGTAGGAGGTAGAGTCTCGGATATAAGAAAAGGGTTACAGAAGGTGAAAGCGGGAACATTCATCTCAGGGGTAATGACAACTTCTGAACACATCGACTATTACCACGAAATATGTGACCCTATCAATGTCAAACATTATGCGCCATTATGGGGCAAAAACCCTTTAACAGCATTGTCTGAGATGAATCAATTAGGCTTTCGGATGTTAGTAATCGAAGTCGATGTTTCTATGGGTGCCAACAAGGATTGGCTTGGAAAAGAAATCGATGACAGCATGCTCCGTGAGTTGGAAAAGTTGAAAGCTGACAGAAGCATAAACCCTATCGGCGAGTTTGGCGAGTACCATACATTCGTGGTCGATTGCCCAATCTACAAGAAGAGCATAAACATCACAAAATCAAAAACAGTTTGGAAAAAATCCAAAGGATATTTTGAGATTAAGAAGGCAGAGCTTAAGCCTAAAACATCATAAGCTAAAAGATGTACCTATTTGTTTTTACGTGACCTGAAATAGGCAAAAGTTGCTACTAATGCAACTGCAATTATGATTGCTATTCCAATGCCAACATAGAAATAATTCACGGTCTGTGCTGGTGGGTTGATTTGGTCACTTGGAGGCTTAGAAGTGAAGGTTGCAGTAAAACAGTAGATATTCCAATCATTATTTCCTATGTATAATCGTCCATTGCTGGGTGTCGGAGAGGACCAGCTTGCAGATGGTGTAGTGTATGCCAAGGTTTTGTCACCGTTTATGGCGCTGATAATGAATATGTGACGTTGGCTTGTCGCAACGTACAGGTTGCCGTCGGCGTAAGAGGGGGAAACATATAGTTCGTCGCCAGAGTATGAACTCCAAATTTTCTTGCCAGTTGTGGCATTGAGAGCTGCTATATCAAATTTATCGATCACGAAAAGTTGTCCATTCAAATAGATTGGAGAAGAGACGATAAATTCTGTTGCATCAGGATTTGTAAAGGACCAGACTGTGTCGCCAGTAGCTACATCGAGTCCATAATATGTGCGTAGGTTGGTAGAAACGTAGACCATGCCATTTGCGATTGTTGGTGTGCCTTGCATATCTGTTCCACCTGTGAATTGTTGCTCATAGTCGAGTTGTTTTTTCCAGATTTGTGCTCCACTATTAGCATCAATTTTGTAGATGGCACCTGTAGCAGGTTCTTCAGAGGTAATGTAAACTGCATTATCTGCAACTGTTGGAGATGATGTGATTGGTCCTTGTGTTGTGAACTTCCAAACGATAGCGCCTGTGTTTGCGTCAAGAGCATATAAGTTGCCATCCATTGACCCGATGTATACTACGTTTCCGCTCACAGCAGGTGATGAGCGAAGCATGACTGCTGCGCCGTATGTTTTGGGTAAGCCACCGTTGTCGAAGGTTTTCCAGATAAATTTGCCACTATATGCATCTAGACAATAAATGTATCCATCATCGCTTGCTATGTAGACTCTGCCGTTCGTTATGGCTGCTGAAGATTCGATTGTCCCTGCTGTTGTAAAATTCCAGATTGAATTCCCGCTCCAAGCATCGATGGCATAAATGTTTTTGTCCTGTGAACCTACGTAAACAATGCCATTAGAGATGCTTGGGGAAGAGTAAACTGCTCCATTCGTCATGAATTTCCAAACTAACGTTAAATTCGATGGGCCACCTGTACCAATTGATGAACGTACTGAATCGTGGCGGAACATTGACCAATCTCCGTCACTTACTTGGCTGTTATTACTGCCAAAAGCCCAAACCTGTCCTTTAACAACATATTCGCTTCCTGAATAAGCATCAACTGCTGTAGTTACATCACCTGGAATAAGGAATAGTCTACCGTAGGCTATAGCAACCGATTCGCGTGGAGCGAAAGCTTCCATCGACAGTTTCCAGATTACCTCTCCTGTATAAGCATTCAAACATACAAATTGTGAGCCACCTATCTCAGCTCCAAATGTTGCGTTCTGTCCACTCGTAACGTAAAGTTTGCCATCTGCAACAGTTGGCATACCAGGAAACAGCATCGTTCCAGGCCCTTGATATTTCCAAACCAGCCTTCCTGTATCAATATCTATGGCGTAGATGTTTCCATCCTTATTTGGTTCATAAATCATGCCATAGGCTGCGGCTGTACCTGATACAAAGTATCCCACAGAGTCAGCGTTGTATGTCCAAATAATATTACCATTTGTAGCATTAAAACAATACATTGTATTATCATCTGTGCCACCTCGTAGAAATCTACCTTGATAGTATGAACCAGAGAATATCATAGGTGTCTTGGTTCTAGCCGTCCAGAGAACATTGCCTGTTTTGGCATCTAGTGCCATCTGTAAATCCGTGAAAGAGCCAGGAAAGACTTTTCCATCGCCATATGTAATTCCTGAGCCAACTCTGCCGCCACCTGGAACGTACGTACTCCATACTAGTATAGGCAGTTTAGAAGGGTCAGAGAAGCTCCATGCATCAACATATGAGAGGTCTTTTATGTAGAACATTTTTTCTTCCGGACTGTAGACATTTGCATTAAAGTTGCCTGTATCTGCACAGAAATTGCTGCTTGTCCATAATATTTGGCCTGTTTGCGGATTAAGGCATGTACTCTCAACAATCATATGTGTATCATCAATTTTGTATGCAACAGGCCATGTTCCGTTCATAAAAATGTCTGTAGTCCAAATAGTTGCTCCTGTATCTCGATTAAGAGCTATAACAGAAGTGTTTGAACAAACGAAAACCATGCCATCAAATGCTGCAATGAAGCTTCTAATTTCAGTAACATTCGCTTTCCAGAGTATATCTGTGGTTGAAGGGGCTGGACCCGCTGAAAAACGTGAGAAATCCGAGTTTCCCATGAACTGTGGCCACTCAAACTTTGTCAAGGGATCAGTTGTGTTAGTATCAGTGTCTTGAGCGTTGACAATATTTCCTTGAAACGACAAAACGAATATGAATGTGGATATTAACAATGCTACAGCTAATGTTATAATAAGCCAACGATGAGTCGTTCGCTTAATTCTCATTTTCCTAACCCCAACAAGTTGTGAAACGACCCGATTAATGACTAGCTTGTGTTGTACTATAAACTTTACGGCAGTATTCATCGGTTGATGGATTTAATGCCAGCCAAGTGAGTGACTGGGATTGCCAATGGGCTAACTGTTGTTAAGTTCTTCTGGGTTTCGTCCATGTAAAAAGCTGGTTAAATCACATAATCTTTTTTAGGTCCGAAAAGTCTAAAATGAACAATGATTTCCAACAAGGCAACTTTAAAGAGGATTCTAATTTGACTCAGAAAGGACCGTTATTGATGACTTCTTGGAGAGCAACAGGTGAATGCAACGCTCGTTGTGCTTATTGTAATGTGGATGCGACTAACAAACGTGCTGAAAGAGAATTAACCACCCAAGAAGCGTTACACCTTGTGGATGAAGTCTATAACTTCGGAGCCAAATGGTTCGGCTTAAAAGGTGGCGAACCATTACTACGAAAAGACATTTTTGAAATTGTCGGATACGCAAAGAGCAAAGGGTTGAATGTTTGTCTCCTAACAAATGGTTGCTTTGTTGATGGAGAAATCTACGATAATTTAGTAAAGAATCAAGTATGGACCTCCATCAGCATCGACGGTCCAGAAGAAATAAATGACCAACTTCGTGGCAAAGGATCATACCAAAAGGCGTTAACAGCAATTCAAAAAGTCTCAAAAGCAGGGATCCTCAACGGTTTAGCCGCAGCAATTACTTCCATTAATTATAAGTATCTTGATCATGTATGTGAATTAGCTGATAAATATCATGCCAACTTTGTTTGGTTTAACCATCTAGTACCGAGTGGACGAGCAAAAGAAGATAACAAGTTAACTCCAACACCCGAACAATACGAATGGGTCTTAAATCATATTTGGGATTTAAGCCAAAAATATGATGGCAAATTCGATATTCATGTTCACTGTCCACACTATGCTCGTGTTGTCAAAATGCGAAATCCACCAAATTTTGATGAATGGTACGAGAAACGATTCCATGGAAAATGCACCTACTTTGCGTTCGGTGGCTACATTAGTGTTACAGAAAACGGCAACTTAATCCCCTGTTTCTACAGCGATCTGCATCCAATTGAACCTATGCGACTTGGTAACGTTCGTGAAGATAATCTAACGCAGGTTTGGATGGACATGCAAAAATCACCCTACTACAGTAGTTTTCGAGACCGAAATGTGTTGAGAGGCAAATGTAATGTATGTGAATACAGAGAACTTTGTGGTGGCTGCAGGAATAGATCATATGCTCTGACCGGAGACATCTATGAATCTGATCCAGCTTGCGCTTATATTCCAGAGAGTCTACGCAAAAAAACTAAATAATATCAACATTTCGCACTCTTCTTTTTATCCTCTAAACCTATCAAAATGTCATAATTGAAGCAATCAACGCAAGTATTAGGTAAAGATTAGTCTAGAAGATCTTTTCCCGTTTTTCGACGAGTCTTCTTAATGAAAACTTTTATGGATTACTCAAAGCTATAGTATTTGTTGAAAACAACATGAGAAGAGAGACGGCGTATTCTATAATCATTCTGATAGTTCTTTCACTATTCTTCTCAGTTTTCATTTGTAAATCATTTTTCACCAACAGTATTCCAGCATTTGGACAATCAGCTACAGATTGGTGGCCAATGTTTAGGCATGATGTAGCACATTCTGGGAGCTCAAGCTCAGCTGCTCCTTCGACGAATCAGACATTATGGAAGTTTAATACAGGTGGACAGGTAGGTTCACCAACAGTAGCTGATGGTGTAGTGTATGTGGGTTCTTACGACCATAAGATCTATGCGTTTAGAGCTACTGATGGAACAGAATTATGGAATTATTCTACTAATGGTATCATTGTTTCTCGCCCTGCAGTAGCCAATGGCTTGATTTTTGTGGGTTCAGAGGACGACAACTTCTATGCATTAGACGTTGATACTGGTAAAAAAGTATGGAATTACACAACTGGATATTATGTAGATTCTGATCCTATTGTTTCAGACGGCGTTGTCTATGTTGCTTCGGAAGATAAAAAAGTGTATGCTTTCGATGAACAAACAGGAATATTAAAGTGGAGTTACGCGACGGGCGGTCAGATTATGTTGTCTTCGCCTGCAGTTGCTGATGGTTTTCTCTTTATTGGTTCTTTGGACCACAAACTCTATGCCCTTAACATTTCTAATGGTAACCCTGTTTGGACATTCGAAACATACGATAACATTGTTTCTTCTCCAACTGTATCTGAGGGAATAGTCTTTTTCGGTTCATTAGATAACAATGTCTACGCTGTAGATGCTGTAACTGGAGATCAACTTTGGAAGTACATGACAAACAGCGATGTGTATTCATCGCCTACCGTCGCAAACGGCACTGTTTACATTGGTGGAATAGATGGCAACATTTATGCTTTAAACGCAGATACTGGTGATTTGGCGTGGAATTTCACTACTGGGAGCAGTGTGGCTTCTTCACCTATTGTCGCCAATAATGTCGTTTATGTCGGTTCGAATGATAATCGAGTTTATGCTTTGAATTCTGCCAGTGGACAGCCATTATGGAGTTTTGCAACGAATGATTTGATTATTTCTCGTCCTGAATTTGCTGATGATACAGTTTTTGTGGGCGGATGGGATGGCAAGCTCTATGCGTTAAATGCAAATACTGGCTATCTGGTTTGGGAGCATGTTACAGGTGCCAAAGTGGATTCTTCACCCGCTGTGATTAACGGCATAATTTACGTGGGCTCACTTGATGGAACGCTTTATGCTTTGAATGCTTCTACTGGCTTAACTAGTTTCGACTGGGAATTACACCAAAGTGTTATCTGGAGTTATAAAACTGGTAGTCAAATTCTTCTTTCATCTCCAACTGTGGTTGATGGTGTAGTCTACGTTGGCTCATATGATAACAAGGTGTATGCTTTTGATGCTCAAACTGGCAATCTAAAGTGGAGTTTTGAAACGGGTCTCCATGTTGTCTCATCACCAACTGTTGTTAATGGCATATTGTATATTGGCTCGCAAGATAACAAAGTGTACGCATTAAACGCCTCCAACGGTGAGTATTTATGGGATTTTGAGACACAGGACAAAATCGTTGTTTCTTCTCCTACAGTCGTTAATAATGTCCTGTATATTGGCTCATTAGACAATAACGTGTATGCCTTAGACGCGTTGAACGGTACGTTAATTTGGAATTTCGCAACCAATGATATGGTAGTTTCTACACCAGCAGTGGTTGATGGTGTAGTCTACGTTGGTTCACAGGATAACAAAGTCTATGCCTTAAATGCTGTAGATGGTACTGAAATCTGGAGCTTCACAACGGCTGGTGCAGTATATTCTTCTCCGGCAGTAGTTGATAGGATTGTCTATATTGGCTCACGTGATGATAGAGTCTATGCTATAAACGCAACGAATGGTAACGAGCTATGGAATTTTGCCACAGGCGGCGACGTAGATTCATCTCTTGCTATTGTTGGAGGAGTTGTTATTGTTGGATCGGCAGACAAACAACTCTATGCTTTGGCAGTAATGACTGGCGACCGTCTCTGGAGTTACAGTACTGGCGATATGGTTGTTTCGTCTCCGGCAGTTGTAAATGGCGTAGTTTATTTTGGCTCATATGATCATATAGTGTATGCAATAGGTGCTCCAACACAGTCGACCCAAACCGAAGCCGATTCATTGCTCACTATCCTCGTGTTAGTAGTAATCATCTCTGTGCTGCTACTCATTGGCTTGGCGATCTTTCTTTATAGACGAAGACCGTTAAATCAGTCAAAGCAATCCAAATTAGCTCAGCAATGTCCATAATGAAAGAGTTTTTATCGAACACTTTCCTTTTGGGTTGTGAACTCTAATGAAAACATGGCTGCTTTATACAGTTGTTGCCATTTTACTTGCGCTGTTCTTTTTTGCGGGAATTCACGTTTATCTTGAGAGCAAGGCAAACAGTGACGTACCGAATATCTTTGTGGGCGTTGACGCCGCCTATGATAATATGACAAGTCTTAAAGCACGGGTTGATGAAGTCAAAGATTACACAAACTTTTTCATTATTGGAAGCTACGGTATCACGTTTAATGAAACTAAAGTTAATAATATGTGTCAATACCTGTATGATAGTGGGTTATCTTTCGCTGTTTTTGCACATACAAACCGAGATAGCAATGATCCCTATCAGCTTAACCAATCAGCATGGAGCGGCTACGCTAGGCAGACATGGGGTGTACGGTTTGTTGGGTTGTATTGTTATGATGAACCTGGTGGACATCAAGTTGACCATGACCCGTATTTTTCGGTCGTTAAACAGGCTGACAATTATCCAGATGCCGCAGACAAGTTCGTGGTAAAGATAAGAGATGATGCATTACTTGATTTTATTCCAACTGGTTCAATGTTGATGACTTCGGATTATGCACTATACGATTTTGATTATAAAGCAGGCTACGACGTGATTTTTGCAGAATTAGCTTGGAATCACAGTAGACCCATAAACATTGCCCTCGCAAGAGGTGCTGCCACCGCACATAGTAAAGATTGGGGTGTAATGTTAACTTACACGTATACATTGCCGCCGTACTTAGAGTCTGGACAGCAAATGTATGATGACCTTGTGTTAGCCTATCAGAACGGGGCGAAGTATTTTGTGGTCTTTGATTACGCGAAAGACCCAAACATGAATGTTACCTATGGCATCTTGCAACCTGAACATCTTCAGACCATACAGAGGTTCTGGAATTACGTGAAACACAACCCACAACCTGCAGAATACGGTGATAGAATGGCTTATGTCCTGCCAAAAGATTATGCGTATGGTTTTCGTGGACCAACTGATTCAATCTGGGGATTATGGGGACCAGATAAGTTTTCAAGCAAAATTTGGAGCGATGTAACCAGTCTTGTTAGCCAATATGGTAATCGTTTGGACATTGTTTATGAGGATTCATTGCAGATTCATGCATACAACTATACTAGACTTATCTTCTGGAATGGGACTGACTTAGGAATTTAATTCTATCATTAAAAAGATTGGTCCCTTCTATTTATAATGAAGTTTATGTTTCTTTAACCAATTATGCTATAGATAAAAATCGTGGTGGTCTGCTTAAGTTGCTCTCATTTTTTGTATCGTTAATCTTAAATATTAGCATTGAATTACGCATTTTTGATTGTCTGGTGTTCCTTGACTGATGTTGGTCGTCTCAAATTTCGACCTAACTAATAGGTTTCCTGTGTTGAAGCCTGCAAGGTTTCTTGTATCATCGTTAAGAGGTTTTACTCTCAATTTAGGCAATGATTATCGGTATATGAAGACAGGCTATTATGTATCATTGCATGCTGAAATTCTTGGTAATCAAGTTATTCCATCAAGCGAAAACATCATCGACTCTAGCCGAATTCCTATTCTACTACTACGCGCTGCACGAGCAAGTATTCCTACATTATCTTTCCTTGTGACCGATTCTGTCAAGAAAATAAGTGTTGAACTTGGTTTTCCAGTCATTGTTTATGCTGTTAATCCCTTTATTCATGAGGGTTACAGGGTAGCTAACAACAAGACCGCATTATACAGGGCTGTGAAAAGTCTGGGCATGAATTATAAATTCGCTGTATGCGCTCAACCTCTCAAAGGCGAAATCTGCACTGTCAAATCGCTCTTCGGTAAATGCCCTGACGATCCAGAAGCGCAGGACATTACAGAAAAAGTCTTCAAACTCTTCAGAATTCCTATATGCAAGCTGCATATTCAAAAAATTCGAGGAAAAGCTTACCTCTCCGGCTTGCAACTTATCGAAGAGAAAGAGTTAACTCCAGATGATATAGCAACAATTTCGCAAGAAGTTTTGCTCCTCTCCGAGCAAGGTGAAAACATTAGTGGCTAAAATAGCCTGTTTCGTTGAAAAATATAATTTCTCTGATCCAAGAGAAGAAGCCGCACTTCAGAACTTCAAAAATGCAGCAGAACAGCAAGGTCAAGAATTCCATTTTCTCTTCAGAGAAGACATACCCAACATTCCAAAATACAATGCTGTATTCATCCGCGCAACGACAGATCCACTCTATACATCATACATTGTTTCCAAGACAGCCTGGGAGCTTGGCTTAAGAGTAATCGATGATCCAGACAGTATCCAAATCTGTGCAAACAAAATTCATCAATACTCCCTCTTAGAAAAATACAATGTGCCTCATATTCCTACGATGTTCCTCAATAGAGAAGAATTACATCATAAACGAATTGCCGAAATCTTTGATATCTTGGGCAAACCAGTCGTCATTAAAGCACCGTACACAAGCTTCAGTCGCTATGTCGAAAAAGCAGCTTGTGAGACTAGTTTTCGTGATATTGCAAAACGGTACTTTAAAAAATCCGATATTATCGCAATACAACAATTCTGTCCAACACAATTTGATTGGCGAGTTGGCGTACTCAATGATCAGGTTCTTTACACATGCAAATATATGATCCCAAAAGGACGATGGAAACATGGTGCTAAACTGCGGGGCAAACCAACAGTCATTTGGGGCAGAACTGTCTCAATGAAGAAAACTAACACTCCTATGCGAGTTAGAGACGTAGCCTTAAGAGCATGCAGAGTTGTAGGTAAAGGGCTCTATGGTGTTGATATAAAAGAAATTAATGGGGAATTCCTTGTCGTAGAAATAAACGATAACCCAAGTATCTATGCAGGCTACGAAGACTTACGAGACAAAGATCTGTATGACAAGATAATCAGTTACCTAACCGAATAGACAATATAATTTGCTACTTAGCTTTTCCAGAGGCAATAAGAAGTGATACTAAAGAATCCTTCTCGACTAAACCAAATCCACCACTTTTTGCCGAGATTTCATCAAACTTTTTCGTACAATCTGCAGTTAGGAACGGTGATTGAATCGCAAACGGCACAGGATCACGTGTATGAGTACCCACAGTTATAGGAGTTGGATGATCCGGCAAAACCGCAATGGCATAGGGCTGTTTTAGACCTTTTAAAAGTTTTCCCAACATTCTGTTATCTAAATCTTCGATGGCTTTAACTTTCTTTATATAATCACGTTCATGTCCCGCTTCATCAGGTGCTTCAACATGTAGAAAAACTAAATCATTCTCTTCTAACGCTTCCAATGCCGCTTTAGCTTTGCCCTCAAAATTTGTATCATACATTCCAGTCGCTCCGGGAACATTAATAACCTGCATTCCCGCGTAAATTCCGATGCCCTTCACCAAATCCACTGCTGATACAACCCCAGCTTTCAAGCCATACTTCTCTTTGAATGTCTTCATTAAGGGCTCTTCGCCTCCACCCCAGAACCAAATCATGTTCCCAGGTCTTTTACCAGCTTTTCTTCTAGCAATATTGATTGGATGATTCTGCAAAATCATTTTTGATTCAAGAATCATTTTCCTTAGGACTAGAGTCTGTTTGTCTACTTTTTCTGACTTAGATTTGGGTAAAACACTGTTAATTTCAGCTCCAGTTACATCGTGTGGTGGCCAGCATTCGATAAGTTTTGAACTTGGAAAGTTATGCATAACTAAAAAGTGTCTATAGTCTAATCCTGAGAAAAATTCTATTTCGCCAGGCTTCCCGAATGCTTTTTGTACAGCCGCTATCAACGGTTCTGCTTCTTTTGTCGTGATATGCCCAGCAGAATAATCCATTAACAAGCCATTTTCTTCTGTAATGAGGTTACATCTGAAGGCAACATCATTTTTTCTAAGCTTAATCCCTCTAGCGGCAGCTTCCAAAGCACCTCGTCCAACTAAAAGTCGATCAGGTTCATAACCTAACACTGAAAGAATTGCAGTATCAGAACCTGAATTCATACCATTAGGCACAGTCTTTAAAAGACCGCTCCGACCGTTTGCTGCAATCGAATCCATATTAGGTTTAAATGCAACTTGCAGGGGTGTTTTACCGTTCAATTCTGGCACCGGATAATCTGCCATTCCATCCCCGACGACGAGCACATACTTCATTAGTTTCCCTTGGTTTTCTGGAAATATTACATCTCGCGTTTATCTATCTTTTTATAATAGGATTCTTCTTTTTCCAAAAACGCAAATAAACCTGTTCATCAATATCACGATTACATATTGAGGGAAACATTTTGCAGAAAGAGCCAGTCAGAGATTACATATTTTCAGATGATATGAAAATAGATGAATTAATCGAGCAGATGGAGAAAGCATGGGGATTTACTGCTGGAAAAACTGCTGTTGGCGTACACATCCTCGAAAAAATGATCAAAACAGAGGGTTGTGTTAAATTCTTATCCTTTACAGGCAATCTTGTTGCTACAGGAACAAGAGGTGTCTTCAAGGAACTTGTGAAACGCCGTCTCATCGACGTAATCATCACTACCTGTGGCACTATAGACCATGATTTGGCGAGATGCTGGAGACATTATTATCGTGGATCATTCATAATGAATGATGCTAAGCTACGTGAAGAAGGTATAAACCGTTTAGGAAACGTGTTAGTTCCAAACGATAGTTATGGTACTATAATTGAACAAAAAATTCAAGCATTACTACAAGAATTGTATAGTGAAGGGAAACGGGATCTTTCACCCAGTCAATACGTACGTGAGATAGGCTTACGATGCTGCAACGACACATCAATCCTCTATTGGGCAGCAAAGCATGGTATACCTGTTTTTGTGCCTGGTATTGCTGACGGAGCAGTTGGCTATCAAACTTGGTTATTCAGTCAAGACCATGATTTTCGTCTTAACCTACTCAAGGACTCAGGTGAACTAAATAACATCGTTTATGATGCAAGAAAAACTGGTGCATTAATTGTCGGTGGCGGCATCTCAAAACATCATGTCATCTGGTGGAATCAATTCCGAGACGGCTTAGACTACGTAGTCTATATAAGTACTGCAGATGAATGGGATGGAAGTTTAAGCGGCGCACGACCTCGTGAAGCCGTATCTTGGGGAAAAATTAACCCTGAAGCAAAAAGGATAATGGTTGAGGGTGATGCGTCGTTAATTTTGCCGTTAATGATGAGTTCACTTGTTTCAAGATTAGCTAAGTCATAGCGCTAAAGAGCCAGGACATATCTGATCCTTTTCGTTTTCGTGGTACCCGCTCACATAGCGCGTGAGTAATAAGTGGTAATGCAATCGTTGCGTCACAGTATACGACGGCTCGAGTTCCAGTTTGACTGTTAATCTTACCCCAACTGATAGCTTCTTCTAACGTGCAACCACTTAAACCACCCCATTGTGGTGCATCAGTTGTGATTTGAATAGCATATTTATGTGGATAATAGTACTCTTGTAAGCCTTTTCGTAAGTGTCCATCTCTACCTGGCACACCTTCATCATTTGTTTGAGGCGATACAGATATGGCAATGAGTTGTGTTAGGTCTTTAGGAACGCCACCGCCAACATAAACGACTGCAACATCTTTCGTTTTGGTGCCTATACTAACGAATTGATCAAACTCTTTAACTGAATCTAAAACAACATTATGGCCTTTGTTTTTTGCCATAAGAAAAGTTTCACCATATGCACTGTCAACCATCGCAGGGCTGAAAATAGGAACTTTATTTTCGTAAGCTGTTGCTGCTATAGCAGGAATCTTCTTATTACTCAAGAATTTGCCTAGTTCATAGAAAAATTCTGCTGATGTGTATTGAAAGTCTGTTTTCAATGTCATTACAAAATCTGTAACTAATTCTTCCATCTTGCGATAATCAGTTTCTTTTCCAAAAACATCATAATACCTGTTAACATCATTCTTAAGCAACTCTTCATCGTCTACCATGTGACTACCCTGCCAATAGCCTAAGCCCATAGCATCAACAATATCTTCCGACACATTCGCACCTGTGCTAACGAGGACATCGATAAACCGGTTTTGTATTAACCAATTAACTATAGTCCATTGACCAGCAGTACTCATTGAGCCTGCATAACCCATCACAATCGTTAAGTCCTTATCCTTAACCATATTTTCCCAAACATCAACCGCTTCCCCAAGTTTACGCCCTTGATAAGCAGTCCGACCCATCTCAGTCAGTAGCTGATTAACACTTTTCTGCTTAACTTTAATGGGTTCAAGTTTCTTCTTAAAGTACTTCTCACTCATGATGCATATCCTTCTGTGATGTGATTAGTTGAGTTATATTTGAAATTTACCTTTCTATGTTCTATCGAAAAATCATGAAGTCCATTATTTGAGCAAGCAGGCTCTCCTTTTGAGCTGCCAAGCATAAGACAAGTCGCCTATTCATCGCTTCTACTTCCACTACTGCAACGCCGTCTCAATTTGGATTGCATTAATAATTGGCACAATGACTGCGTAATTGATAGCTTTGGTATTACTAGGAAAACACCCGACCTCTGTTTCTTTGGCAAACCCAGATAAAAGTTAGCGTCGATAACAACTAACATAGCTTCTAATCACGTCGAAAAGCGTTTAGAAGAATTTTCCCTTCTCTTTTTGGACACTCTATCTTTTTTTGGAGGTTCATAACTAAGTAGTTGTTGTACAAACACTACAAACCCGAACAACAACTTCATGTTAAGAAGAAAAAAACAATGATTCTTTCAGAACAATTTCTTCTTTTAGTTTTGATCCTGTTTAGTTTTTCTGGTAGAAAATACATATGTTTCTTGCTTCTTTTTTTGATGAGAACCTTATAAAAGCATAACATGTGTTTGGATCGATTTTCTAAGATTTAATTAGAAGAAGGACACTTTGAAAATTCAGCTCGTCCTACTTCTTATTGAAATGTAATCGTCAAACTAGGAAAAAGATTTCTTTTTTCTGGACATCTCTATCATTCTTCAATGAAAATCAATTGAATTGGATTTATAGCGCGCGCGCGTTTTTTATCAATTATTGGGCTGTCCTAAAGTTTTGTACAAGTGTCCTAAAGTGCAGAACTAAATAATTGTCTTACATATCTAACCTTACCAAAAAGGAGAAAAAAGAGAAAATGAAAACAAAAAAACTATTACCCTTATGTCTTTTGATTATCCTAATTAGTGCAACTTTTGTAACTCTAAATTCAGTAGCAACAACTGGAACAAACTCGGTGGCAGACATTGCTGAAAATCCAAAAGAATCTGATGAAGCACTGTCACAAGGAGTTCATCAAGAGTATTCTGAGACGACGCTTCAATACCTTGTAAACAAGACTACCGATCTTTCATTAAACAACACAATAATTGATCCAAACATGAAAAGAGACCTTGACTACAACGAAAGAGAATCACAACAAATACTGCCGGACCTAAATGGAACAGCAAACAAAATCCTCTTCATTAATGAAAGCGTTATCTCTTTCACTCCACCAAAAAGCAATCAACTAAGTGCAGACGATAAGGTAAATTCAAATACAAATGACGGTGATTTTATCATTGATTCATGGAATTATAGTCGACCTCCAGCGGAACCTTTGCCAATAACCAAAAACGGTCATTGGTTCCCACAGTTGGAGCATTCAAGGATACGATACCAGATAGAAACGTCTCCGTCGATATACCCTGAATTCTATGTTTTCCGACTGGACATTTCTAGAGGCAATGATCCATACGATAGATACTTTCGAATATATTGGGACGGTGGTATGATCTATAATCAGGTAATAGCGCGCGCGATTTCAATCACTTTTCGCTGAAGTAACGGTTAGAGCTTTGTCGTGTGCAACACTCTCAGGTATTTTTACTGGAATATTCGTCAAAGAAAAAGACATTAAGTCATCTAAAGAAGGCTTTGTCGTATCTGGATCACTTAAATATTCGTTTATAAGTTCAGCCATATTTTGTTTTACTTCTTTTTCTGTTCTCCCTTGCGTAGCGACATCTAAGATTGGGCATGAAGCAATAAACCATTTTCCTTCTTTAGTTATTAGAATTGGAAGAGGTATCTTCTCATACATAATCGATAACATAGCTTTCTTGACTTTATAAGGATTATTTGGATTTAGCGTTGCCATATTATGCTGGAAAAGCTTAAGTTAGAAGGTTCTTTAGTATTGAATCATGGAGATTGAAAGCGAAAAGCTGCCCAGAACGCTGTGGCGAAAAGGATTGCCTGAAAAGCTGACTGAAATCTGCAGAAAAAATGATGTTATTTTCATGGCGCTTTTCGGGTCCTATGTTAGAAAGGAGCAACATAAGAAAAGCGATGTTGACATCGTAATTAAATTTGATCCGACAAAGCGCAAGACACTCCTAGATCTAATAGGATTACAAGACGAGCTAAGCAAGGCTTTTAGGAAGAAAGTAGATTTAGGAACCCTCAACAGCATAAGTCCATACATAACCGATAATGTGAAGAAAGAGATGTGCATCATCTATGGAGAAGGATGAAGTTTACTTAAGGCACATCCTAGATGCAATTTCTGACATACAGGAGTTTGTTAAGGAAGTTTCAGAGAAAGACTTCGTCTTAAACAAAGAGAAACAGTACGCTGTTTTGAGGGGTCTAGAAATAATCGGTGAAGCAACAAAGAACTTGAGTACTAAATTGAAAGCAGAGCATCCTGAGGCTGAATGGAAAAAAATCATGGGCATGCGTAATAGATTGATTCATGCGTATTTCGGTGTGGATCTTCCTTTAGTCTGGGAGACTATCAAAATAGACCTTCCTCTGCTCAAAAGACAAATAAATAAAATACTGGAAAAAACATAAAACTGTCTTGTGGGTGTAGGGTTGTTCCATACCTGTTATGAGATGGTGGAGCCGTAGAAGAACCTGAATTGCCTGTAGAACAGCTAAAATCGTTCTTTTAAGTATCAAATTTGAGTATATAAGAAATTGCAGTACCATACCTTAGTGATGTTAAGATCGCAAGAAACTCCTATCGTTTGGTACTTATATTCGAATCATCAACAGAGATCTTTATAGTGCTCATGTAGAATAGCATCTGAACATATCATGTGCTAATTTTTATATATGGATCGTAGACAATCAAGATACCAGAGGATATAATTGGCGTTCGGGGACTTAGGTGATCCAGCGACTTTAGCAGTAATCTTATCAGTGATAATTGTTGCTATCGTCATTGTGATTCTCGGGATGACGCAAAGACGAACTAAGCAACCCAAAAAAAATGTTGAAAAAGAGATAAACCCAAAGATTGAAGGCTTACCGTTTAGAGTCAGCAAGAGCATTCCGACTGGTGATGCTTCACACGCTAAGGATGAACTACGAATTCTAGAGTTAGAAAGAGAAATCCTTAGCGACGCAATCAGACATTTGTATGAAGCGAATGCTGAAGGAAAAATCACTGAACAAGAACGTGAGCGTTTAGCCGGAACCTACAAAGCACGAATGTCAACCGTAAAAACTTCTATAGAAAAAGATGAAACCATTGTAGCATTACATGAACTTGAAGGTATGCAAGAAGACCTGATGAAATTATTTAGTGAACGTTTTGGAGAATTAAACACCAAGGTTGAAGAGCTTCGTTCTAGAATTGATGTGAAACCACTCAAGGAAATTAAAGTTCAAATGCCAACAGTCATTCCGGAAAAGAACATAGAGGAAGCAGAAACGGAAGAAACAGAAGAGACTAAAGAACAAGAAACAGGTGAAGCACCAAAACCAAGAAAACGTAAGAAACCTGAAACTGATAAACCAAGTGGTAAAACAGAAGCCGAGCAACGTATAGATCAAATTCGAAGCGAAGTAGAGAAAGTTCTGGATAAATTGGGACAGATGGAAATTGAAAGCTAAAGAAGAATTAGACTCAGTCGATAAAGCAAAACGTAATGCTGCGTTAGAAGCAGTAAAGCATGTAGAAAATGGGTTCATTGTTGGTCTGGGTAGCGGAACCACAGCAGCGTATGCAATCGAAATACTCGGTCAAAAAATGTGTGACGAAAAAATTAGCATCAAGGGAATACCAACCTCAACACAAGCCTTCTTACTAGCCGTAAAACATGGCATTCCAATTACTACTTTAGATGAGCATCCTGTAATTGACATTGACATCGATGGTGTGGATCAGGTGGATGCCGATTTGAATCTGATTAAAGGAATGGGCGGAGCTCTTGTTCGGGAAAAAGTAGTAGCTACATCCTCACGCTTGAATGTAATTATCGCTGATTCTGGCAAGCGTGTCACAGTCCTTGGCGAGAATAATCATCCCGTACCCATAGAAGTAATTCCGTTTGCTGCAAAACCCGTTGAGCAACGAATTCAAAGTTTAGGTGGAAAACCTGTGTTACGTGAAGGAAAGGGCAAGGTTGGTCCAATAATTACCGATAATGGGAACATGATCCTAGATACCGTTTTTGGCGAGATAAAAGACGTTATTGATTTGGAAACAAGTTTAAAGTTGGTTCCTGGTGTTGTGGAAACAGGGCTGTTTATCGGTTTAACTGATATAGTCTATCTTGGTTCTTCATCAGGTGTAGAGAAGCTCGAATCAAAGAAAAAGAGATAACAAAAAATAGAGCGCCTTCTGAATTAAAAAGATTCTATTCTACCAAAGTTTCCATGGTAATTCATCCATGTACTCGTTCAATGAACGAATTGCCATCGCATCATGGTTTCTCTGCTGCAACACTTTTACGAGTTCTGAAGCAAGTTCTAAGTTCGTAATTACTGGAACATTAAACTCTACTGCTTTTCGTCTGATTTCGTATCCATCTGTCAACGCGTCTGAGTAGCTTCTTTGTTTAGTAGCGGTTGGCACGTTGATGACTAAATCAATTTTTTGATCTCTAAGGTAATCAAGTATGTTTGGTTTTGCTTCCTTTACTTTATGCAGCATTATCACGTCGCTTATCCCTGAAGCTCTTAACGCTTCAGCAGTGTGTTCCGTAGCATAGATTTGGAAGCCCATTTCCTCAAATGCTTTTGCCAATGGCAATACTCGACGTTTTGGCTCATCACCACCAACAGTGATTAATACTGCTCCACCTTTGGGGGGCATACGAAATTCTGCCGACTGTAAAGCTTTGCTGAACGCATCAGCAAAGTTCTCGCCTAAACAAGCTACTTCGCCTGTGCTTAGCATTTCTACGCCCAAAACTGGGTCTGCTCCACTTAAGCGCATAAAACTGAATTGGGGTACTTTAACTCCTGTATGATGTGTGGATGGTAGTCCACAGGTTTTCATTTCACTAAATCTCTTACCTAACATTGCTAAGGTTGCTAATTCAATCAGGTTTATACCACGAGTTTTACTCACAAAAGGCATTGATCGTGACGCACGCAGATTACACTCGATGACATATACATCGCCTTCTTTTACTAAGTATTGAATGTTATATGGTCCTTTAATCTTAAGCGCCTTCACAATTTTATGTGTAGCATCCTCAACTTTTTTCTGTACTTCCATAGTAAGCGTATGAGGTGGAATACTCATCGTTGCATCACCGCTGTGAACACCTGCATTTTCCACATGTTCCATTATCGAACCGATTACGCAAACCTCACCATCGTAAACTCCGTCAACTTCTACTTCACGTGATTTCTCGAAAAACTTGGAGATAACAACTGGATGATCACGTGATACTTTGGCTGCCATATTCAAGAAATTCTCCAATGCCATCTCATTGTAAGCTACTCGCATAGCTGAACCTGACAACACGTAGCTTGGACGAACAATGACTGGGTAGCCTATCTGTTGAGCAAACCATTTTGCGCTGGCTATTGACGTAAGTTTGCTCCATCTAGGCTGAGGAATTCCAAGTTGATCGAGTAGAGCACTGAATTTGGAACGATCTTCAGCTACATCTATGTCTTCAGCCTGTGTTCCCAGTAGTTTGACGCCTGAATTTGCCAGTTTCAATGCTAAATTATTGGGAATTTGTCCGCCAACGCTTGCGATTACACCCATCGGATTCTCCTTTTCATAAATATCTAGAATCCTTTCTTGGGAAAGTTCTTCAAAATACAGTTTATCAGAAACATCGTAATCTGTTGATACAGTTTCTGGATTGTAATTGACCATGATGGCTTCTTTGATTCCATTCTTCTTCAATGCCCAAATTGTGTTTACTCCACACCAATCAAACTCAACGCTTGAACCTATCCTGAATACTCCTGCTCCTAACACCATTACTTTGCTATCGTTGTCAATAGTGGTGATGTCATCTTCGTCTCCACCGTATGTGATGTACAAATAGTTTGTTTTAGCTGGGTATTCAGCGGCTAACGTATCTATCTGTTTTACAAATGGAACAATACCAGCATTCTTCCTAAACATGCGGATTGTTGATTCTGATGTGCATTGACAAATAGCTATTTGTTCATCAGAGAAGCCTATCCGCTTTGCTTCTTTTATCACTTCAACAGCATCAGAGTTGTTCAGATGTATTGTCCGTAATTTCTTCTCCATATCAATGATATTTTGAATTTTGTGCAAGAAGAACGGGTCAACACCGCTTAGGCGATATATTTCTTCAATAGATATTCCCATCTTCAATGCTTTAACAATCTTATACAAGCGTTCATCTGTAGGATGTGCCAAAACATCTTTAATTCTGTCTTCAGGCTCAGGCTCATCTTCATCCTCATTACATACCAAACCAATTCGACCTGTATCCAACATTCGTATAGCCTTTTGAAATGCTTCCTCCAAACAGCGACCGATAGACATCACTTCGCCGACACTGCGCATTTGTGGTCCGATATGTGGATCAGCATTCTTAAATTTCTGTAAATCCCATCTTGGAATCTTTACAGTAACATAATCTAAAGCTGGTTCAAAACATGCTGTTGTTGCTTCAGTAACTTTGTTAATTAATTCAGGAAGAAGGTAACCAATAGATAATTTGGTTGCAATGTATGCTAAAGGATACCCTGTAACTTTGCTGGCTAATGCAGAACTTCGAGACATGCGAGAGTTTACTTCTATAACACGGTATTCTTCAGATTTAGGATGCAGTGCCCATTGAATGTTACATTCGCCTACAATGCCTAATTTGCGAATCGTATTAATTGATGTTGAACGGATTAAATGGTATTCACGATTCGTCAAGGTCTGAGATGGCGCAATTACTATTGAGTCGCCCGTGTGAACACCCATAGGATCAAAATTTTCCATATTACAAACAGTTAAACAATTATCAGCATAGTCACGAACGACTTCATATTCAATTTCTTTCCAGTGACCTACATACTCTTCGACTAGAACTTGAGTTATTCTACTTTGAGCAAGCGCTGTTGTCACGATCTCTCTTAATTCCCAAGAATCATGTGCTATGCCTGAGCCTTTGCCACCCAGTGTATATGCAACTCGTACGATTACGGGGAAACCAATTTCATTCGCTGCCTCCAATGCATCACGAACGGTTGTGGCTGATTTGCTCCTCAAGGGATGAGCATCCGCCTCAATCATCGCTTGCTTGAATACTTCACGATTTCCTGTTGTTTCTATAGCTTCAACAGGAGTACCCAAAACTCTTACATTGTATTTTTCGTATATCCCTCTTTGAGCGAGCTCGATACCACAGTTTAACGCTGTCTGTCCACCAAAACCAAGAAGAATTCCATCAGGACGTTCTTTTTCAATGACTTTTTCTACAAACTCGGGTGTTACTGGCAACAGGTAAACCTTGCCAGATAGACGTGGATCAGTCTGAATTGTTGCAATGTTCGGGTTAATCAGAACAGTCTCAATACCTTCTTCACGTAGCGCTTTCAGACATTGGCTACCTGAATAATCAAATTCTGCTGCTTCACCAATTTTAATAGCGCCACTTCCTAGAACAAGCACTTTCTTGATCCAGTCAAACTTTGGCAATGTTAAGATACCTCCATCATCCGCCTGAATTCATCAAACAAGAAGCCAGTATCGTAGGGTCCTGGTGAAGCTTCAGGATGCCATTGTACTGCAAATACAGGTTTAGTCTTATGTTTTATACCTTCAACTGTTTTGTCATCAGCGTTTAGGAACCAGCAATCAAATGGTGATTTTTCAAGGCAATCCAACTTAATTGCATAGCCATGATTTTGTGTAGTAATGTAGCATCTGTTTGTGGCCAAGTCTAGTGCAGGTTGATTCTGGCTTCGATGTCCAAACTTAAGTTTATATGTGTCTCCACCCATGGCGAGCATTAGAATTTGGTTTCCAAGACAGATTCCCATTGTGGGAATCTTGTCAACCAGTCCATTCAAGGTTTGAATTGTAGGTGCACATTTCTTTGGGTCCCCTGGACCGTTGCTAACGAATATTCCGTCGGGTTTATACTCCAAGATTTCTTTGGCTGAAAAATCATAGGGTACACGAATAATATTAACGCTACGTTTCAACAGATTTCGCAGGATACTATTCTTAACTCCCGCATCGATGAGTACCGTTGTGTTTTTGCCACTAACATTGTAAGTTACGGGTTCTTTTACTGAGACTTCTTTAACCAGATCAGTTGCGTTTGGATCAGGAATAGACTTGGCTTCCTGTAATAAAGCATCAATATTTGGCTCTTCACCCACTTCACAAGTCTGGAGAATCCCAAGCATAACACCATACGTACGCAGTTTCTTTGTAAGACGTCGGGTGTCTATGCCACTAATGCCGGGTATACCCTCATCTTTTAACCAGTCATCCAATGTACGTTGCATGGCCCAATGGTAGGGTTGAGTACATAATTCATGAATAATCAAACCTGATGTTTGAATCCGGTCAGATTCAAAATAGAGTTTTAATCCAAAGCTTAAATCATTTGGAGGAACACCATAGTTACCTACTAATGGATAAGTTAAATTCAGAATCTGCCCCTTGTAGGAGGGGTCAGTCAAGGCTTCTGGATAGCCAACCATGCTTGTTGAGAATACAACTTCGCCAGTAGTTTTCTTTGATGCACCAAAACCATTACCGACAAAAAAAGTCCCGTCTTCCAAAACCAGAATTGCTTTCTTTTTTTCTATAGATTTATGTTCTGGGACCAAAGCCCTATTCCACCAGCCCTTTTGAGTTTTTAAACCTTGCGTTGCCTGCAATCTCGCCTTCTGAGATGTTTCTTGACGTTGATTCAAGGTTTTGTTTAGCATTTTGAAGCAATTGATTAAGCTTGTTTATATTCGATTTTGCTTCAGTGAGGGTTTTCTTCCGTACAACTAATGCCTTTTTAACTGTGACCGGCGCAGGTCCACCAATAACCATATAGTTTTCAACAATTCGTCGAGGATCAATACAGGATTCGATATCTTCAATTCTGACTGTAAGCGTGCTACCAACAGTTTCTTTGGCTACTTTCTGTAATAATTCAGGTGTTGCATCTTTGAAAGTTTGCTTGGAGTCTACCAGGATCCTCACAAGCGCACCAACAATTTTGTGAGCTGTCCGAAAGGATACATTGTATTTTCGAACAAGCATATTTGCAACTTCAGTGGCGGCAACGAAGCTTTCTGCGCTTTTTTCGAAAACATTGGAATGCAGTTTTAAGTTTGGGATAAGCTCGGAAAACATTTTTAGCGAATTACTGACGCTCTTCAAGGAATCCCATAGTTTAGGCGTAATTTCTTGAAAATCAAGATTATATGTAGATGGTATAGCTTTCATAATAGTCATAGCAGCAACCAGATCTCCGAGAGCATGGCTAGCTCTAGCACGAATTACTTCCAGAACCTCTGCATTCTTCTTCTGCGGCATCATACTACTAGTAGATGAGAATTCATCAGGAAGTTCCAATACAGCAAAATCTAGAGAACTCCACAGAAGTAAATCTTCAGCTAGCTGGCTCAAATCAATAGCAATGAGAGTGAGTATGGCAAGAGGTTCGAGGATGAAGTCTCGACTTCCCACTGCGTCAATCGAGTTCTCTATTAAGCTGTCGAAACCCAAGAGCTGAGCTGTACGCTCGCGATCTATAGGAAAGCTTGTCGTGGCCAGAGCACCAGCACCTAATGGACAAAGGTTCACTCTCGCGTATGCATTCTGTGTCCTCTGTAAATTACGGTTTAATTGATCAAAACGTGCAAGCAGATAATGTGCGAAAGTTACTGGCTGTGCAGGCTGGAGGTGGGTGTATTCTAAGATAATGGTTTCAACATTTTTCTCAGCTGTATTAGCTAAGCTTTCCTGCATCTGAACGAGTAAGAGCATAAGATTAAGGAGTTCATGGCGGAGTTCCATGCGGATGGCAGTTGCAACTTGATCATTACGGCTCTTGCCTACATGTAGGTTACCACTTACCTCTGAACTCACCTTTTGGAGTACAGCTTCCTCGATTGCCATATGTACATCCTCATTGGAGGCGTCCATTCTTAGGCTGAGTTTTGTCATCAGGGCATTGAGAAGCTGGGACGCATCCGGTAGTTTAATGATTTCTTTTTCCGCAAGCATGATTACATGTGCTTTATTGATGTCTATGACAGCGTTTGCGAGGCGGGCATCATCTTTTATAGATGAAGTGAATTCAGCAACATTCTCTTTTTTGGATCCAAGCCGCCCACCTCGTAATATCTTGGACAATTCTTGCTTCTCCGTAATATGGCTATTTTTTCTTCTTAGTCTTCTGTTTCAGAATGTTTGCCATTCGTGTTTGTAAACCCCAAAGTTCGATGAAACCTTCGCTGTATGTTGGATTGAAGCCCGCTTTAATGTTGTAATTAATCAAATTCTGATCGTATAGTGACATTGGTGATGAGCGTCCAACGATTTGCAGTCCACCCTTAAACAGTTTTACTCGAACTTCACCCATAACGTTTTCCTGAGTTTTATCTATGAATGCTTGAAGATCCTCACGTAAGGGTTCTACCCATAAACCAGTATAGACTAAGAAGGTCCATTCAGCATCAATCTGCGGCTTAAAAAGGGCTTCATGACGTGTAAAGACCATCTTCTCGAGGTCTTTATGCGCTTCGATGATAACAAGAGCAGCTGGACACTCATAGTTCTCACGTGATTTCAAGCCGACGAGGCGATCTTCAATATGATCAATACGTCCTACACCATGTTTTCCGGCAATCTTGTTTAATTGTTCGATTAGTTCAAGAGGAGCCAGTTTCTTTCCGTTTAATGCGATTGGGACTCCTTCTTCGAATGCGATCGTCACGAATTCAGGCTTATCAGGCGCTTTTTCTGGTGAAATTGTCCATTCAAATGCGTCTTCTGGTGGTTCTTCGTTTGCGTCTTCCAGGATGCCACATTCAATACTTCTTCCCCAGATACTCTGGTCAATACTATATTTCTTTGCTGCTGTTGTGACTGGAATGCCTTTTTCTTTTGCGTAGACAATCTCTTCATTACGTGTCATATTCCATTCACGAACAGGTGCGATAATCTTTAAATCAGGAGCTAGAGCACCGACGGATACATCGAAGCGGACTTGGTCGTTACCTTTGCCTGTGCAGCCATGTGCGAAGCCTGTAGCACCTTCTTTATGGGCAATTTCAACCATTTTCTTGACGATGAGTGGTCGAGATAAACTTGTACTCAACGGATATTTGCCCTCATAGAGGGCGTTTGCTTTTATTGCTGGAAATACGTAATCTCTTGCAAATTCTTCTCTTGCATCAATTGAATAGTGTTTGAGAACACTCAGTTTTTTGGTTTTTTCTTCAATTTCCTTCAAATCTTCTTTTTGTCCGACGTCGACTGTGACGGTTATGACTTGAGCTTGGTATTTTTCTTGAAGCCATTTGACGAGAACAGATGTATCTAATCCACCTGAATATGCGAGCACGATTTTCTCAGTCATAGTTTGCTCCTCTGTTTGTTGAAATTTATTTTTCCCCTAACCTATCGGCGCATATTCTTAAACTTTATGACTTTTTTGTGACATGGTAAGCCTTAAAAGTCCTAAATGATACATCACTGCATCATGACTATAGCTCAAAATGTCAGAAATTATCTGCGGAACAAGCCATACTTACTTGAAGCATTGGAGAAAGGAATTGTTAACCTTAGTGAACTGTCACGACAGATCCAAGAAGAATTAAAGACAGACAATACTACTGCTGTAAAGGCTGCACTCAGGCGCTTCTCTGAAGAACTGCAACGTCACAAACAGAAACGAGAAGAGAAAGTGCTACATATCCTAAAACGAAGTGGCATGGCTATCTATGATAGAAAATCGGTTGTTATAACTAACAGAGAGCTTGATACAAAAAATGCTCTAAAGGTAGACTTACTAAACAAGCATGTATACCTTTTAGATAGAAGTGATTTACCTGAAAGAATCAACACACTCGTTAAACATGAAGATTGCACAATGATAGTCGTTCATTCGCCTGAAGAACTTGAAGTAACGCCAGGAGTCGTAGCTTTTTTGGCAACTTTGTTGGCAGAACAGAACATCAACATTATTGAGTTCATTAGTTGTTGGACTGAAACCATTATGGTAGTCGAAAAGAAGGATAGTCTCAAAGCTTACGAGGTATTGAGCAATATGGTAAGCTAGTTCTCTAATATGAAAACTTACTCAAAAGCATCAACCACATGTAGAAGTCTGGTTTAATGAGTTGATTATGACATTAAAATAATGGCTAAGAGATATTTTTCCGTTTGGCAATGATAAATCTATGACAGGTTGACAGTCCAAATATCAGCAGCCAATTTTTTTTCCTAGGTTCTTAATAGACAATTATCCTTTTGATCTTATGTTTAGAACATTAATTCTAAAGCTACAACACGACATAAGCAAAAATATGCTGAAATCAAATATCGCAATATACCGCAATGTTAATAATAATTGTGTCCGGATAGTGTCCACAGCGTTTGCCCTGATAGTTGGTCGACGAGTTCATACTTCGGAGATGGAATAAAATGACGTACCAAGAATGCATTAACTGCAAAACACAATATCCAATAAATGAAATCATCTACTTCTGCAAGAAATGTGGTGACATTTTAGAAATCAAGTATAACTATGACCTTATCAAGGACATGCTCAAGGCGAGTGATTGGAAGAAAAAACCTCTTTCAGTTTGGCGTTATCGAGACATTATGCCCATTACTGACCCATCACGAATCGTCACATTGAATGAGGGTGGAACAGGACTTCATGAATGCAAACGTTTAGCCAAAAAACTCGGATTAAACGAACTATATGTAAAAAATGAAGGCGAAAATCCTACAGGTTCATTTAAAGATAGAGGCATGACAGTTGGTGTTACAAAAGCCGTAGAATTGGGTGCTAAATCAGTTATTTGTGCGTCAACGGGAAACACGTCGGCTAGCTTGGCTGCCTATGCTGCCAAAGCAGGCCTGCAATGTTCAGTACTTATTCCCTCAGGCAAAATTGCTTACGGCAAGTTGGCTCAAGCTATTATCTATGGTTCCAAAGTCATTCAGGTACGTAGCAACTTCGACAAAGCACTTGATATTGTTCTTAAACTATCTGAGAAACACAGGAGTATCTATCTACTCAATTCAATTAATCCCTTCAGAATTGAAGGGCAAAAATCATTAGGTTTCGAAATCTGCGAACAGCTTGATTATGATCCTCCAAATCGCGTTATTGTGCCTGTTGGTAATGCAGGTAACATTAGCGCGATTTGGAAAGGATTTACTGAATTCTATGATTTAGGTCTTGTAAATAGGACGCCAAAGATGACAGGTATTCAAGCTGAGTATGCAGCTCCAATTGCCCGGGCAATTAAGAATGGTGATAAGGAGATTAAGCCTGTCTTAAAGCCTGAGACTGTTGCGACAGCCATTCGTATTGGTGCACCGGTTAGCTGGAAAAAAGCCATAAATGCCATCCGTAATTCAGGTGGAACAGCAGAAACCGTAACTGATGATGAGATATTAGATGCACAGAAGGCTCTATCACAATTGGAGGGGTTGTTCGTGGAACCAGCTAGTGCTTCATCCATAGCGGGGTTAAAGAAGCTAATCGAAAATGGCATAATTAATAAGGATGAGCGTGTCGTCTGCGTTGCAACTGGACATGGTTTAAAAGACCCTGATGTTGCAATCCGGATGAGTGAGAAACCGTTAGAAGTTGATGCAGAATTAGCAGCTATTGAAAGCGCACTTGGCTTAAAGAAAGCTTTAACCATTCAAGTGTAAAGGTGATCGAATGAGAATTATTTTAGTTGGTTATGGTGTAGTTGGAAAGAGTGTAACTAGTATTCTTGCTCGCAGATATTCAGACAAGGTTAAGGCTTATGGATTTAACCCCAGAATTGTTGCTATCGCTGACATAGACGGTGCAGTTATAAACCCAAGAGGTTTAAGCCCTGAAAAACTAGAAATGATTAAGCAACGTGGTTATCCAATATCAGCAGATCCTGATTTTGGTCGACCTAGTATATCGGCTTTAGATGTTATTGAATCAGTAGAAGCAGAAGTAGTTGTTGAGGTTACACCTGTTAATATCAAAAATGCCGAACCCGCCTTATCGCATATTACCAAAGCTTTCAAAACGGGTAAACATGTTGTAACAACCAACAAAGGACCATTAGCCTTAGCTATGCCAGCCCTTACAGAATTAGCGGACTACAATAACGTCTGCTTCCGATTCAGCGGCACAGTTGGAGGTGGAACACCCATGCTTGAATTTGCTAAGCGATGCCTGGCAGGTGATAAAATACTCTCAATACAAGGAATACTAAACGGTACAACAAATTATATACTAAGTGAAATGGCCCAAAATCGGTTGCCTTTTCAAGAAGCACTGGCTAATGCTCAGAAGCTTGGTTATGCAGAAAAAGAACCTTCTATGGACATTGATGGATTTGACACTGCCTGTAAGGTAGTCATTCTTGCGAATTGGATAATGAATAAGAAAATAACCTTAAGAAATGTAGTTAGAGAAGGTATCCGTGATATATCTCTACAAGCTCTTGACGAAGCTTCAAAGAAGGGCAATACAATTAAGCTCATTGGCACAATAGATTCTGATAAGACTACAGTCAAGCCGATGGAAATAGCCAAAACCAATCCTCTATGTGTCAGTGGTGTCCTAAATGCTATAACTTTCTCCACAGAATTTGCTAGAGAACAGACTCTAATTGGGAGAGGTGCAGGTGGACAAGAGACTGCGGGTGCAGTTTTAAGAGATTTATTAGCCATAAGGTATAACTTGGCTGATAGAATGCTCAATGGAGACTGATAACATGAAGATAGTAATGAAGTTTGGAGGAACATCAGTCGCAACTGGGGAAAATATACAGAACGTAGCCAATTTAGTGATGAAAAGCGTAAAGCAAGGCTGCAACGTTGTTGTTGTGGTTTCCGCTTTAGATGGAGTAACAGATGAGTTGTTCGAAGCAGGTGAACAAGCAAAGAAGGAAAAACAGGATTATATTCAAGCATTTAAGCAAAGAATGTTAGAAAGACATTGCACTGCTCTAACAAAAGCGATAAAGGCTCCGTCCATTCGAAAAGAAGTAGAACAAGTAGTAAGGAAGACTATTGACGAGCTCGAGAAAGTGCTTACGGGAATCTGTTATGTCGGCGAATTAACTGCAAAATCCAAAGATTACGTATTATCCTTCGGTGAACGATTATCTGCACCCATTGTTTCCGGGGCATTACGGGACTTAAAGTTAGAGTCTCAAAGCTTTACCGGTAGAGAAGCTGGCATAGTCACGGATGCCAATTTTGGGGACGCAAACCCGCTTTTTAATGTAACCAGGCATCAATTGAAAGAAAGAATAGAACCATTATCGGAAAAAAATACGGTTCCAGTAGTATCAGGCTATATTGCGGCTACGCAGGATGGTATAGTTACAACACTAGGTCGTGGAGGGTCTGATTATACTGCTACCCTCATTGGTGCTGCTCTTGCTGTAGATGAAGTATGGATTTGGACCGATGTTGATGGCATAATGACGGCTGATCCCAAAATTGTTCCTTCAGCAAAACTGTTAGATGAGTTGTCGTATCAGGAGGCGGCTGAAATGGCCATTTTTGGAGCAAAAGCTATGCATCCACGAGCATTGGAGCCACTTATGAAAGAAGGTATTCCCGCCAGAATCAGGAATGTATTTAATATCAGTAACCCTGGTACGTTAATTTCAGCTGAACCCAAAAAACAACTCAAAGAAGCTGTGAAAGCCGTAGCGCTGATCAGAGATGTAGCCCTGATTAATGTTAGCGGTGCCAGCATGGTTGGTGCTCCCGGCAGTTATGCTCGGGTTCTTGATCTTCTTGGACGAAATGGAATAAACGTAATGATGGTTTCCGCTGCAGCATCTGAAGCCAATATTTCGATAGTGATTCGCAGAAATCAGCTGGGTAAAGCGTTAAGCGTTCTTGAAATCACGTTATTAGGTAGAGGCTTCGCCAGTGATGTAGCTGCTGAAGATGATGTCTGTGTGGTTGCTGCTATGGGTGCAAACATGAAGGGCACGCCAGGCGTGGCTTCACGAATTTTCAATACTCAGGCATGTAGTGGCATCAACATTCGTATGATCGCTCAAGGTTCATCAGAATTGAACATATCATTTGTCGTAAAGGAAACAGATGGAAAAGCTGCCGTTCAAGCAATCCATGATGAGTTCCACCTTGACAAGATTTAACTAAGCTTCCTTTTTCACTGTCAAATGGAAGATTACGTAGCTGCGATAAAGACAATTATAGAAAACACTTGGTCTAAAACAATTGACATAATCTGAGCTAAGAGGTTACCCTTAGTTCTTAGTAGCGTTTTCATTCATGACGTTTTTGTTGCTATATAATTCAGATAGTTTGAGCATTGTTTCTTTGAATACTTGTATGCTGTCTAAGTATTCATTTATAACGATATGCTCATCCAAAGTGTGGTCTAAATGTGAATCGCCAGGTCCATACGTAACAATAGGTATATTCATGGCTTTGCCGAGAATGTTCATGTCACCCGTGCCAGTTTTGCGTAAGAGTGTTGCAGGTTTGTTTAACACTTTTCTGACTGAGGAAGATAATGCATGCACTAGTGGTGAGGTTTTGTTTACTTCAAAGGGTTCAACTGTATCTTCGATTGATGATTTCACAGTAATCTTTGGGTTTGCTTCCTGATATTGTGCGATGACTTTTTGAGTATCATGTATGACTTGTTCTGTTGTAAACTGTATTGGTACTCGAATATCAATATCCATTTCAGTTTCGAAAGGAATCACTGATGTAGCTTTGCCACCACTTATCTTGGTTAAACAAGCGGTTATCGCACTAAATGGGCTCTCAGCTTTCTCAATTGGAGGATAGCTGTTCTTGATTTGCATCCACAAGTTATACGCTTTTTCTAAAGAATTCTCATAAAGCCATGGTGTAGAAGTATGTCCTGTTTGTGTTTTGCAGATGATTTTGAGTTGAATTTGACCTTTATAGCCAATTGTGATATTTTCTACGCCGCTTGGTTCACCGAAGATTGCATAATCTGCATGGATGCCCTGTGTAATCATATGTCTGACTCCTCGACTTGTAGCTTCTTCTTCCACAACACTCGCCACCAAAACTTTACCCTTGAATGCTGAGTTCTTAGAAATCTCAGAGGCTGCTATAATCATAGCTGCCAAGGGTCCTTTAGCGTCCACTGCACCGCGAGCGTAGATTTTGTCCTCCTCAACGCGTAGAGGTAGTTGTCCTGCAACAGTGTCCATATGTCCACAGAGCAGAATAGTTGGTTCCCCGTCTCCAACGACACCTATAACGTTGCCAATCCTATCTAAACCAACCTGAAATCCTAATTTTTTCATTTCTTCAGCTAGAAAATTAGCTATGTAGTTCTCTTTTCCAGAAGGACTATAGATGCCCAGCAGATTAGTTAGGAGACGTACTGCTTGACCTTGCATTCTCTTCCTCTTCTAGAATACTATCTAAGACTGTAACGACAATGTTGATTTGGCTTTTGTTAATAACGAAAGGAGGTAAGAAACGAACAACTGTTTTTCCTGCATCAAGAACAAGGACATTTCTATCTATAGATTTGAGTAGAATATTAAGAACATCAAATCTGCTCTCCATGCCTAACATCAAGCCTAAGCCACGGACTTCTTTTACACTTTTGTGCTTGGCTTGTAGTTCTTCGAGCTTAGTCTTGAAATAAGCGCCTAACTCCGCTGCATGTTCTGCAACTTTCTCCTCTGTAAGTACATCTATGGCGGCGCATCCTGCGGCGCAAACCAATGGGTTGCCGCTAAAAGTTGTTGAGTGATCTCCCACTTTGAATGACGACATAATTTCTTCACGAGCAACCGTTGCTCCCAGTGGTAGACCACCAGCCAATGGCTTCGCTAAACACATCACGTCGGGTGTAACGTCCCAATGTTGGCAGGCAAAGAGTTTTCCTGTTCGTCCGAATCCTGTCTGTACTTCATCAAACATTAAGAGTATACCTTTCTCGTTACAAAGTTCTCTTAAACCTCTCAAGTAATCACTCGGTGGTACACGAATTCCACCTTCACCTCGAATCGGTTCAACAAGAACAGCAGCTGTTTTCTCACTTATTGCGTCGCGCATTTTTTCTAAATTATCTGGAGGAACGTGTTTGATTTCTGGAACTAACGGTAGGAACGGTTCACGGTATTTTTTGTCCCATGTAACTGAGAGCGCACCCATAGTCTTCCCATGAAAAGCTCCCATAACAGCGATGATTTCAGGTTTACCCATATGTTTTCGTGCAAGTTTGAGTGCACATTCGACAGATTCAGCACCACTATTTGATAGGAATGCTTTGTTCAAATCTTTTGGTGTAATCTCTGTAAGTTTTTGTAGAAATTCTGTGCGTTTATCGTTGTAGTAGCCTGCATGGCAGGTTATCAATTGTTGAGCTTGCTTACAAATAGCATCTACAATTTTTGGATGACAGTGACCCAACAGTCCTACGCCATAACCGCTCGTACAGTCTATGTACTCCTTACCATTTACGTCCCAGACTACGGCGCCTTTGCCACGTGTTAATACAACGGGTTTTTTGGAGAAAACGTTAGCCATCAAATGATTCTCAGAATCAATTATTTCTTTCTCATTCATGCTGTAATCGCTGTCCCTGTTTGATGCTTTAATGCGGCTGATATTGGGTTTTCACCAAGCCCTGACGTAATTAGAACCTCTCCTACACCTTGATTCAACGCTTCTAATGCTGCATGAACTTTTGTGCTCATTCCATGTCCGATGCTTCCTAAAACTTCTTTTACCTCAGTGGCGCTGATTTTACCGATAGGTTGACCTTTTAGGCTTAAACCTTGTACATCAGTTAGAAGAATTAAGCGATCCGCCTGCAAAGCGCCGGCTATAAACGCTGCTGTGCGATCTCCATCTATATTTAGAGGCTCAGATTCCTCGCTTATCGCAATCGGTGTTACTACGGGAGTATAACCTCTCTCCAATAACAATCGAAGCAATCCTGCGTCAACAGTACATATCTTTCCAGTATAACCCCCGTCGATGACTTTTTTCCGCCCTCGCTCATCTACAGCAATCAATTTTTTCTTGCGTTCAGCTTTAAGAATTGCACCATCTAAGCCAGATAAGCCAACGGCAGCTATGCCCATTTTCTGTAATGCAAGAACTATTTGTTTGTTGATTTTTCCAGCCATCACCATCGCATAAATCTCAATTGTTTCCTTATCTGTATAGCGACTTCTGAAGCCTTCTGGCGAAATGATGAATCTCTGTTCCTTACCCAGCTTCGAAGCGATTTCAGTGACTTCGGCGCCACCGCCATGAACAAGAATTGACTTATTATCCTTAAGCAACTCCTTTAAGTCGCTTATTAGCGCTGATGATGCACCTTCTTTAAGAATACTTCCCCCTAATTTCACGACGAACAACATGGCAAGTCACATCGGATGGAAACCCGTACTCTTTAATGCTGTTGTTTCATCGATGCCCATCATAATGTTTAGACATTGTACTCCCTGCCCAGATGCACCCTTTACCATGTTATCGATCGCTGAGAATAGCAAAAGTCGATTTGCGTGATCATCAATCTCAAAGCCTATATCACAGTAGTTTGTTCCTTGGGTCACTTTTGGGTCTGGCAATTGATAACAGCCTTTAAGGTACTTTATAAAACGAATGAACGGTTCACCCTCATACGTGCTGCGTAAAGCTTTCCAAATATCTTTATTTGAAATAGATTGTACTGGGAACGTGTGAATTGTGGCTAGTATTCCTCGAACCATGTTCACAGCATGGGGGGTAAATGACATCTTGATAGGTTCATTGGTTAGGCTATTTAGTTCCTGTTCAGTTTCTGCAATGTGGCGATGACCAACCACCTTGTATGGGCGTACACCACTAAACCGTTCAGGATGATGTGATGCGATAGTTGGCTTACTACCAGCGCCTGATGAGCCGACTTTTAGATCTGCAACTATATGATTCTTCTCGATTAGTCCTGCCTTTACAATAGGAACGAGTGCGAGTATTGTTGCAGTTGCCATACAACCTGGGCAAGCTACTAATTTAGCATCCCTAATTTCTTGACGATGAAGTTCAGGTAAACCATAGACTGCGGTTTTGAGTATCTCAGGATTACCATGTTTCCAACCATACCATTTTTCATAATCATCAGAGTTTTTGAGACGAAAATCTGCGCTCATATCGATAACTTTCAAGCCTGCTTCTAACAGTTTTGGGACTAGATTCACCGAACCGCCATGTGGAGTTGCGGTGAATACTAGGTCACAGTTTTTTTGTAGTTCAGCAATGTCCATGGGCACGAATTTTAATTGTGTTAGACCGCGTAGGTTTGGGTGGCTGTTAAAGACATATTCTCCAACAACTTGGCGACTTGTTATCATTGTAACTTCTGCTTGCGGATGCATTAGGAGTAGGCGTAGTAATTCTCCGCCTACGTATCCTGAACCTCCAATTATTCCTATTCTTATCATGTTTTCATCTCAATATGATTATGATTGTATTAGACTCTGAGCGCCCTTCAATAGTGGAATGGCAATATTTATGCCTGTTATTGGCCGAGTATTCTCCCAGAATTCGGGACATGAGTTTGCTTCATGAAACACGATATTACTTTTGTTTTTCTCCACGCTTTCATCAATAATGTTCTTGATTTTCAGGTAAGGTTCTGAATTCTTATAATTTTGGTACACCGCTTCCAGTTGGCTGTTCCATTTGTTGAAGTTTTTAATTCTCATCTCATCTTTCTTAACTTTTTTTACAGGGTCGAAGGCAATTGCAGCCTTTTCTAATCCCAGTTTTAGGGTGTCATCATCTATAGATTTGTTGTCAGCTACGTTAATCATAGCGTCTAATGCTAAGATATAGGATTCATGGTCTTTGCTTAATGCCCTGCCACATTTAACTGCCAATTCTTTAACGTGTAATGGTAGTTCAGCTTCGAAGACTAAGTTACCAAGGTATGTATTAGTTCGAAAATCTTTCACTCCCGCCCTTGCTAACGCTGAGGGATGGCAGATTGAGTTTTTGCCTTTTTCTTTGTAAACTATGATACGTAAATCATAAAACCATTTTTGAATAAGCTCCTGTGCTAGAATGCCAACTGGATTTGTTATAGAGGCTTTTATGGATTGAATATTTGCAATGAGTTCTTCGCGATTTTTCGCAAGAACGATTCCTTTTCCATGCGTACCAGCATCAGGCTTAACTACGATACCCTTATCCAAAGCTACCTCATCTTGGAGTAGGTCAGCGATATCTGGTTCATTATGGATTTCTCTGCCATCCTTCGTTATGTCTATTGCATCACAGGGAACGTAAATTGTTGTTGGAATTGGGATACCCCATGCCCAAAAATGTAATAATGTTCTAAGTTTGCTGTAGCATTCAAATTCAATTGAGGAGGGATTAATGGTTTTTTTGCCAAAAGTCTCCATGATATGTGATGCGAAGAGTCGCCGGTTTTTGCTCTGGGCTCGGTTTAGTACCACAGCAATTTCTTTGATGGTGCTCGTGTAATCTTTTCCTTTAGTCTTAAAGTTATAATCATTTCTGCAGAACGCGAGAGCGATTTTTCTGAATGGAATGTATTCCAACTGTATGCCCAATTGTTCAGCTGTGAATTTTATGCCAAGTTCATCAGTTTCTGATCGTTCATAAAGAAGTGCTACGCTCATCGCATCTTACATCCAATGAAAAATGTTAGTGTTAAAAAACTCTGGTGTTTTCATTTTTCTGTTTAAGAGGTTTAAGTACTCTTATTCGCCCCAATCTTCGCCTTCAATTGTTAATTCTTGAAGGTCTATGCATCCACCTTTTACTTGTTTGACTTCGAGTTCGAGGCCGCAGCCGGGGCAACTTAGAATTTCGCCGGTTTCGGTATCTTGTGGGACATCAAGGTCAGCATCACAGTCTGGACATTTAGCTTTGTTCATTATTTTCACCTCTTGGGGGTTTGCGCTTTGTTTAATCATTTTGTTTTCACGTTTTTGTTTTCGGAAATGTCAATGTGATTGGCTCGTGTTTCTTTTAAACATTGCGACTAATTTGTAACATGCTAGGCTTCTCATGTTCCAAATGGTACATTTTTCTATCGTTTAAAATTGTTGACACTAAAAATCCTTAATACACTTGATCGATAATATCGAAATCCGTACTAAATCAAGTCTGAAAATGCAGAAATCGTTAAATTTCTGCCACAATTAATTAACACATGGCGTAGTAAAATGGATGATGTTGATAAGCAGATTATTCAAATTCTAAAAGATAATGGTAGAGCGGGCTACAGCGATATTGGAAAAGAAATTGGCTTAACTGAAGGTGCAGTTCGAAAAAGAGTCAAGACTCTAACTGATTCAGGTGTAATACGAAAATATACTGTTAAAGTTGGCGCTACCGCAGGTGCCGAGGCAATTACGTTGTTGGCTACTGCTCCTTCTTATCCTACACAGGAGGTCTCTAATAAAATTCGAGAAATCTCAAACGTTGAAACACTCTACGAAGTCACTGGTGAATATGATATAGTTGTCGTTATTAGTGGGGTAAACGTAGCAGAAGTTAATGAATGCGTCGAAAAAATACGTCGTGTCGAAGGTATAATGAAGACCAACACAATGATTGTATTACGTAGCTGGTAACGGACAGCAAACATCTACTGCTACATGCCTACTAAGATGGAGGAACAAATAGTCCTGATGTATTCTTAACCGTAATAGGTTAATTGTCTACAAGTGATGTACGTATAATCTGCTTTCCGTTTATGTTGTTCTCAATTCGATGAGTTTCCTTGATTTTGTATTGTGTTCCTTCATTGTAAAGGCGCCGCAGGCAACACCTGGTCTATGATCTTTAGAGCAGATTGGAATTCCATTTATGTTTTCGAAATTAATGCATTTTAAGCAAAACCTATTATAGAATCTATTCGTCTCATTTTTTATCCTCCGAGGTTCGAATTCAGCGCAGGATACAGAAGGACCATGATGCATAGCACATATAGCTACCCCTTCAATTGCTCTTCGATCTTCTAGATTGACACAGTTCCTGCAACTCTCCATTTCCGTTGTATCACCTCCGATTATGTTATTTTGGTCTTAGAGAAACCTCGACCTGTTCCATGATGAAGCCATTATTGGTTTTCTTTTTCTGGAAATATGGGATATCAATAATTTTTGTGAAGTATGGAGCATCCAAGACCATGGTGTGGTATTCACCATTTTCTCCGCACAAATCTAATCCTTTACTGCGATGTAATTCCTGCATCTTCTCAATAATGCTTAAATCAAGAGTTCTCCCCAGCCATGTTTCTGTCATCCAAGGTTCTTTGACACAACTAAACATGATTTTGAAATTGTTTGCGAGAAGTTCATCGAGTATAGATTGGCGATCGTGCTCCCAGAGGGGTTTTAAAACTTCAACGCCTGTTCCTCTACAAATATCGTCAATCCAATTTCCATGGTAAGCATCTACGTAGCTTATGTCGCCAGTAACTACACCTTGTATGCCGTATTCTTCTTTCATATGCAGAATGGCTTCTCGATACGATTCTTCGTATGGCGGCCTTAGTTTGTACCAGAGAAATGGGATCTTGATTGCTTCAGATTGAACTTTGATTATAGATAGTGGGTGGGATAATGAAGGTTGATCCCAGATAAAAGTTACAATATTGTCCATATTATGTCTACGCATAGCTATATGGCATGCTAGTGAAGAGTCTTTACCGCCTGTCCAGAGTGCTGCTACTTTCATTTTTACACCATTTACAGGATGTTCCGTTCATATATCTTAACTATAGATTATAATCTGATTGTATAAATAGCTTGTTTATAAATTACTGAACATTTGTTCAACGAATATTGGATTACATGCAGCTTTTGTGAAAATAGTATTCAGTAATTTCTTTGTACCTTGTTCTTCTTATTTTAAGCCATCAGTTTTACCTTTTAATTGCCATAGAGTAAACAAGTTAGTTATTTCAGTCACTTTAGACTTTTATCGGGCATCGAATGGAGTTTGACTATATTATCGTCCTGCTTCAAGCAACGTTGAGAAAACAATCTTGCTGGATAAGTAGGAAGGCGTTTATTGTTAGGGCTCTGTATCGATAGAGTTTTAAGTAGATTTCCTAATTACAGAACTGGTGATTCTATGAAAGGTTATGTAACTAGTCTTGAAGAGGCGACTCGGAAGAACGATGATTTTCGTCGTGTACTATATACAGGAAAGTATAGCCAGCTTGTTTTAATGAGTATAAGAGCAATGGAACAAATTGGAGAAGAAACACATGACGATGTTGATCAATTCTTCCGATTTGAAGAAGGCCAAGGAAAAGTAATCATTGACGGAAAAGAACATTCTATTAAAGATGGCGATGGTGTAATAATTCCTGCGGGCGCAAAACATAATGTATTGAATACCTCAAAGACTGAGAGTCTTAAGCTGTACACGATTTATTCTCCGCCTGAGCACCAAGACGGCGTAGTCCGGCATACCAAAAAAGAAGCATTAGCGAGCAAAGAACACTTTGATGGCAAAACAACCGAGAAGAAATAAAACATCATAGCAATATTCTATTTCTTGTCAACTGATTCTTTATTTTTGCAGATTCTTCAATCCTTGACAGTACGGGAACTATTACAAGAAAACATCAGCCCAGAAAAGGAATTCTTAATTTAGCACTTTTTGCAGCCTATTGTATTAGAATTCCGTTCCTATAAGTATATATACGATATATACTTATAGCTAATCCTATGTGCCCAGAGAAAATCGGTTTTGAAGAAACACTTAGATCCGACGTTATCGCTAGCGAAAAATGCGTTGGTTGTGGGGCTTGTGTTGCTGTCTGCCCCTTTGGATGTTTGGAGTATGGAGAAGAAAAACCACGCTTGGTGAAAGAATGCAAACTCTGTGGGCTCTGTGCCAAGGTTTGTCCGAGGTACAAGTGGACATTTGACAAAGCGGAAACCTTCGTTTTTGGTAGACAGAGACAAAACCAAGAAGTTTTCGGCATTTACCGTCGAATCGCTGTCGCACAGACAACAGATGGAGAAGTATTAAAAGTTGGACAGGACGGTGGAGTGACCACTGCCTTGCTTTTATTTGCTCTGGAAAAAGGACTAATTGATGCTGCTATTGTTTCAGGATCAGACCCGGCAAAACCATTTTATCCCGTTCCAAAATTGGCTACTACACGAAACGAAATCTTGACAGCGGCCGGCACCAAGTATTTCTGCTCACCAAATCTCCTAGCCTTAAATGATGTAATTGCGCAGAAGAAACAGAAAGTTGCTCTTGTCGGTACACCCTGCAAGATTCATGCTATCAGAAGCATGCAGATGGCAGGTATGAAAAAACACATAACACCTTTAAGCATAGCAATTGGGCTCATGTGTTCAGAGTGCTTTACCTATGAAGGATTAATGGAAGAGTACATTCAGAAGAAGATAGGTATTGATCCGTTTGATGTTAAAAAAATGAACATCAAAGGCAAAATGCTGGTAGCAACCGGTACTGGTATTACTTCTATTGCTCTTGCGGAGACAAAACAGTATGCTCGAACAAGTTGTAGTTTCTGTAACGACTTCAGTTCTGAACTGGCAGATATTTCAGTTGGGGGTTTGGGACTGGATGGTTGGACCTTTACGATAATTCGTACAGAAAAAGGAGACCAGTTGTTTTCAGCTGCTGAAAAGGCAGGTTATATAATTACTAAACCGCTAGAGGAGGGTTCTTTTGCCATGGGATTGTTGACAAGACTCTCCAAGAAGAAAAGAGAAAGGTAAACTCAGCACAACTTACTGTAAACAAGTAAAATAGACAATAATAAAAAAGTGCAGGGCCAAAAAATGAGGTTCTAAATCACCTAAGACAGTTATTAGTATTCAAAATTATCGGAAGATCTAGACAGTTTTTAGATTTCGAAATGGAAATATATATCTGCCCTTATCAGTATTACGTAACTAAGTATATATAGGAGAAACTTATGGAACGTAGAATAATGTCACTTGGCAGGTCTTCCATGGTAATTTCCCTGCCCAAGAACTGGATGCAACTTAACGAACTAAAGAAGGGAGACGTCGTATCTTTCGCTATTCAACGTGATCGTTCTTTAGTTATTTATCCTAGTGCAGAGAGGAAAACGGAGAGCAAGGCAACGACTCTTCGAGTTGGTCAAAATGAGGATGAAGCATTAATTACTAGGCGGATAATTGGTGCTTACTTGAATGGTTACTCGGGTATTACGCTCGTCTCAGAAAAGATTTTTTCGATTCCCCAGCGAAAAGCGATTCGAAATATTGCACAAATGCTTTACATGAGAATAATGGAGTCAGATACAAAGGGCATTTACATTCAAACGTTAATAGATGAATCGCAGGCATCTCTTGAGCAGGCTATTCAGCGTATGCATCTTATATCACAATCGATGTGTGAAGATATATTTACTGCTTTAAAGAATGAAGACCAGGAGCTGGCAAAAGCGGTCTTTTCGCTCGATGATGATGTTGACCACTTCCTGTTTTTTATTCTACGTCTCCTCCGAGATGCCGCTCAAGATCCTGTTTTGGCAAATGAGCTACGTGTAGACCCTTTGGACTGCATGGACCATCAGAACTTAGTATACCGAATGGAGCAAGCCGCGGATTACGCTGCGGATATAGCGAAGCATATGATTTTGCTTCATGGAACTGGGGAGGAAGTGCCTAACGATATACGTGAACTGATGGTTATAGCAGGTACCTTATCTGTTGATATGTATGCTAAATCAATCAATGCATTCTTCTCCAAAGATATCCCTGTTTCCGTAGGAATTCTGAAAAATCAAGAAAAGGTTGAGAAATTTGATCAAGAAATAGCTACTAAATCTTTTACCGGACAAAGGAAAAACGCTCAGTTAGTCTGTGCAATATGCTCTATGCGCGATAACATAAAAAGAATAGCGGATTGCGCGGCAGATATAGCAAAAATTGCCATTAACCGCGCATTTAAGACTTCTACTTAGAAACGTTTGAAGATGAAGCGCTCACAGTGAGCATCATCTTTGCTGGGAATAGATCTTTTTCCAGTAGTTTTCTGGCTAATGGTAAAGCTATATTGTAGTTATATACATCTTTTCCAGGGTTTCTAGCTTCGCGTAGAATTTCTTTCTCTAGCCTATGTTTCAATTCGCCTACTGCAAGAGCACCAATTGTGAAGATACCTGGCATCATTTCTCTCATATCATCTTTCAACTCAATTCCTTCGATACCCAAAGGTGGAACAGCGTTTATGTCGACCAACAATTTCATGTATTTGACTTGATTTAGCATCTCTTTATCTATGATCTGTACACCTCTTATTCCAGCGCACATAATTACATCGGATTTCTCTATGATTTCACTTTTTGATGCAGCAGTTGGAGCGAATATGCCTTGCACTTGAACTCCATGCTCTCTGCTCAGTAGGTTTGCGACACGTTCAATGTGTTCCTTTCCATCGAGTCGTTTTGGATTTAGGCTGGCAATCGTGACTTTGCATCCCATCTTTGCCAAAAGCACAGCAGCGATTTGTCCAACGGCTCCTGTACCCATAATTGCACAAGTTTTGTCCTTTAAATCCCCAAGTTTCTTAGCTGAAAGTCCATTTTCAGCTTTTGCAACCATGGCTGCAGCCGTTGTATATGCGCCGGCAGGATCTATGATTATGTTTCCCTTGAATGGTGGGAACATTGCGTTCTTTATGGATTCAAAGACTTCTTCTGCTTTTTCCGCGTCTTTTCCGCCAATCATGAAAACAGTATTTTTGGCGCCTTTTGGTCCTCTTGAGAGTAATGCATCTAACGCTATTGTTTTGCTATCTTCAGCAGTTACATTCTCGTATGGAATAACTGCGTTATATCCAGCATCATAAGCCATACAAATGTCAAATGGACTAGCTTTTGGGTCTGTATCTAGATAAAACAGAAGGTACGGTAGGCTCTCGCCACCCTTCCCAATGATTGGCTTTACTTGAACTTGAATAGATTGTAACCAATTCTGCATCTCAGGAGCAGACGGAACTTCTGCAGTAGCTGTGACTACTTTCTTTGAAAGTTTTGCAACTTCGACCTTGACGTTTAACTGTTCGAGCAGTTGTTTGACTCCATTGACGTGGTTCGGACTGCATATAAATAGACACGTGATTTCATCTTTTCCTTCGATTTCTCTGGCATGATTCATGATACCCATTGCCATCCAGCTCTCTCTAATTGAGTAGTTAACTTGTGTTTCCTGTTCTTCTATTTCAGCTTGCAAGCCCTGGCCATAGGCAATTAGATATTCTTTGTCCATCGATTCGTCTTTCGCGTTCTGTTTAGACAATGTATCAAGGGTTTTGATTACCTTATTTCTTGCATCGACTTTCTTGTCTAATGCGGTAGCCAGGTAGCTTTTAGCGTTTTCATCAATATCTACAGGGAAATACGGTATATTGGCTTTCTTAAAGACTTCAGTTGAAACGTTGTTCTCGTAGAATTCTTTTGTTGAGCGCATCCCAAGCTCTTCAACCGCATAATCAACGTTAACTTTGGTGACAATGGTCTCTAGAAATTTATAGAAACCTATTGATGGCTTGAAGAGTGGGTTTGGTGCTGTGGTGGGTTCAGCCAATTGAAAAGGCTCATTGTATTCCTTCTCAATGACTAAAACGTTTAGTTTCTTTTTTGATAGAGGTTTTAGCTCGAGAGTTTCCATTTCGATTACCTTGTTCGACATTAAAGTCAGTGGAAAATATATACTTAATCGAAATATCTTATTTACAAATAAATACCGTATATACTAAAGTTTGGTTAATATGTCTAGCTTACTTTGTGCCTCTACTGTTTTAGCTTTTCTTCAATTGCTGGATCAAGCATAAGTTTAGTCTTATTCTTAAGATGACCGCCCTTTGCATGAGGTTTCCGGACAAGGCTATCGTTTGCTTTCTCGATTTCTCGAGCTTCTTCTGCAAGTCTTGCTGCTGTTTGGGCTATTTCGTGAGCAGAAGCTACAAGTGGAATATATTTCTCTCCTTCTTTTTCCACGAAGCAAGCTAATGCGTTGATTTCTGCAATTTTTTCTGCTAATCCATATGCCGCTATGGCTTTTGCACGCGCATATGGATTATTGAAGACTGAGTTGTCCCGTATAACTGTAATGTCGATTACTAGTTTCGGCAAGGCTGATGGTTGAGTTGCTTCAATCGCATATATCGTTTTGTCAATTTCTTGCTGTACTATCCTATAAACGCCAGTAATTGCTAGAATTTTGCTTATATTTGAGTTGAAGATAGCCATTTCTGTTGGATCTAAAAACTCTTTTCTAGCCCCAATCAAAGGATCGCCCGTGATAATTATGTAGCCTAAACCTTGTTTTTCGATATCTGCCTTGACTCTTTTTCCTGGAGCATCGGTTATTACAATTCCTGGTTTTCCGCTGGCTGCAAATGTTTCCCTAGCTTTAGCTGGACCTGGCAGAGCAGTGTTGGGAGAAATTACGATGAAAAGGTCAGGATTAAACTCTAACATTTTTGGAAGTGCTTCTTCAACATCGTCGAGTGTCATTTTGGAGCCAGTTGTTACTGTTCGGACTTTGATATCCTTTCGATCAGCTAATTCATCAAGTAACAACTCTATTAAGGGTGATGTACCAATGTTGCCACATTTGAAAATACCTATCTTTCTAGACTGTACTTCCGTCATTAGTATTCAGCTCTCGATTGGATACGTTGCGTTTCCTTTTAAGAGTTATCATGATTTGTCCGTCTAGCTTTCGCCACTCCAACAGGATGATTCTAAAGATTTCTTCTCGGGCACAGTAATCTTAATATATATTCGTATATATAATAAATACATAGAGAAGGTTCTGATATGGAAAACTTTGAAGCATTACAGGGCATAAATGACTTCTGCAAAGTCTTAGTAAAGAAAAACTTAGGAGACAATGCGGAAGAAATCAAAACTCCTGATCAGTTTCTCGAAAACAACCACCTAAGTGAGCTTCTAAGAGGCGGTTTAAATATGGGCTATGCAATGCCGCCAGCTACCGAAGACCCATTCGTAGATATCCTTGATGAGGATGACCACATCAGAATCTTGGTTCAATGTCGTTGTCGTGAACAACAGGTGACTTTTCATCCGAGCAGTGATGGAATTACAATTTGCAGGCAAGATTGCCACAAGGACAAAGATGGTGCTGAAAAGTGTAACGATGTATGCCGAAAACTCAGCATAAAAACAGACGAATTGCAGTTAGATAATATGCTATTCGTTATTGCAAAATGTACCAACAACAATACTCTCGAAGCAATGATTCCTAAAATGAAGAAATGAAAAGAACCTTCGCCTTAAGAGTAGGACCTAGTTCGGCACAGGTTCTACTTATTTTTATGAACTATCGTCTATGCCATTGAATAGCAAGCCTTTGATTGGAGAATTTATTGAATCAATTCTTGCTTTTGTGAAGTAACCTGCTTTTTCGAGAGTAACGTGCGATGGAAAGCAGTATATGAAATTCCTGTTTTCACCCAGAAGATTGCAGTTCCACCTAGTAGAGCTATAGATGCGCCAATAATAAGGGGAACGCCGAGCGTCCTGTACAGTTCTGTCGTAACTATCTGTGCGTAGCCCATGAATGCGTATCCCTGAGCTTCAATGTTTCCTGCTATTGAGCGGACTATGATGACTTTATCTAATGGTACGAATTGATTTAATGATGCGAAAGTGAAGAGTAAGGTAATGATTTCAAATGCCCAAGCAAATAATGATAGGATCATAGGCTTGAGAAGCATAGCTGGTTTCTGCAGAAGAACCTGCATTCCTTCATGGTAGTCTCCTAAAGCTTTCTCCACTTTTGTTTGAATCTCCTTGGGATGCCAATTGTTTTTCCGTATTTTTGAGAGAGATCTGAACAATGCAGCTACAATCTTCTGAGCACCGTTAGGTCTGAAACTTGCTATGAGTAGGATGACCAAGGGCAAAGTTAGCAGTAGCATTACACCTCCAAGGGTAATCAGTAAAGAGCCTTCAAATGTATAGTTCAATACTAATAATGCAATCCCGACAAGCATGTTGCCCAAGTTAAATATTGCTTCATACATGTTCTTTGCTACGACGGAGGCAACTGCCTTGCCACTCTCTACTGTAGGGTCCTTGTTCAATAAGTAAGCCTTGAAAAGGTCGCCTGACCATCCACCAGGAATAAGGTTGTCAACAAACACGCCTACCCAATATAGCGTATATGATCTGCGGAAACCGAGCTTAATACCAACAGAGTTAAGAAGTTGTAGCCATACCAAAGTATGAAAAGTAAGACTTATTATTACACTAGCTATTGCTAACGAAAAGATGGCTAAGTTCATCTTTTTTACGACAAAGAGTAAGTCAGCAACTCCGACGAAATAGAACAGATAAATAGCAAGTATAGCGTAACCTACTAATGCTGCAAGGAATATCCATCTCTTGACAGATGGACTTATCACGGGACTTGACTCCTCTGTCATATTTGGTCACTATTGGGAGGTCGATTACTCCAGAGCCCGACTGTGAAAGCTCGCTCTTTTTTCTTCTGATGTTTCTTGATCTAGCCTTCTCCCATATTTGAAATGGTTTTCGCTTGATTTAGTTCTATTCTTTGGAACACTATCTTAATCTTGCTTCCGGGAAGGGAATGTATCTGAATTCACAATAACTGGGGCATAATGATGCAAATTAAGGGTTCTTGTCAATATTTCTTGACTAAACGTTAGTCAAACTTTCTTGACAAGCCGCTTGCTAGAAATAGTTAGGTAAATTACAGTTGAATGCCCAAGCTATTGCCTTTTTAGTTCCTTGATAGATTAATGCAATTCTCTGTCTTATTGTTAAGTGGTAGTATAGACACAATCACATTTGTTTATGAACTTTGCAAACAGCATATTTACGGTGTTTGTTGGAGGTGAAGACTTGACCAGAAAAACTGATGAGGAGAGGGCAGTTAAATGTGATAAACCCAGCGATACTGAGGAGAGTAGTAATACTATAGACTTTGAGAGAATAACTGATACAGTTAGCAAAGTTAAAGATGCAGTCATGACAATTCGAGGTTCAGATATTAGTGTAAAGAATTGGCACTTTGCAGTAGACAAGATCGATGGAGAATATGACGTTGATTTTACCATAAAACTAGCTGTTGCGCCCAGAACAATGACATCCTCTGAGACAGAAATGACTGTGGAATAAACGGAATTTGTTGCTTCTAAAATTCTCCATGTTTATTATTCAAGTTTTGTTAGAATTACCTATTGGCTATTGCCTATCATATCGAAATCTGAAAACAGTAGAATCTTTAGATCAAGCTTATCATATTACAGCTTGTACCACAATTGTTTAATAATCTTCTATCTGAATTGTAGCCACGAAACTATCCAAGAGGAATGTAAGTGTCACTGTCTGAGAACTTGGAAAAACTCTCAAACGCTTCTGGTGTTGCAGGTAGAGAAGAAGAGATTCGTAACCTTATGATAGAATTCATGAAACCCTATGCTGATGAAGTCATAGTAGACAAATTAGAAAATGTTATCGCTGTAAAGAAGGGTAAGGAAAGTGCGCCTAAAGTTATGATAGCCGCGCATATGGATGAGATAGGATTAATGGTAAAGACTATCAACAAAGACGGCTTTTTACAATTTGCAAAAATGGGTGGAATCGACGACCGTATACTTATAGCCCAAAAAATTGTTGTTAATACCAAAAGAGGACCGCTTCCAGGAATCATTGGTTCAAAACCACCTCATGTTCAAAAAGAAGAAGAACGCAAAAAAATTATGCCCTACGATGAGCTCTTCATAGACATTGGCGCAATGAGTAAAGAAAACGTTGCAGAGATGGGCGTAAAAGTTGGTGACCCGATTACTTTCGATATAAAATACACTAAAACTGGCAAAGACACCGTTATTGGCAAAGCTTTTGATGACAGAGTTGGCTGTGTGTGCTTGATTGAAACTCTAAAACTCTTAGAAAAAACTCCAACAGACTGCACAGTGTATGTTGTTGGCACAGTTCAAGAAGAACTTGGTTTGCGTGGAGCTGCAACTGCAGCATTCAGTGTGAATCCAGATGTTGGATTGGCCTTAGATGTGACAATAGCAGGCGACGTTCCTGGTGTCAGAGAATTTGATACAACAGTTAAGATGGGTAAAGGTCCAGCGCTAACAGTTTCAGATTCAGGTTTAATTACGCATCCAAAAATTATGCGCTTACTATTAGATACAGCAGAAGAAGAAAAAATCAATATTCAGCTCGAAACAGGCCTGATGGGCTCGACGGATGCAGCACGTATATCGTTGACTCGTGAAGGTGTTCCAAGTGGTGCTATATCTATTGGAACACGCTACATTCATAGTCCGGTTGGCATGGTAAGCCTAACCGATGTAGAAGAAGTTGCAAAACTCACCTCAGCGGCTATTCATAAAATCCAAAAAATTTTCTAATTAACTTCTTTGAAAACGGAGCGGTGGGGATGGAAAAAACAGAAAAATTCAAGTTTCTCGACCACACGGCTGACATCCTCATCGCTGCCTATGGTCAGACTTTGGAAGAAGCATTCGAGAATTCTGCCTTGGCCATGTTTGAAGTTATGACTGATACAACAAAAGTTAACCCAACACAACAAGACACAGTTGAGGTTGAAGCAGAAGATGAGTATGAATTGCTCTATAATTGGCTTGAAGCCTTACTAGTGAAGTTTGAGGTTAATACTATGTTGTATTCAAAATTCAAAATCGACAGTTTGAAAGATAGTAATGATGGCTATAAACTAAAAGCTACTATATGGGGAGAAAAATATTCGCCAGAAAAACATCCACAAAAGGTTGCAGTTAAAGCAGTAACCTATCATCGTATGGAAATAATCAAAGAACATGATAAAGTAACTTTGGAATTTATCCTGGACATTTAAGCTAATTCAAGTTTTTCCAAGTCCTTTACAATTTCTTCCACAACTGTTTCAGGCGGCATCTCTAATTTATCACAATGAGCTACAACGAAAGGCACAGCCTTGTCCTTGAAACGTCTCAAAATTGGCTGAGTCTCCTCCTCATAAACATGAAGTCTCCTTTTGATTACCTCAGGAGTGTCATCGGAACGTTGATAGAGTGGTCCACCACATTTGTCGCAAATCCCTTCAACTTTAGGTTTTAGGAATCGTATATTGTAGACTGTACCACAGTTCCTGCAGACTCGGCGCGAGGACAGACGTTCAATGATTATCCAGTCAGGAACCATAAGCAAAATGATAACATCTATCTTTGTAATATTCTCTAAAGTATCAGCTTGTTCGATTGTTCGTGGATACCCATCTAAAATGAATCCTTTTCCAGGTGAAACTTTAGCTAAGCGTTGTTTCAAGACTTCGTTGACGATATCGTTAGGAACTAGTAGTCCTTTTTCTACGTAGTCCTTAATCTTACGTCCAAGCTCTGAATCCTCCTTCATCATCTCACGGAAGATATCACCCATAGAAATTACCTCAACATTAACTCTCGCCTGCAATCTAGATGCATACGTACCTTTTCCTGAACCTGGTGGCCCAAAAATGATTGCTTTCATTCCCTTCAACTTGCCTTCTCTGTAGTGGAAGAGATTAACAATGTAATTAATTTTGTCCAAATTTTTGATAAAAACGTTTATTGATTTAACCCTAACTCTAAAACTGTTTGAAGAAAGCGATGAAAAATATGCATACTAAAGGAATTGGTAAAAACCTTTTCGTCATAGACCTCCAAACGGGCGGCTTCAGAAATCTCATTGCCAGTTATGTTCTCAAGGGCGAGCAGGTCACAATTGTTGAAACTGGACCGACTTCAAGTATCCCTAACCTGCTTGCTGGATTAGAGGAGCTTGATGTGAAACCTGATCAAGTTGTTTACGTAGCTCTTTCTCATATCCACATCGATCACAGTGGTGGGGTTGGTACGCTACTTAGGAAGCTACCAAATGCGAAAGTAATTGTTCATCCTAAGGGGGCTCCTCATCTTATTGATCCTACAAGACTTTGGATAGCATCTCAGGACACGTTAGGAATCGTTGCAGAAATGTTTGGTAAGCCCGACCCCGTCCCAAAAGACAAAATAATTGCAGCAACTACTGGCAAAATTCTAGAATTAGGGAAAGGCTTAAGGTTAGAAGTTATTGAAAGTCCAGGACATGCTTCACATAACGTAAGTTACTATGAGCATCTTAATCAAGGAATATTTCCAGGAGATGCTGCAGGCGCTTACTTCGCAGAATTTGACACTGTTTTTCCAACGACTCCTCCACCTTTTCGTCCTGACATTGCCTGGGCTTCAATAGATAAACTCATCGCATTCACCCCAGAGGTTCTTTATTACAGTCATTTTGGGAAAGCCTTAGATGCAGTCAGACGTTTACGGAATTATCAGTTACAAATTAAGAAGTGGCTTAGCATTGTTCAAGACAGTTTACGTCATGGAGAAAGTCTCAATATGATTTGTGAGAGAATCTTGGAGGAAGACGAAAGCATTCGCAAAGTAGTCCCAGCTCTTGAGGCAAATCCTGTGGATCGAAAAACATTGATTGAAAATAGTGTACAAGGCTTCATAGAATATGCGACCAAACCTACAACTTGATCGTCAAAACTGTTTTATATTCAGCTCCGTCTTCTGTTGTTGAGGTTTTGTATTTATGGGTGAAGATGCAGGTCGATCTGTGCCAGAGACTGTGCCTCTCGAAAAAATCAATGATTACATGTGGCAGGTTCCAAAGTACAAGCCAGGCATGCGTGTTCCTGGAGTCGTGTTTGCGAATGAGGCATTATTGGAGAAGATGAAGACTGATCGTACGTTATGGCAATGTGGTAATGTGACTTATTTACCAGGAATTTACAAGTATGCTGTAACCTTGCCCGATGGACATGAAGGCTATGGTTTTCCAATAGGTGGAGTAGCAGCAACAGATTATGATGAAGGTGTAATTAGCCCAGGTGGCGTTGGCTACGATATTAATTGTGGTGTTCGACTTTTATCAACGACTTTTTCAGAACAAGAGTTGAGACCAAAATTGCCACAGATAGCAGGCACTATTTTTGATAATGTTCCCTCTGGATTAGGTAGTTCAAGAAAAGATTTCAGAGTAAGCAATAGTGATCTAGACAGACTGACAGTTGAGGGTGTTCAATGGGCAATTAAAAAAGGATTGGGCTGGCCTGAAGATGCAGAACACTGTGAAGAAGGCGGCGCTATGAAGAATGCTGACCCCAGCAAAGTTTCCACTACTGCTAAAAGCAGAGGATTAAGCCAAATTGGCACTTTGGGTTCAGGTAATCATTTCTTGGAAGTTCAGAAAGTTGATAAGATTTTTGATTCGCAGAAAGCAAAAGTTTTTGGAATTGAGCGTGAGGGGCAAGTTACGGTTATGATTCATTGCGGTTCACGTGGTTTTGGTCATCAAGTTTGTTCGGATTATTTACGTGTGATGGAGCATGCTGTACAAAAATATAAAATTACATTGCCAGATAGAGAATTAGCATGTGCACCCGGCAATAGCAACGAAGCTAAAGATTATATGCAGGCTATGGCTTGCGCAGTTAACTATGCATTTTGTAATCGTCAAGCTATAATGCATTGGGTTAGACAGAGTTTTCAGCAAGTTTTTCACGAAGATCCAGAGAAATTTGGACTCAAGCTTGTTTATGATGTGGCTCATAATATCGCTAAAATTGAAACTCATAAGATTAACAGTGGTTCCAAGAAGGTTTGGGTACATAGGAAAGGGGCTACAAGAGCATTTCCACCTGAACACTCAGAGGTTCCTGCGGATTATCGTTCTGTAGGTCAACCCGTGCTTCTTCCTGGTAGTATGGGTACGAGTTCATGGGTTTTGGCTGGAACAAGCAAAGCAATGGAGTTAACTTTCGGTTCTACGGCGCACGGTGCAGGTCGTATGATGAGTCGAGGAGCAGCAAAACGGCAATTCTGGGGTGGCGATATTAAAGCGGCGTTAGAGAAGCGCGGTATTGTGGTTCGGGCTACGAGTCCTTCAGTATTAGCTGAAGAAGCCGATCCTGCCTATAAAAACGTAGATGTCGTTGCAGATGTAAGTGACCGCATTGGTATTGCTACAAAAGTTGCAAGACTTGTGCCTATAGCAGTCGTTAAAGGATAATACCTTCTCTTTTTCTTTTTCAAATACATCTTGTTTCTTTAGTTTCATTCTCTCAATATGTCAACTTGACGTTCACATTCATCTATTTCTTCAGGCATAGCAGTATTTTTGAAGAAGAACCAGAACATACTGATTGAGATTACATAAATAATGGTGCCAACAAAGAAGGGTAAAGCTAGATACCCTAGACCCATCATCCATGCTCCAATTGATGAGCTTAAAGCATTTGGTAGCCTCCAAAGTGCAGTGCTTATTCCTGATGCTACTCCACGTTCATCTGGTGAGACAAGACCCATTATCATAGATTGCTCTAATGGACTGGACATATTCATCAGAAACGCTCTAACGCTGTAGATTGCGCTTGCCAGAAAGAAACCAGGAGAAAGTGGTGTGAGGAACATAAAAAGTGTTGATAAAGATTGAGTTACTACTACTGCTTTTATGAGACCAATCCTTTTGGCAATGTACGGTGAGGCTAAGGTTGCAAATGCAATTGCAATGCTGGCTGCAGCTAAAACAGAACTGCTTAGAGTATCTACTACACCATATTGCAAACGCATCCAACGAGTCATAAGCGGAACAAATAGACCTGCACCAAATGCAATTGTGGCTCCAGTAAGCACATACTTCACTATGACATCTTTAGATTTTTTTGGAAACAGACTATCTATCTTGAATTTTGTCTTAGTTGTTGGTTTTTTGGAAATTTTGGATTCCGTAATGCGAAGCATCAAGGCAGTTGATGCTAAACTCACAATCGCCACTGCAACATAGAGTAAGACATGGCTTTCACTTTCATTGAAACTCAAAGCTTGAAAGACTCCAACTGCTAGTACAGTGAAGCCTCCGGCACCAAAAGCCATACTTTGCGCGAAACCAAAAAGAGAGAAAACACTATTCCTCTGTATTGCCTCACATTTCTCTGCGAGCAAAGCACTAGTTGCTGCTGCAGAAGCTCCCTCAGCTACTCCTTCTAGAATAGCAGCAATGAAAAGTATTCCCACATTTGTAGTTAACGCGAAAACTGCTATTGTAACGCTAGCGGCTATATTGCCAAGTATGAGCATTTTCTTTTTTCCATACCTATCTGCAACCATTCCTAGCGGAATACTGGCGGTAAAAGTTGAAATACCCATCACCATTACGATTAAACCCATGGTTACATCGGATAATCCCTGAAGGGTTAAGAAGTAGCTTATATCCGTGTAAAGCATACCATATGCAATTGAAGGCACTATCAGAGAGTAAATTATTCGTGTTGCCTCTTTGGGTAATCCTCTGTATGTGCCTAACAACTTCTATATCCTTCTCGTATGATAGTCTTTGTTATTTGATGGTTGTAATACGCTCGTCTTGATTGAAATAGCTTTAAGGTTTTCCCAGAAAGACTGATGATTTCTAAGTCAGAGTATGTTGAGTTTATTAGTTACTCCTTTAGAAAGAGCATATTTTATATTGTGTGTTATTTGCTTGGGTTTAGTTTTATTCTGAAGAAATTGGCAGTTATGCGGAACAAGAAAGCTGTGGCTTCACAGGCTACGTCACATATGAGTTAAAATATAAAGAAAATCCGTGGGTCAAAACCACCCATATGTTCGCAAGATATGAGGAATACGCTGATCAAAGCAAAATTAACGATAAAAAGAAGAAACTATGCTAAAGCTTAAACTGTGGTCTTCCTATCGCCTTCCATAATATTCCTTAAAGTTTCTGGCGTGTTGGCCGTTTGGGCGGTTCATCCGATTGTGGTTTTCGCGGGTTAGTTTTTTCGGGTTGAGGGTTTAACAGTTGCTTAAGCCGCCATATCATTATGTCTCGGTCGTTTGGCTGCTGCTTCATCCATAATTCACGGTTTTCTCGGAACTCTTGTCCAGTAATTTTGCCTTTGGCTTGTAGCTCACCGAGCAGTCTTACGAATGCTCCAAGCTCGAGCTGCTCATTGGTTACAACATTGATGGTTTTTCTTTCACCTGAAGGGTTAAGTGTGGGTTTTTCGCTGTCAGGCGGTGGATAAGCGTTGTAGAGGAACGTGGCGAAATAGAGGGTTTCCCAAGCATGTGTCACGGGTAAGCTATCTTTGACTTTTAACAATTCATTGGTGTACTGGGCGTATTCTTGTCCAAGCGAGCAATATTTTGTTTGGCTACTTGGCGCATCTACGACGCGGTTAACAAAATGCCTCAGATGTTGTGTGCTAAAGATAGGCAGTACCGCTCCGCTTTCATAGTTAAAGCAATAAATGATTTTTTTTGCAAGCAGCTTGTCCTGCCCTAAACCCCCAATTTTCTCCCAAGGAGCATCCACTTTCTCGGCTAAAGACTTCCTTTTATCGACCACAACGCGAAGCAGATTCTTGAAGTCTCCAATTTGCAGTCGGGCATTGCGGTAAACGTTGGAGCTATTTTGATTTAAGTTACCAAGAGACTTTAGGGGGCCATCGAGAAACTGGAAGAATTCGCCTACCTGATCTGGATTTACTTTGAAGAGTTTATCAGGATCTAACCATTCTATCGCTCGCAGGTTTTCAGTGAATGGAAATTTAATCCTGAACTCCTTTAGTAATCGAAGGATATTGTTCACTTCACTTTTCATTAACTCATTCTTATCGTAACTATTTGCCTTCTCTAGCCTCGCATTATCTCTGGTCATTTTTTAACAAGCAACAAGATTATTTTAAGCTAATAAGAGTTGCAATAGTTTTATTGGAATTGGGATAGTAAACTGGGCATTTTGGCGTTTTCTCTGATTGGCATCTGGATTAAGAAGCGCACACAAGAATATGGTTGCGTTTAAGAGGTAACTAAAGCTCGTATCTTTTTAGCTCAAATTGAGAGCCGCATTGGGGGGTAACAAAATAGAAGGTTTCTTTGCATTGCTTGCACTGGTACTCTTGATTTTTGCCTTTCTCTATTTCTGTTGAACCACATTTAGGACAACGTTTTTTAATTGTTGACGTTTCCATCTTCCCGCTTAGCATTAGCCATATTGAATATTTAAAATATGATAGCTAATGACGATTAACAGTAATGTTTTTGAGTTCGCCTCTTTTATACTGCCTGCTAAGGTTGAGTAATTTGTCTAGAAGAGAAAAGAAAGCACAAGGGCTAGAGCAACATAAGAAGTTGGAGCGGGAAAAAGCTCAGAAACGTAAAGAGAAAAAAAAGTTTCACTGCCGGCAAAACATGCTAAAGGCAAAAAGTAACTCTTTTGCATGCCGAGCTTGTGGCGAGCTTCTATATTATATTTTAATTGAGCCGTGATTTTCTACTTGCCAGATACAATGAAAAATCCCAAGTAACGGGAATTCAAAGTTATAATTGCACGTTTTTCAAGATTCAACGAAGATCTTGGAGTTTTGTTGCAATGGTAAAGCTAAAAAGAAAGAGACGAAATACGCTCTAACAATTTGAGGAGAAACTGAAGAATATGTTTGATACAAAAGAGTTTATAGAAATTTCTCTTAAAGAAATCAAGCAAACAGTTGGCGAAAGCAGAGTGATTTCAGCTTGTTCTGGCGGAGTTGATAGCACGGTAGCAACTTTTTTGGTTCATAAAGCTGTTGGAGAAAAATTAACCGCTATTTTCATCGATGACGGATTACGAAGAGAAGGAGAACCAGAATTTGTGATGCAAACTCTGACCAATCTGGGCATTAAAGGCAAATACATTGATGCCAGGAAAGAATTCTTTCAAGTTTTCAAAGGCAAGACAGATGCAGAAGAGAAGCGTAAAGCATTCAGGGATACGTTCTACAAAACTCTGGGAAAAGCAGCTAAAGAAGAAAAAATCAAATTCATTGTGCAAGGAACAATTAAAGCTGATGTTATGGAGACGGTACAAGGAATTAAGTCTCAACACAATGTTCTTTCACAGATTGGTATTAATCCTGAAAAGTATGGCTACGAGATCCTTGAACCTTTAAGAGAATTATTCAAACCCGATGTCAGAAATGTAGCTCGACAATTAGGCTTGCCCAAAGAAATCTCTGAAAGAATGCCCTTTCCCGGTCCTGCATTATCATTAAGAGTTCTTGGTGAAGTAACTCCTGAAAAAATAGCTATAGTGCGGAAGGCTACAGAAATTGTTGAGAAAGAAACCGCAGGATTAGGTACTTTTCAGAATTTTGCGGTGCTTCACAACGATAGAGCAACAGGTATCAAAAACGGAAAAAGAGTCTACGGTAACATTATCACTATAAGAATTGTAGAATCAACAGATGCTGTCACGGCTACAGCAAAACAGGTACCATATCCAATGCTCATGCGTATTTCGAAAAGAATCACTGAAGAAAATCCAACAGTAGTTAGATGCCTTTATGATTTAACCGATAAACCTCCTTCAACAATAGAGTTTGAATAAATTACTCCAAACTCTTCAATTCTTTTCATCTCTAATTAAAGTAATTCTCATTATCAGCTGAAGATTAATATCTCATTAAACGCTGTTATAGTTAGATCGTATTCATACACGTTTGTATGAGTGTGATAATCTTCAAAGAAGAATGTGGAATCTGTGGCAGAGTCCTTTCAAGCTATCGTCTAAAGAAGTGTGAACGATGTAAACGCTTGTTCTGTCGTGATTGCATGGTGCCTGATGTTGCCACTGGCGATCCAACTGCTATGTTGTGTCTTCATTGTGCTCGGCGTATCGTTTCCCCTCGAACTTCTTCAAAATATGATGGATTAACTAGACATTTGAAATTTAGAGCTGCATTCACAAGTATTGTTAAATTATCGTTCGCACGAATTGATGGATTAATTGGAAGTAATCTGCCTATAGAAGCTTATCGTTCTGAAGCTTGGTGGAGCAACTCACCCTCTGCAATTCATGCAAAAGGCTGGTTGGAAGCAGGCTGGGAAGTACAAGAAGTCAATCCAAAAGAAGGTTACGTTGTATTTAAGAAAGTTCGTGAACTACCAAGGGTTCGTAAGCGTGGGCGAAAATCAAGTAGTGAAATAAAACCTTTTACTCCTGTTCCTGTTCGACCACTAAAATCTAAGATTCCTTCCAAAACTAAAGCATCAAAATTGTATGCACGTATACTTAACTTAGAACGCCAGCGAAACGCAGCTCGCAGTAATGTTCCAGGTCTTAAGCACAGATCACAGTATCAGAAACGACTCTTCAAATCCAACGAAAAACCAAGCTAAGACTATGATGTTTCCTTGATTGAACAAAATCTAAACTTGACAGTTGAACAAACATACGAGAACTTGATGACGCTGCTAAAGAAGAATTATTCACTAATAATTGAAGAACCTTTAAAGCGGATTTTGGTTAAACAAGGTTCTTTGTGGGGTATATCATCGCAAACCGCCAAGAAAATGATTGACTATCGATTCTCCTCCACATCTTCTGGAACACGAATAGTTGCTTCTTCTTCATTAGCTCCCGGCTGGAAAAATCTTACTATCATCGGCAGCATCTTAGCAGTCATACTAGCATCTTTATGCTGGTGGATTTCTGTTGACTTAGAAAATTTTGTCGCGACTCGCCAGCCAACTTCTGAGTTGGCTAGCTACATCGGACTCTTTCACTTATACTGATTTGGCATTGTCATTTGTCAATCTAACACGTGGGTTTGCAATCTTCTTGGTAGCAGCACTTCTGATAGAAGTTGTAGTCTATGTTCATGCACAGCATGGAATAGATGCCGTCGCTCTGGAAACACTGAAAGCTTTAGTTTAAGAATTTTCTACATGCCTAGCTGTTTCTTTTTACAGCTAACTAGGTCAATTTAACAAACCCAAGCGAATCACATTATCCTATAATGTCAGATAAGCTTAAAATATAATCTGTCCATGACAGTATGCTGAGCGGTCGTCGTCTAGTCTGGTTTAGGACATTAAAGTGAATGACTTGCTCTTCACTATGGTTGCCTTCCAAGCTAATGATCCCGGGTTCGAATCCCGGCGACCGCACCACATCTCAAAGCCGTTCCTGCACAGCAAAACCACTAGTATATGATGTTTACATCCACTTTTGATAGTGCTACTTTTCTTCATAGCACTAAAAGACGCAAATTCATTTGGGACTTCCCTCTCTAAATTAAAGCAACTTGTTAAAACTAAGAGTAATATATTGGTTTTTACTTCGAACTTCGAAGTAAAAACCTCAAAAACAATTATAATTAATGGTGACTAGGCGTTTACTATGAAAAGTGCTGATTTACTCAAAAATGTAGATAATGATCAGAAACTTGATCTCAAGTTGCTTCAACAACTTGAAAGAGTCATGGAGATACTTCAAGACATTGAGGATTAGCACA